>JASGTU010000081.1 GCA_030058085.1 Chloroflexota bacterium
CACGGCAACTTCTACACTTTCCGTTACCCGCTCAAAGAAGGCGGCTTCCTCGAGGTCAGCACCACCCGTCCCGAAACGATCCTGGGTGACACCGCTGTCGCCGTGCATCCCGACGACGACCGTTACCGCGACGTCGTCGGCAAAACCGCCATCGTGCCCATTCTCGGCCGCGAAATCCCGGTCATCGCCGACGAGTACGTCGATCCTGCCTTCGGCACCGGCGCGCTGAAGGTGACCCCCGGTCACGATCCCAACGACTACGAGATCGGCAAGCGGCATCACCTGCCCATGATCAACATCATGAACCAGGATGCCACGCTCAACGACGAGGCGGGACCCTACGCCGGCCTCGACCGCTACGCAGCGCGTAAAAAAATGTGGCAAGACATGGAGGAGGCCAGTCTGACCGTGCGCGTCGAAGAGCGCGCCCACCAGGTCGGTCACTGCCAGCGCTGCAATACCGTCGTCGAGCCCCTGCTCAGCGTCCAATGGTGGGTGCGCACCCCGGCACTGGCCAAACCCGCTATCGAAGCCGTGCGTAGCGGCGCCATCCAGATCGTGCCCCAGCGCTTCGAAAAGGTCTATTTCCACTGGATGGAGAATATCCGCGACTGGTGCATCAGCCGCCAACTGTGGTGGGGCCATCGCATCCCCATCTGGTACGGACCCGACGGCCGCGCCTTCGCCGCGCGCAGCGAGAGCCATGCTCAAGAACAGGCTATCGCCCACTACGGTGAAGCCGTCCATCTGGAACAAGACCCCGACGTGCTCGACACATGGTTTTCCAGCGGACTTTGGCCGTTCAGCACACTGGGTTGGCCCCAAGAAACCGAGGACCTCGATCGTTATTACCCCACCACCGTCCTCGAGACAGGCTACGACATCATCTTCTTCTGGGTTGCCCGCATGATCATGTTAGGGCTTAAGTGCACGGGCAAGGTCCCGTTCCGCTATGTCTACCTACATGGGCTCGTGCGCGATGAACAAGGCCGCAAAATGAGTAAGAGCCTCGGCAACGCGCTTGATCCCCTGGACATCATCGCCGAATACGGCAGCGACGCCCTTCGCTTCTCCCTGCTCACAGGTGGAACGCCAGGCAACGACATGAAACTCAGCGTCACCCGCATCGAGTCCAACCGCAACTTCGCCAACAAGATCTGGAATGCCGCCCGCTTCGTCATCATGAACCTTGAGGATGACCAGCTCGACGTCGCCCAGGATTCGGACTCGTTCAATGCAAGCTATGCGCTTCCCGCGCCCGAACTGCGATCTCTCGCCGACCGCTGGATCATGAGTCGCCTGCAGAGCACACAGGACGAGGTCACCCGCCTGATCGACAACTGGCAATTGGGTGAAGCAGGCCGCCAACTCTACGACTTCCTCTGGAGCGAATACTGCGACTGGTACATCGAAGCGGCCAAAACGCGCCTCTACGGCGGGTCCCCTGCCGAAGCTCATGCCACGCGCCAGACGCTCGCCTTCGTGCTCGAACACAGCATGCGCCTGCTTCATCCCTTTATGCCCTTCGTTACCGAGGCCATCTGGCAAAATCTGCCCGAATTGGCCGGCAACGGCCGCGCCCTCATCGTTTCTCGATGGCCGCGCCTATCCGGTCTCGTCGACGAACGCGTCGAGGAGGACTTCAGTCGCCTACAGGACGCGGTGCGCGCCATCCGCAACGCGCGCAGTGAATACGACGTGGAGCCGGCCAAGCGGATCGCCGCCCAGTTCAGCGCCGGAGATCAGCTGGCCTTGGTCGAAGATAACCAGTCGATGTTGGTCAGCCTGGCCCGCCTTGACCCGGCTCAGACGACCTGGGGCGCGGCCCTGCCCGCCCCTGACAAGGCGATTACGCTTGCCACCGGCGGTATGACAATCTACCTGCCTCTCGCCGGCATGGTCGATCTCCAGGCCGAGCGCATGCGGCTGGAGAAAGAAATGGCGCAGCTAGAGGAGCAGATCCGCCGCAGCAGCGAGTTGCTCGCCAATCCCGGCTTCATCAACAAGGCGCCCGAACAGGTCATCGAGAGAGAACGCGCCAAACAAACCGAGCTAGGCGAACGCAAGAGCCAACTGGCGATGCGCCTCAGCGATCTTTAAGCCGAAATGACAGCAGCGGTCAATCGTCGCCAGGTTACGGGGAACGATTCAGTCCGGAAATTCGGCAGGTTTTTGACAAGCCTAAGGCCGTATGCTATAGTCCCTATCCGGCTGTCGCCTAGCGGACAGAGGCGGCGATAACTTAGAGCGGTTCCAACCAACGTCCCATCAGGGTCGCTGTATTGCGTTTTCCATTTCCCGAAGACGTCGGCGCAATCGTCTCAGCGACCCGAGCGTGATCGGCAGGAGGCCAGTCTCACATGGCGGAGAAGATTTCCGACTTGTCCGGTGCGGAACGCGAAAAGCGTATCGCCGAGCTGAAACAGAAGATGCAGGATGCGGCCAAGCGCGCTCAAGCTCAACACAAAGGAGAAGAGCAACCTGCCGCTACGCCGCGTCCCAGACAGTCTGCGGAAGAAGCAGCGCCCGCCGTGGAGACGCCGGCTGCGGAACCGGCCTCAGAGGCGACGGCAGTAGCGGAAGAAACAGCGCCCGCCCCTAAGCCGAAGCCGGCGCGCGCCGGGGAAAAAACCGCTCCTGCCGGCAACGGCGCTGCGCCCAAACCTGCCCCCGAACGCAAGAGACCCGCGCCCGCCGCAGCCCCAAAAGCGGACGCAGAGTCGCAAGCGCCATCGCAGCAAGAGATGAACCGGCGCGAATTCCTCACCTATGCCTGGGGCGGCGCTCTCGGTCTGCTCGGACTTCAAGCCGCAGTGGGCAGCTTTCTCTACATGTATCCCCGCTTCCGTGCGGGCGAATTCGGCGGCAAGTTCTTCATCGGCCCTGAATCAGCCCTTCCCGACGCTTCGGCAGCGCCCCAGCCTGATACCACTGGCAAGTTCTGGCTCGTCACCACCGAAGAAGGCGACCCGCGTGCGCTGTATATGGTCTGCACGCATCTCGGCTGCCTCTACAAATGGGAAGCCTCAAACGGCCGCTTCGAGTGCCCCTGTCACGGCTCCAAGTTTACGCGCGATGGCCATTACATCGAAGGCCCGGCTCCTCGCTCCCTCGACTATTTCGAGATCACCTACGAGGAGGGACAGGTCGTCGTTGATACAGGCAAAAAGAATCTCGGCGATCCAGCCGGACAGTCGCCGGCGCGGGTTGAGCCGGCATAATCGCCGGCGTAAGTCGCCGTTTGAATCAAGCCAACGGGTCGAGTCCACCATCGAATCTGCTGTTTGAAACGGAGTCCAAATGGCTGTACAACCTGAGGTTCAGAAGAAAGGCTTTCTGAAAACCGCGCTCGACGTGGCCGACGACACCTTCACACGCATCACTGCCGGCATCAGCGCTGGAGAGGTGCGTCGCATGTTGCGCGGCGAGCCGCCCGGACGTCCCAATCCTCGGCTGAAGCCTCACTCAGAGGCATTTCTACTCCATATCAAACCAACCTACTACCACGAGAGCGTGACGCGCTTCACCCATACCTTTCGGCTGGGTCTCCTCTCCACCTATCTCTTCCTGGTCGAGACCATCACCGGCATCTTCCTGATGATCTGGTATGCGCCTTCGCCCGACCGCGCCTATTCGGACATGATCCGGCTGCTGAGCAACGTACCTTTTGGGCAGTTCATGCGCGACGTGCACCGGCTCGGCGCCGAAATGATGGTGGCAGTAGTTACCCTGCACATGGTCCGAACCTATCTGACCGGCAGCTACAAAGCCCCGCGCCAGTTCACCTGGTTCACGGGAGTCATTCTGCTCGTCATCACGCTCTTCCTCAGCTTCTCCGGCTACCTGTTGCCCTGGGACCAGTTGGCCTTCTGGGCCGTTACCATCGGCACGTCGATGGCCGAGGCTGTCCCGCCCGCCATCGTTGGCGAAACCGTCAACCTGCTGGCCCGCGGTGCGCCTGATATCGGCGCCAACGGCCTGCTGCGCTTCTACTTGCTGCATGTCTTCTTCTTGCCGATCTTGCTGATCCTCTTCTTCTTCGTGCACTACTACAAGGTGGTGCACTTCGGCATCAGCCTGCCCGCTTCGGAAGAGGAAGTCGGCCAAGACACGGCCAATAAAGTGCCGGCAGACCGACGCGTCTATTTCCTGCCCGACGTCCTGATCGACGAAGCCGTATTCTTGCTGGGCTTCACCACCCTGATGGTTGTCATCGTCGCCTTCTTCTTCCAGGCGCCGCTTGAGTCCATCGCCAATCCGCAGTCAACGCCGCTGCATACCGTAGCGCCCTGGTATTTCTACTGGCTGCAAGGCTTGCTCAAGATCGCAGACAAGACCATCGCCGGCGTGATCCTGCCCGGCGTCTTGCTTGTATTGCTCATCGCCATCCCCTACCTCGACCCGAACCCGAGCCGCCGCGCCAAGGATCGCCGCATCGCCATCATCAGCGGCGTTGTCGCCGGCGTCGTGATGATCATTCTCAGTTGGATGGGCACCCCCCAGTACGCAGTCCAGGGCGCACCTTCCGTCGAGATAGTCCAGGAATTGATGCCGGAAGAAGGCGCCGGCCATATCCGCGAAATCGGCTACGCACACCTGCCTCTCGGCGTCTATGACACGCGCCAGGAATTGCACAGCGACGACCACGAATTCGCCGAAGTGTTGGAGGAGTTCCAAGCATCAGTCTTGCGCTTCGAAGAGGCGGACCCTGACTTCAATAATGCCTATGGCATTCTCGAAATCACCCAGAACCAGCCCTCTCTCAAGAAACTGCACTGGGAGATCCACTGGTTGAGCGCCGAAGGTGCTGAGGAAGTCTTCCTCCGCGACTTCTACCTCCACGAGAACTCCCTCTACTGGGAACAATACGGCCTCAGGGACTTCAACTTCCTCCGGCCTGCTGCACAAGGGGGAGAATAATCGCGATGCGCAAGCCCTGGTACGCATACCTTTACATCAAATCTCCCATCCTCAAGATCATTGTGGGCATCCTAGCCGTCATGCTCGCCGTCGCCGTATTGCTCTTCGTTGGGCTGGTTGACGGCCCTCGCATGGAAGCCCAAACCGCGAACTGGGATGGCCGCGGCATCGAAAAAGGCGCCGAAGTCTACGCTAACAATTGCGCGTCGTGTCATGGCCTTGAAGGCAGGGGCAATCCTGGGCCGGCCCTCAACAGCCGCTACTTCTTCACTCAGCGTCTGAACGATGTCGGTTACACCGGCTCCCTCTACGACTACGTTGAGCTAACCGTAGCCGCCGGACGGCCAAGCAAGGCCAATAGCCAGTGGGGCGTTATGATGGCAACCTGGGGCGCCGAATATGGCGGACCCTTGCGCGCTGACCAGGTCGCCAACGTCGCCGCCTACGTCATGAACTGGGAAGCCGACGCGCTCCAACAGACAGCGGAGACTGACCCCTGGATTCCCTTCCAGGATACGCCTTCCAGAGGGTCTCCCTATGAGGGAGCGGAACAGGCCGCCGCCGGGCCGGTCGAGCCGCGCGCGCCGTCGGAGTTGTTTGTAAGCATGGCTTGCTCTGGCTGCCACATCCTCGATCAGCCGCAGACCGACGCAAACCGCGGGATTGTCGGCCCCAATATGGGCAACCTGCGCGAGAATGCCGAACAACGCATTGAAAGCCAGACAGCCGAGGAGTATGTCCACAACAGCATTGTCAACACGAACGCCTTCATTGTGGACGGCTACATGCCCAACATCATGCCCCAAGATTTCTCCCAACGCATGAGCGAAGAGGAGATCAACGGGCTGGTCGAGTGGCTCCTCGACCCCAACCGTCAACCGTAATTGTGTATCCCGCGCCGTGCGCATCAGTAGCTACATGCGCACGGCGCCTGACACAAACGCGGTGACGCTAGGCGCACCATGCAGAGAACCTATCAGTTGAGTGCCGACCCTCTCTACTACGTAATGGGTGGCTTCTTTTCCGTGCTCACGACCGCATTTCCCGCGATCATGGGCCAACCGCGCTTTCTACAACTCTCGCAAACACTTGTTCTCGCCCTATTTCTGGTCATCCCACTACGTCGCGGCGCCCTGCGTCATGCCGCCGGTGTGCTGGCCCTGTGGTTAGTCGTACAGCTCACACTGATGGCCGCGCTTGTCTGGCTGGCGCCGGGCCGCGTCGAGCAAGCGATCCCCGGCGGTTTTGAGTTGCGCGCTGCTCTGCTCGAATGGATCTTCGCCGTCGGTCCGTTGCCGCAGCAAATCGCGCCGCCGGCCCTAGCACAACTAGCCGAACTCGCAGCCGTCGCGCTTGGCAGTCTTCTTACCGGCGGCCTGATTGGCGTCTGGTTTATCGTGCGAACCGCCAACCTGGCGGGCTTCGCTGCCGGCAGCCTGGCCTCTGCCCTGGGAGGCTCCATAGGCCTGCTCATTTCTCTGCCGCTCTGGACTCTTGCCCGTCTCGCCGGATATAGCGGGCTCACTTTGCTCCTCGCAGAGCCGCTCCTTCGCAGACAGTGGAGCGCCAGCCGCTTCTGGCGCTTGCGGCGCAACCCCTTGATACTGTGCCTTGCCTTGATCGTCCTCGCGCTGTTGCTAGAACGCTTTGCCCCACCCCTGTGGCAGCACTTGGCTGGAACGCTGGAAACGGTCTCCTAACGCCATGCTCATCAAGCGCGTCGTCATCCAGGGCTTCAAAACCTTCGCCAAGAAGACCGAGTTCGTCTTTGACCCTGGCGTCACGGCAATTGTCGGCCCAAACGGCAGCGGGAAAAGCAACGTATCCGACGCCATCCGCTGGTGCCTGGGCGAGCAAAGCTTCAGCCTGCTCCGCTCCAAGAAGACCAGCGACATCATCTTCTCCGGCAGCGACCAGAAATCGCGGCTCGGCATGGCGCAGGTGACGGTTACGCTCGACAACAGCGCAGGTGAAATGCCCGTCGACTTTGCCGAAGTCGAGATCACGCGGCGCGCTTATCGCGACGGTGATAACGAATACCTGATCAACGGGCAGCGAGTCCGCCTGCAGGACATTACCGAGTTGCTCTCCCCCTCCGGTCTGGGCAAGCGCACCTACGCCCTCATCGGCCAAGGGTTGATCGACCGCATGCTCAGCATGTCGCCCGAGGAGTTGCGCACGCTCTTCGAAGAGGCTGCCGGCATCACCGCTTACCAGATGAAGCGCGCCTCAGCGCTCCGCCGCCTCGAAGCATCTGAGCAGAACCTGACCCGCGTCCAGGACATCATCGCCGAGATCAGCCCCAGGCTCGGCTACCTGCGCCGCCAAGCGGAGCGCGCCCGTGAACGCGAACAGATCGCAGGCGATCTGCGCGATCTCCTGCACGACTGGTATGGCTACCACTGGCACACAACCTTACACCAGTACGGAGTGGACTCCGCCCAGGCCGAGGCCTTGCGGTCACGCGTAGAGACCCACCGCCACAAGTTAGCCGTTATCTCTGCAGGCATCGAACACAACCGCGAACGGCAAGCCGCTCTGCGCGCCCAACTTGGCGAGCTTCACCGTCTCAGCAGCGGCCTCCACAGCCAAGCCGAGCAAACAGGCCGGCTGACCGCCGTCTCGCAAGAGCGGCTCCGCCAGGTGACCGCCCGCGCCGAGGAAGCGCGGCAAGAGGCGGCAGCCCTACACCTGCAGCACGACGCGCTGGCTGAGCGCATTGCTCGCGCAAGGGAAGAAATTACCGAATACGCCGCCGCGGTTCGAGAGCGCCAAACCCAGGTGGAAAGCCTACAAGCGGCTGTCTCCCACCGCCAACAAGCGCGCGAACGCCTCCAGCAGGCTGTCACCACCGCCCGTCGCGAATTGGTCGAAGCCCAATCGCGCCTCGACCAGCTCGATAGTCGCCGCCAACAAATCGCCGAACGATCCGCCCAGATCATCGAGGAAGCGGCTGCGCAGGAAACAGGGAGAGAGAACGCGGCCGTCCAAGTATCGGAGTTATCTGCCGAACTCGAGGCAACCGAAATACACCTCAGCGCTATTGAGGGCCAAATCGCTGAGACTGTACAAGCGCAACGTGCCGCCGAGGCCGGCATCGCACAGCTTCGCCAGGCGCTGGAGGAGTCGCAGACTCGCCGCCGCCACGCCGAGCGCGAGTCCGACCGCCTTCAAACCCGGCACGATCTCCTAAGCCGTCTGCGCGAAGAAGGCGCCGGCTATGCCAGCGGCGTACGCGAAGTCCTGCAGGCCGCCCAAGAGCAGACGCGCCAGGCCGCTCATACACCGGCCACGCTATCCGGCGTCGTCGGCACGATTGCGTCAGTCCTGCACGTTCCTGCCAACCTCGACAAGGCCATCGAGACCGCGCTCGGCGGCGCCTATCAAAACGTCGTCACCCATTCTTGGAACGACGCCCAACAGGCCATTGAATATCTTAAGAGCGGCCGCCGCGGCCGCGCCACCTTCCTGCCTCTCGACCGGCTGGATGTTCTGCCACCCATCGCGCCGCCCGACATGCCCGGCGTGCTCGGCAATGCCGCCGACCTCGTCGGCTACGATGCAGCCGTAGCCCCAGCAGTCCAACAGATGCTCAACCGCGTCTGGATAGTCGACAACCTCACAACAGCCCGCCGCGCCCTCGATGCCAACCGGCGCGGGCCGCGCCCCACCGTCGTCACTCTAGAAGGCGAAATCGTACGCCCCGGCGGCGCAGTCAGCGGCGGCAGTGACACCCAGCGTCGCGACGACTCGATCCTTGCCAGAGAACGCGAGTTGCGCGAACTGCCTAGCCGCTTGCAGCAAGCCAGCGCCCTGCGCCAAGAACGCGCCGCCGAATGCGATGACATCTCTGCCCGAATTGATCAGCTCCAGACCGGGCTAGGCCCTCTTCAGGTGAAACTAGCCGAACTGGCTCGGCTTGAGCGCTCTGTCCGCGATCAAAGCGCCGACCTACACCGGCGCCTAGACCGGGCCGGTCAGGCCGAACGTTGG
This sequence comes from Chloroflexota bacterium, assembly GCA_030058085.1. Classification (GTDB taxonomy): domain Bacteria; phylum Chloroflexota; class Anaerolineae; order Caldilineales; family Caldilineaceae; genus JASGTU01. Next base: position 8,914 of record JASGTU010000081.1, read on the forward strand.
CACATAGAGCGGTTACAGGCGCTGGAAGCGGAAAGGATAGCCGGTGAGCGCCAATCGGCGACTATCGCCGGCGAGCTTTCCGAGGCGGAGGCGCAACATGCTGCCTGCACCGAAGGATTGCGCCGCGCCGAAAAGGAAGCCGAAGCTGCCGGCGCTGGAGAGCTGCTCCAACAGCTTGCCGACTTGCGCGCCGCCGCCGCCGAAGCTCGGGGTACGCTGCAAAGCCATGAGGCCGTGATCCAGAACCAGGAACGCAGCCTAGCACTACTTCTCGACCAGATTAACGCGAAAGAACGGCAAGTCTCCGCCCTGCAAACCGAAGCCGCCGACCTCTCCGGCAAAATCTCGGAGCTAACTCGCCAGGAGGAGGAGCTCAGCCGGCAGATCGCCCAGTATCAAAGCAAAATCGAGCCGCTGGAAACGACACTCGCCCAAGCTGAGGCCGAACAATCCAACCACGAAGCGCAAGAACGCAGCATGCAGGAAGCCCTGCGTTCAGACGAGAGCGCCTGGAACACCGCCCAACTTAAGCAGCAGCGAACCGACGACGCCCTGCGTCAGTTGCGCCACGACATTGAGCAGGACCTCGGGCTAGTCTTCCTCGAAGAGAGCGCCGATGTCGCCTACCAACCGCCTTTGCCGTGGGAGACGATCGTCGAACAGCTTGAGCCGCTGGCTACGTTGCCTGCCGGCCTGGATGACGAGGTGCGCGAGATGCGCGCCCGGTTAAGTCGCGTTCGTAACGTCAACCCCGACGCCCCGCGCGAATACGAGGAAGCCGCCGCCCGCTGTAGCTACCTCGAATCACAGTCCGCCGACCTGTCAGCCGCCATCGCCGATCTGCGCAAAGTGATCGCCGAACTAGACTCACTCATGCAGGCCGAGTTGACCGTCACCTTCGATGCCGTAGCCGAACAATTCGTCTATTTCTTCAACGCGCTTTTCAACGGCGGCGCCGCCAAGCTTGTCCTTTTGGACCCTGACAACATTACGACTTCCGGCATCGAAATTGTTGCACGCCCGCCAGGCAAACGCCCGCAGAGCCTGGCGCTTCTTTCGGGCGGTGAACGGTCGCTAGCCGCCTGCGCCTTGCTCTTTGCCATCCTGCGCGTCAGCCCCACCCCGTTCTGTGTCCTGGACGAAGTGGACGCAGCGCTAGACGAGGCTAACGTAGACCGCTTCCGCATCACGCTCGATGAACTGAGCCGCGACACCCAGTTCATCATCATCACCCACAACCGGCGCACGCTCGAAAACACCAACGCCATATATGGCGTGACCATGGGAAGCGACGGCGCCAGCCGCGTAATCAGTTTGCGCCTAGAGGGAGAACGGATCGTGCGTGGGGAAAGCGGCGTCGAACCGCCCGCAGAGGACGACGACGGGCTCGCCGTCATCGAGGACACGGTTAATTTGTAGAACGGGCTTCGAATTGGGCAGCGTCTTCGAGCTTGGCCAATAACTCGTCGCGTGGCGGCATATCCTCGGCAGCACCTTCCAGCTCATCATCCGCCGGCGCGCTCAAAGCCAGATTGACCAATGCCTGTGCCGCAGCCAGTGTTGACGCCTGTTGCTTGCTTCGTCCGTAGCCCACACCGCAACGCACGCCCAAGATAGTCACCTCGGTCTTGAACTCCTTAGCGTGGTCAGGGCCGCTAGAATCCACTACGCGGTAGCGCGGGGCTGCACCAAACGCACTCTGCGACCACTCCTGCAGGCGGCTTTTTGCATCCATGTGCAGCGCGTCGCGCTGGACAAGCTCCAACTGCTGCGCAATTATCGGTAGAAGCGTCGCCCGCACCACCTCCAGCCCTTGATCGAGATACAACGCCCCGATCACTGCTTCGAATGTAGCGCAAAGCGTGGCTGGACGCCGGCGCCCCCCGCTCTCATCCTCGCCGCGCCCCAAGAGCAGATACTCCCCCAGCCGCCACTGCCGAGCCAGCCGCGCCAAAGCCTCGCGCCGCACCAGTGCCGCCCGCAACGCCGTGAGTTGGCCCTCCTTCAGCTCCGGAAAGCGTTCATACAGATACTCGCTCACCACGAATTCCAGCACGGCGTCGCCTAGGAACTCCAGTCGCTCATTGTCACTTATCTCGCCGTCCGCATCCGGCGCCTCGTTGCCGTAACTGCTGTGTACAAACGCCGTGCGCAGAAGATCTTTGTCGTCAAAGCGTAGTCCGCTTTCCGCTTCAAACTGAGAGAGAGGAAGTGCGCCCATATTCGTCATGCAACCTTATTCGTCCATCAACGGCGGATTCTTAAGGCCGTGACCGGTAATCGCGGCGACAATGATCTCGCCGGGACGGAACAGCTTACGCGACTTCTCGATTGCAGCAGCGACCGTCGCGCTCGTCGGCTCGACGAACAGCCCCTGGGCGGCCATTCGCTTATGGCAGTCGTCTACCTCGCTCTCACTCACAGCCGCTGCCGTACCATGCGACCGATAAAGTGCGTCGAGCAGCGCGCGCGCCCGTACGGGCGCGCTGATGGCAATGCCGTCCGCGCGGATATGCGCCATGCGCGGCGTCGCCGTAATCATGTCCTGTCCGCTGCGAAAGGCGTCATACACCGGCGTGTACGGTTCTGCCTGCACAGCCATCAGCTTGGGCAGCCTGTCTGTCACGCCAGAGTCAAACAGATGCTGAAAGCCGCGCCACGTGCCGAGCAGCGATCCGCCGTGCCCAACCGGGGCGACGAACCAGTCCGGCACACGCCGGCCAAGTTGCTCCCAGATCTCCCAGGCCGTCGTCATCTGCCCCAACAAAAACGCCGGATGCCAGGCGTGCGAGGCATATTTGATCGACTTGACCATACGGCTTGCCGCCGCCGCGGCCTTTGTCGATGCGTCGCGCGGGCCGGGCACTTCCACTAACTCGGCGCCATAAGTGGCGATCTGCGCCTTCTTCGGGGCAGGCGCGCTAGCCGGCACATAGATACACGCCTGGAGACCCGCGCGCGCGGCATAGCAGGCAAGACTAGCGCCCGCGTTGCCGCTCGAATCGTCCACCACCGTCAGGGCGCCCAAACCCAACAGCCAGTTCACCATCACGCTGACGCCTCTATCCTTGTAGCTGCCCGTCGGCATCAGGGCGTCGAACTTCCAGAGCAGATCTAGGCCCGACCACGTATCAGCCAGCAGGGGCGTCCATCCCTCGCCCAGGGTAATCCGCTCCCGATCCGGCGCAACCACAGGCAGCATCGCCGCATAGCGCCACAGACCGATCTGTGAGACGTCGATCAGATCAGGATCGAACCGCGGCAGTTCAGCATACTCCAACGGTTCGGATGAAACGGGACAGCGCAGCGGACTGAGTTCCGCAGGCGCGCGAAACTTGCTTGTGGGACAATACGTGATCAATGACGGACCTTTCCGTTGCGTTCGTTGAACATAGCTCAGTTTCCCGCAAAGCGCACCGCTTGTCAAAGCAGGTTACCAAGCCGCTCAAACCGTGATCGTCGAATACGACGCCCTTCTCATCGGTTGGCGCCGGCCATATGTAAGCGTTCGCCACAGCCACTCCACCGGCCCGAAGCGGTAGCGCCCCAGCCACCAGTGGCTTACAGCATAGTTGACCAAATAGATGGCAATTGTGATCAAAACCCCGGCTGCGATCCCCACCTGCCCAAACAAGCCCAATCCATACCCGTAGAAGATCAACGTTGCGATCAGCGATTGCAGCAGGTAATTCGTAAGCGCCATGCGCCCTAGCGGGGCCAGCCGATACAGCCGCGCCCGCCATGCCGGCCTCTGCCAGAGCAAAGCCAGGCCGCTCATATAGCCCAGCGCGAGCAGCGGCGCACCTATGGCTTGCGTGATAACGGCAATAACCAATGGCCACGACGGCTCCGTCCGCACCAACGATTCGATCAGCGTCGCATAGACCGCGTTGAGCGGCAGACCAAGGCCAAGCCCCCAAATGCACAGCCGGACCAACAATGTGCGATGCCCCTCAAGATCAGCCAGGATGCCGGATTTACCGATGCAAGCCCCGACCAGAAACATGGCAAAGATGCTTGGCAGGATGAATAGGGTCGTAAGCCACATCTCGACGAGTTCTATGGCGCGTTGTGCGGTGATCTCGGCATAACTGCCCGTCGCGTAGATGGCCGAAGCTCGTTCCACCTCCGCGGCCGTCGCGGCGTACGACTCTGCGAACATGGCGTCGATCTGCGCCGCAGCCGCCGGGTCCTGCCGCGCGAACTCCAGCAGCAGATTGGCCCCGATCATGAACAGCGAAGGCAGCAGAAGTATCACCACAGCCCAGATCAAGAGATTGCGCGGTCGCATATGCCGAAAAAGCAGGAGTAGAACGCCCAATACCGCATAGATAGCGAGGATGTCCCCTACCCAGAACAGTATTCCGTGCAGCACGCCGATCACAAGCAGCACAAGGCTGCGCCGCAGATAGACCGGCACAAATCGCCGGCCCTTCGCCTCGGCCCGCATCATCTGCAACGTGAAGCCCATGCCAAAGAGCAGCGAAAAAAGCGAATAGAATTTCCCTTCAGCCAGCCAGCGGATCCCCCATCCAGCGACGTGATCCAGCGCAGTTTCATAATCGAGGGGGAGCGTCGCCGCCGCCATCATCACTTGCCCGAAAGCGATCATGTTCACCAGCAATATGCCAAAAAGGGCAAATCCGCGCAGCACATCCAGGACTTCGATGCGTTCGCTCTCGCTCGTGGGTGATAGAGCAGCCTTCGGATCGGCCAAAGCAGCCATTATTCGCCCCTATCCTTGTTGTTTCGATTCACGCAGTGCCTGGAAGCCCATCCCTCGCTTAAGTCTATCCCGATGCCAACCACTGTCAACTTGGCCGGAATAGTCTTCGCTAAGTCGTCAGAGCAGCCTGCCTGGCCCTCACCGTCTCGCGCAGTTCACCGCCAATTGACAGCGCGCCTTGTCGGTGCTATTCTTTCGGCAGGAACTGAGCCGGATGCGCATTTGGCGCCGGCCCATATGTAATGGATGAAAATGACCGGTACAGAAGCGGTAGTCGAGGCTGACGCACAGCCCGACCCAGACAGTACGACGCCCTTACGTAGCCCCTTCGTGCAGCACGCGCGCCGCGTGCCGCGCATCGAGGGGACTGTCCGCGGGCGTCAACTGGCCAAGAAACAGAGCGGCATTTGTCGCTCTCATATTGCCCGAAACAGGAAAGCGCTGGGGCTGCGTCGTCGGCCCGTCGTGTCGAGCAGTGCTGAACCTGGGAAATGCCGAATCCGGCAGGGCCTGGGCCGCGAGTTTTAGTGTTCATTCGCTCCAGGACCCTCCCTGGAGCTTGGTCTTTTTGACCGCATTCTCCCTGCAATAGCCTCTCGAACGCAGTTTATCCAATAGACCGGCCTTGCCGGCTTGGACCGTCCCTGCCCTGGCGCACTCTGACCGTACTGCCTATGCACGCGTCTGGCGATATCGCCGCGCGTGGTCGCCGGATCAAGTTGCGCCTTGCGCGCTAGAGGGGGCTTGTCATGGTCGATCCCGTCAAAATGCAAGATGCCGTCGAGCAGATGGACATACTCCTGGCTGCCGGAAATCCGGATGCCGCAGCCGAGTATTTGCGCGGATTGCACTCCGCTGATGCGGCGGAAATCCTGGCGCACCTCGAGCCGGAATCCCAAGCGCTGCTCGCACCGCTCTTCGAGCCCAACGAATTGGCTGACTTCTTCGAACAGATGGATGAGGCCGACGCCGTGGACGTCGCCAGCCACCTAGACCTCGACGCCGTAGCCGATGTCCTCGACGAGATGGAACCGGATATGGCCGCAGACTTGCTGGCCGAGCTGGAGCCGGATGAGGCTACACGCGTACTGGAGCAGATGGACGAGGCCGACGCAGTAGCCCCACTTATGGCTTATCCGGAAGACTCAGCCGGCGGCATCATGAATCTGCCGCCGCCCTCCCTGCGCCGGCAGATGACCGTGAGCGAGGCATACCGGTACATTAAGGAGCATTACCACGACGCCAACGAAATCTTCTACCTCTACGTGCTGGATCGCTACGGACGGCTCATCGGCGTCGTCAATCTGCGCGCCCTCATTCTGGCAGATCAAGCCCAGACCATCGAAGAGATCATGCAGCGCGACGTGCTCAGCGTACGCGTGGACACAGACCAGGAGCGTGTCGCCAACCTCTTTGCTCGTTACGATCTCCTGGCTATCCCTGTCGTAGACATGGACAACCGGCTGGTCGGCATCGTCACCATCGACGACGTGGTCGATGTTCTCGAAGAAGAGGCGACCGAAGACATCTACCGGCTGGCGCAGATCAGCGAAGACGCCGAGATCTTTAGCCCTCTGACGCGGGCGCTGCGCAATCGCCTGCCCTGGCTTTATGTCAACTCCGTAACCGCTCTGTTGGCTGCCGCTGTTGTCGCCATGTACGAAGATACCATCGCCGCGCTGGCGCTGCTAGCCGTCTTCATGCCTGTCGTCGCCGGCATGGGCGGCAACGCCGGCAATCAGACCATGACTATCGTCGTGCGCTCTCTGGCTCTGGGCGAAATATCCGTCAAAGACGTTTGGCATGTCCTGCTGCATGAGCTGCCCCTTGGCTTGCTGAAGGGTTTCTTTCTCGGGCTGACTATGTTTGTCGTCGCGTGGTTGTGGAAAGGCAACCTCATATTAGGCCTCGTCTTTGGCCTAGCTATGCTGATCAACATGGTGGTCGCCACATCTGCCGGCGTTCTCGTGCCTATCGTCCTAAAACGGATAGGCGTTGACCCTGCCCTAGCGTCCAGCGTCTTCGTGACGACCGCTACAGATGTCGCCGGATTCGCTGCGTTCCTGGGCCTGGCGACCGTTTTCCTGCGCTATCTAGGGTGAATCCGCGGCCGGGCAAGCCGTTCCAAGCGCATTTGACACGGGCTATGAACTGTGCGATACTCATGCCAGCTAGGAGATGCTGCACATCCGTTCGAGGCATAACGAGCCACAGCGCATCGCCCAGCCTAAAACCGCTATCCTATAATAAGGAGGTGGTGCTAATGGATAACAGTTGTAGTGCGCGTATCCGTCCGGTAGCATCACCTCAGGAGATTCTCCTGTAAGGAGCGCTACCGGACGGCAGGGGCGCCTTCGCTTCGGCGGAGGCGCTTCTGTTTCCCCCCAATGCGCCCGGCTAGAGTCTTTTTCCTTTCAGCACGGGAATCCAGCGCCATAATACCAAAAGAGTCCCAATGCGATATTGGGACTCGACACTACGTATAGGGCTGATTAGCGCTTCAACGGGCTGAATCTTGTGTAGAGGGGCGCCTGATGGGATTCGAACCCACAACACCTGGAACCACAATCCAGTGCTCTGCCATTGAGCTACAGGCGCCGTACAGAGCGGCATTGATTGTCACGACACAACGGCCGTCCTACAACGCTAGCTCCGCACCGGGGTCATCGCCCCGGCTTTAGCTGGGGGACAGGGATTCGAACCCCGATTGACGGATCCAAAGTCCGTAGTCCTGCCATTAGACGATCCCCCATCGACGACCTGCCGCCAGGCCGGTGGGCGCTGCGAGTGCCGAGGCCCAGACTTGAACTGGGGACACCAGCATTTTCAGTGCTGTGCTCTACCAACTGAGCTACCTCGGCAAAAGGGCCAGCCTCTTGGCCGGCCCTCAGAGCGGGCGATGAGATTCGAACTCACGACCTTCTCCTTGGCAAGGAGACGTTCTACCACTGAACTACGCCCGCATGCTCTGCTTTTATGACGCGTATCCTGCCGGCTCTGTGGCCCTGGGAAGTGGACCCGGTCGGATTCGAACCGACGATCTTCTCCGTGCAAGGGAGACGCCTTCCCGCTAGGCCACGGGCCCATGTCCGCCCAGGTGCCGACGAGAGGACTCGAACCTCCACACCCCTTCGGGCAATAGATCCTAAATCTATCGCGTCTGCCAATTCCGCCACGTCGGCGCACGCCTCTCTGTAGGCTTCACCATTGTAGGCGAACTTAGCTTATGTTGCAAATCCTGGCGGATTTCGTACCCCCGATTCTGTCAGGCTTCTGCGCAGCGCCGCCGCGCATAACCCTGTACCGTCATCTGTCTCGTCGCCGAAGCGACCGGCAGGTCGTAGCTTGCTGGGCGTTACCCAGCCTCGCCCGCACCCGCTGCGACGAGATCGCACCGTATAGCGCGACCCTCTCGCCTTGCTCCCAGTTGCACGCTCGCCTAGCCGGATGCATCGCTGCACCCGCTGGTGGGCTCTTACCCCACCCTTTCACCCCTTACCATGCTGCCAGGCAGCCGGCGGGAATGCTCTCTGTTGCGGTTGTAGTCAATTGACCGTTACCAGTCAACCGCCCTCACTTGCTGTTTCGTGAGGCAACCTTTCGACCCTTCGCAGGGCCGAGCGGGAGTCGGGAAGTTCCTCTGCCGACAATATATCGGCAGCGACGGTTTCCTTCCGCCAGTATCATCTTGTTAATCTGCCGCCCGTGCAATCACAGGATCGCCCTTGCCGGACGTTTCGATAGTCTATCACCACAGCGGTAGCTTGTCAAATCTAGTCGCGTTGCCACAGGCCCCTAAACAGGAGGGAAAACGCCCTCAACTCGCGGTGATTCCCCCTCTACCTCGCGACGATCTCCGCCCTATTCGCCCGGCGCACCCAAATCCAGTTCCGGCTGGCGCGGACCCTCCACCCACACCCGCCCATCGGACCAGTTCTCCTGCTTCCAGATCGGCACGATAGCCTTGAGCCGCTCGATGGCATATTGGCACGCCTCGAAACAGCCGTCGTGACGGTGCGCTGTCGCCACGGCGATCACCACACTGGGCTCACCCACCTCGCAGCGCCCCACGCGATGCACAATGCTCACGGCCAGCACCTTCGGCCACTTCTCCTGCATCTCCGCGCCAATTCGCGCCAGCATCGCCTCCGCCATCTCCCCGTACGCTTCGTATTCCAGGAAATCCGTGCCTCGGCTGCCGGCCTCCGTCTGCGTCTCGCCGCGCACCGTGCCGGCGAACGTCACGATCGCGCCGCAATCCACGCGGCTCACACGCGCCGCCACATCGTCAATCGATAGCTTCCGCTCTGTCAACTCAAATAGCTTGGTCACTGCCACGATCCCCTATCCCGCCGCAACGCCTTGCTCACCCGCCCGATACTGGCGGAAACAGCGCCACCACATCGCCGTCATGGAGCGTCTGCCCACGCTGCGCATACTCGCGATTCACCGCCGCGTAAACCGGCCGATCAGTCAAACTCAGCCCGCTTTCGCCCGCAGCCAGCGCTGCCAGCAGATCGTCGAGCGTTGCGCCTTCCGGCAACGACACCTCCCGCTGCCCCCAACCCGCTTCCTGCCGCAGTGTGGCGAACAACCTCACCGTGATCTGCATCATGCTCCTCAACCGGGCGCGCTTTCCGCGTTCTTGCGCAGCCAATCGCCCGACTTGCCTCCTCGCTTCTCCAATAGCCGGATATTGCCGATCACCATCGTCTTGTCCAGTGCCTTGGCCATATCGTAGATCGTCAGCGCGGCGACGCTCACCGCGGTCAGCGCCTCCATCTCGACGCCCGTCTGGCCCTGGCAGCGCACCAGCGCCGTGATGACAACCCGGCTCTGCTCCTCGTCGATCTCGAACTCCACCGCCGCCTTGGTCAACAATAGCGTATGGCACAACGGTATCAGGTCGGGCGTGCGCTTCGCCGCCATGATGCCCGCAATGCGCGCCGCCGCCAGCACATCTCCCTTCGGCGCCTGGCTGTCACGGATAGCAGCCAACGTCGATGCCGCCATCATGACGCTGCCCTGTGCGATCGCCGAGCGCGTGGTCGCCTTCTTGTCGCCCACGTCGACCATCGTCGCCCGGCCCTGTTCATCCAGATGTGTCAGTCGCTGCGCCATCCCTCGTGCTCTCCTCGCCCGTTTATGCTGCTCAAAGCTCCCCGATCAGCAGCGCATCCACTACTGCGCCCGCCTTCAGACGGCCCTCGCTCGCCGGCAGTTCCAGCAGCGCATTAGCCGTGCGCAGGCTGAGCAGCCGGCTACTGGCCTGGCTTCCCGTACTCGTGGCGGCGAATCCGCCGCGCCCGTCGTTCAACGTTTGCTCCCAACGCAGTGTCGCCCGGTGATACTCCGGCCGTTCCGGGTCAAGGGGCAGCGGCTCGCTCAGGTGTGCTTGCACTCTGCGCAAACGCGGCTCCGGCCATCCCGCCAACTTACGCAGCGCCGGAACGGCCATCAGATAGAACGTGACCATGCTGCTTACCGGATTGCCGGGCAGCCCGAAAACCAGTCTCCGCTTGCCTGCCCCCTCCACCGTAGCGAAGGTGCACGGCTTGCCGGGCTTCATGCGCAACCGGCCGAAGTGCATCGTCCCGGTTCGCTCCAGGAGCGGCTTGATCAGGTCCAGATCGCCCATCGATACGCCACCGGAGGTG
>JASGTU010000082.1 GCA_030058085.1 Chloroflexota bacterium
GCTGCCTCGTGCAGCATGTTAGAATCGAGTACTGGAGTTGCCGGCACGCTTTTCATCGGTTGGTGAATGGACGACGATAAACCGCCCAGTTTGTGCGGGCGCCGGGTCGAAGACCGGACAGTAAATAAAATATTCGGAACGAATAGACAACCAGACCGCATGCTGGAAAGCGTGCGCGTCTGGTTTTTCTTTTGGCGGGGAGGGGCGTTTTGCGTACGGCGAACGTGATTCTGGCAGCCGGCTCGGGCACGCGCATGAAGTCCGATTTGCCCAAGGTGCTGCATCCGCTGCTGGGCAGGCCTATGGTCGCCTGGACTGTCGAGATGGCGGAGGCGGTCGGCGACCAGCAGCCCGTGCTGGTTGTAGGGCATGGCAAGGAGCAGGTCAAAGCGTTGTTAGGCGACCGCGCAGAGTTCGTAGAGCAGAAGGAGTTGCTCGGTACCGGCCATGCTGTACAGCAGGCGGCGCCGGTCCTGCAGGGTCGGGCGGATGCCGTGGTCGTGACCTACGGAGATATGCCTTTGCTGCGGGCGGAGACGGTGCGCTCGCTCGTCGACTTGTTCGCCCGCGAGCGGCAGGCTTCTGTGCAGACGGCGCTGGCGATGCTCACGGTGGTGCGCGACGATCCGCAGGGGTTCGGCCGGGTGGTGCGCGACGCTCAGGGCGAGGTCGTGCGTATTGTGGAGGAGGCGGACTGCACGCCGCAGCAGCGCGCGCTGCGTGAGCTGAATCCCGGCATCTACTGCTTCGACGCCGAGTGGCTGTGGCAGAATCTCGGCCAGATTCCGTTGAGCGCCAAGGGCGAGTACTACCTGACCGATATGGTCGGCATGGCTGTGGAGCAGGGGCGGCGGGTGGTCGCCACGCCGGCGCCGCTGGACGAGGTCAACGGCATCAACACGCGCGTGCATTTGGCCGAGGCCGCGCAGATCTTGCGTTACCGCGTTCTGGAAGCGCACATGCTGGCTGGCGTGACCGTCGTCGACCCTGCCGCCACGTATGTGGACGCAGAGGTGCGCATCGGCCGGGACAGCGTTTTGCTGCCGGGCGTGATGTTGGAAGGCGATACACAGATCGGCGAACACGCCCAGATCGGACCGTACAGCCGCATCGTCAACAGCCGGATCGGCAGCCGATGCCGTGTACAGAATTCCGTCGTCGAAGACACGATCATGGAGGATGACTGCCAGATCGGCCCGTTCGGCCATTTACGCAAGGGCGCACATCTGGGCTGCGGCGTACACATGGGCAATTTCGGCGAGGTGAAGAACAGCTATTTGGCGCCGGGCGTGAAGATGGGCCATTTCAGCTACCTGGGCGATGCACAGGTCGGCGAGAACGTGAACATCGGCGCGGGGACGATCACGTGCAATTACGATGGCGCGCGCAAGCATCGCACGGTAATTGGAGAGGGCGTCTTTATCGGCAGCGATACGCTGCTGGTGGCGCCGGTGGAAGTGGGCGAAGGGGCTAAGACCGGCGCCGGCGCAGTTGTGACGCACGATGTACCGCCGCATACGGTGGTGGTCGGCGTGCCCGCACGCCCAATGAACCCGAAACCACATACAGGGGAGCGGTCGAAATCCGCCTAGTTTGGGCGACGGCCGGCAGTTGAGGAGTAAACCAGAGGAGTAACTTGTGGAACCTGAGCCGCTTTCTTATATCGTCTTGGCATTATCACTGCTGGCGGTGGGCTTTGCCGTAGTGATGGAGCTTGCCTTGACGATGGCGAGCCGCAGCGAGATTCGCAAATTGAGTGAAGAGGGCGACAGTCATGCGGCGATTGCCGATCGGCTCTTGCGCGAGCCGGATCAGCTGTTCGTCACAGCCATGCTGCTCAAAACCGTGGGGTTGGTTGCGGCGGGGGCGGCGATTGTGCGCATGTTGCCGGGTGCGGCGGCGACATCCCAGGTGGTGGTGGCTGTGGGCGGCGCGTGGCTCGGCTTCGCCGTTGTGCAGGTGTTGGGCCGCGCTATGGTCGCCCGGCAACCGCTGGCGATTGCGTTGCGCACCGCGCCGGTGACGCAGACGTTGAGTCGCCTGTTGTGGCCGTTCTATCTCTTATTGCGGCGCATCGGCCTCTCGGCGGCCAGCGAGGAGTCTGTAGAGAACGGCGAGAACGTGTTCCTCTCGGAGGAAGGGCTTCGTCTTCTGATCAATATGGGTGAGGAAGAGGAGACCATTCTAGAGAGCGAAAAGCAGATGATCGCCAGCATCTTGGAGATGGACGAGACCGCGGCGCGTGAGGTCATGGTGCCGCGCATCGACGTGGTTGGCCTCGACATTCGCACCACGCTGCGCGAGGCTTTGGACGTCGCCATCGAAGCGGGACATAGCCGCATTCCCGTGTACGAAGACAACATCGACCGGGTGGTGGGCTTCTTGTACGCCAAGGATCTGCTGCGCTGCTTCCAGGAAAACCGCGACGATATGCCGATCAGCACGCTGCTGCGCCCGGCCTTCTTTGTGCCGGCGAGCAAGAAGGTCAACGTCCTGCTGAAGGAGATGCAAAAACGCCGCGTCCATGCCGCTATGATCGTGGATGAGTATGGCGGTACGGCCGGCTTGGTCACGATTGAGGACATCATCGAGGAGATCGTCGGCGAGATCCAGGACGAGTACGATGAGGAAGAGGAAGTGTCCATCCAGGCCCTGGGCGGCAATGTCTATTTGCTCAATGGGCGGCTGGAGATCGTCGAGGTCTCCAAGTTGATCGGCGCGTACGTGTCAGAGGAGGACGCCGATACGCTGGGCGGGTTGATCTACAGCAAGCTCGGGCATGTGCCCATCCAGGGAGAGGCTGTCGAGGTCGCCGGTTGGCGTTTCACGGTCCTTTCGTTGGAGGGGCGCCGCATCGACGATGTGCGCGCCGAACCGGTGGCGCAAGCCGACGCCGATGGTGAGCACACTGTCGTCGATGGCGACAATAATCTCCCGACAGCCAACGGCAAGTCCGTCTTCGACTATTCGATGTCCGATTAGGCGCTTGCCGCCGAGAAGGGTAATACCTTGTGATTACGCCGGAGCAATTGGTCGAACAGGCGCTGCAAGCCCGTATGCGTGCATATGCGCCCTATAGCGGCTATGAGGTGGGCGCGGCGGTGCTGACGGCTGACGGCCATGTGGCGCTGGGCTGCAACGTGGAGAATGCGTCGTATCCGGCTACGATCTGCGCGGAGCGGGTGGCGTTGACCGCGGCG
>JASGTU010000083.1 GCA_030058085.1 Chloroflexota bacterium
TAAATCGTTTCCCGATCTGGCTCTGAGTCAACCCGTCTTCGTAGTAAGCCTTTGCGATTTTGTAGAGGAGATGCGTCTCAGCCGTCACGGAGAACTCCAACGCTGACCGTTTGAACGCTGCAGAACACATGAACAAGCATAGCACGAGTGCAGCACAGTGTCAATTGTTCATTTGCGTTCATTTGTTCATGGGCTGGCATGCGGTATAGCGCCGCATATTACACGGATAACAGGTCACGCCGAAGACAGGAGCGTCCGAACTAACTCAACTGGTAGCACCTGCAAAACGCGTGCAGCGGCCTGCCCCTGACCACGAGCAAGGCCGCCACACAATTCACCCCTTTGAACTGCGGCGCTTCATACGCATCTCGCTCATCCGAGCGCAGAAGCGCTTATGCCGGCGCTATCGCTGGTAGCTATTCTCCAAGATTTCGTAGATCTCATCGCGTGTCGCTACACGCGGGTTATTCTTGTAATCAGGCAGAACCCGGCTATGATCCGCGATAACGACAAGTTCATCGCGACTCACGCGCAGTCCCTCGAAGCTCAACCACATGCCAATCCGCTGCAGGAAGCGATCCAGCGCCCCGCACGATCGCGCCGCCGCTTCCTCGTCAGAGGTATGGTTCAGTTCCAGATCGAAGATGCGCCCCATCGTCGCGAACTGCTTCACCGCATAGGGGTACGTATACCGGGTGAACTCCGGATAGGTCACAGCCAACGCTTCGCCGTGCATCACGTGCGGGCAATAGCCGCCGATGGTCATGCCGATGCCATGCGGCAGCGTCACCCCAGCCGCGGCAATGCACAGCCCAGCCAAGCAATCCGCCCAAGCCATTGCCTCGCGCGCCGGTAGGTTCGAGCCGTCATCTACGACCGTCGGCAAATTCGCCGCAACCAGTCTGATCGCCTCTAGCGCCATCATGTTCGTAAAGGGCGATGAATTGACGTGCAAATAACTCTCAAAGGCATGGCAGAAAACGTCAAAACCTGTCGACGCGGTGACATGCGCCGGCAAGGTCAACATCAACTTTGGATCGACGATTGCCACACGCGGGTAGACGACGTTGTTGTAGATAGCCGACTTATTCTTCTCCAGCGGGTTGGTCAGCACCGCCACCTGTGTGAACTGCGAACCTGTTCCGGATGTGGTAGTCACGGCAACGATCGGCAGGGTAGCTTCGGAGGGCTGCGTGTCGCTGAACCAGAGATAGTCCCAGGCAGTACCGGCGTGGCTCGCCTCCACCGCGATCGCCTTGGCGCTGTCCATGCTCGAACCGCCCCCCACGCCCAACACGACCTCGGCGCCGAACTCCTTTGCCAGCGTCGCTCCCTGAGTGATGCACTCTGTCGTCGGGTTCGGCACTACCCCGTCAAAATGCAAGCACTCGACGCCGCTGCCGGCCAGGATGCGCTTGATGCGCGTGAAAAGTGGCTCCATCACCACGTCTGTCGGCGTCGTAACCAACAGGCAGCGCTTACCGTAGCGAGCAACCGCCTCGCCGGCTTCGCCCACGCGGCCTGACCCAAATCGGAGTTCGGTCGGCTGGAAATAATTGAAAGCTTTCACTTCAGTCTCCTTTCACAAAGCTACCGTTGTCGATGAGGTGGATGGTCAATATGTGCCTCGATGAGGACGGATGACTGCAAGAAACCGGTTGCGCAACCGGTTTCTTGCAGTCATTTTCGCGCGGCTGCTAGCTTTTGTCAATGTCATTTAGTCAGTCTTCCGTCCTTTCCGTTCTGTGCATCTCCTGCCGTGTGGTATAATGTTTGCATAGTGATGCGCCCTGACGCGAACAAACCGATCCCGTTTGGCTGCGTACGCTGAATGACTGCCTGCCCTCACACGTTCAATTGGCGTTGCGGCAGCGTCGAGCGGCGTGATGTAGCTCGCAACGTAAGAGGCTGTGCTCGTGTCCCGTCAAGCTATCGTTGCAGTATCACAACCCGCACTGCACCCATGAAAGGAACCACATCTATGGCTATCGAAAACCGGCGACTCGGCAAACACGGCGTCCTGGTGAGTAATCTGTGCCTGGGCACCATGAACTTCGGAACGCAGACACCTGAAGACGAGAGCTTCAAGATCATGGACCGCGCCCTGGAACTGGGCATCAATTTCTTCGACACTGCCGATGTCTATGGCGGGCAGATCGAACACGGCCTTACCGAGGAAATCATCGGCAAGTGGTTCGCCCAGGGCGGTGGACGCCGTGACGCCGTGGTCCTCGCCACCAAGGTCTACAACCCGGTCTCGCGCAAAGCCAACAAGCCCGAGCCGAATTCAGACGGCAGAAGCCTCTCCGCCGTCAAGATCAAAAAGCACTGTGACGGCAGCCTGAAGCGACTGCAGACAGACTGGATCGACCTCTACCAGATGCACCACATCGACCGCGAGTGCCCATGGGATGAAACCTGGCAGGCCTTCGGCGCCCTTGTCCAGCAGGGCAAGGTCGTCTACGTCGGCTCCAGCAACTTCGCCGGCTGGGACATCGCCACCGCCTGCCAAGAGGCGTCCAAGCGCGGCATGACCGGGCTGGTGAGCGAGCAGAGCATCTACCACCTCAACAACCGCATGATCGAGTTGGAGGTCATCCCGGCCTGCGAGAACTACGGGCTAGGCGTCATCCCGTGGAGCCCTCTGGGCGGCGGTCTGCTCGGCGGCGCGCTGGAAAAGTACAACACCGGACGTCGTTCCAGCGAGAACTTCCAACGAGAGGTCGAGAAGAACAAAGACAAACTGGAGCGGTACGAGGCGTTGTGCCGCGAACTGGGAGAGCCGCCGGCAGCAGTCGCCTTAGCCTGGCTGCTGACCAACCCGGCAGTCACCGCACCCATCATCGGCCCGCGCACCCTCGATCAGCTAGAGAGCGCCGTGCGCGCCACCGAGATCAAGCTCGACGCCGAGGTTCTGGCCAAGCTCGACGAGATCTTCCCTGGCCCCGGTGAGCCGGCCCCGAAGGCGTACGCCTGGTAGCCGCACGAGCTACGCCCAAAACTGAATCGAACACAAGAAGAAGGCTCGCCTGTGTGAGCCTTCTTCTTGTTGCTCTCTATTCGTTTGGCCTAACCGATGGTCGGTTTGGTTGTTTACGACTGCGGCCTTACGAACCAGACATCCTTCCCAGATTCGCCAGCAAAGCGGCGCCGGTCTTGATGCCGCGGATGAAGCGCTCCACTTCCAGGTTCTCGTTAGGCGCGTGATTGGCTTCGTCCGGGTTGGCGTATGGCGTGCCGAATGCGGGTAGGCCTAACAACTTGGTAAACACGTAGTCGGGCAGGCTGCCGCCCATAGCCGGGATGAACAGCGGATCCTCGCCCTGCGCGTTCTGAATTGCCTGGCGGATCGGCGCGACAAATCGCGAGTCCAGCGGCGTCTTGGACGGGTCCATGCCGCCCTGCAGCACGAGCTTCACGTCCGGCGCATGGCGCGCCACATGCGCTTCCAACTTGGCCGAGATCGACTCAATCGTCTGCGCCTCTACCAGCCGGATATCGCACTTGACGAAGGCCTCGTGCGGCAACACGGTCTTCGAGCCCGGCCCGCCATAACCGCCGTGGAAGCCGTTAATCGTCAGCGTCGGCCACAGCGAAAGACGCTCGTAGAAGCCGCGCTCCGCCGGCGCGTCCAGCTTCTTCAGGTCGAGGTCGCGCATCACCTTGTCCACGTCGACGGGCAGCGCCGCCAGCGCCTGAAGTTCCAACTCGCTCGGCGGCAGCACATCGTCGTAGAACCCCTCGATCAGCACCTCGCCGCGATCGTTCTTCATCGTGGAAAGTGCGTGGATCAGCGTCCAGATTGGGTTGGGCGCGACGCCGCCCCAGTTACCGGAGTGCAGATCGTGGTTGGCCCCGCGCGCGTGCAGTTCGAATGACAGCACCCCGCGCACCCCAAAATTGAGCGTTGCGCGCCCGCTATCGTGTACAGGCCCGTCCGCAGTCACCACCAGGTCAGCCTTGAGCAGGTCGGCATGTTGGCGTACAAACTGCGCGATGTGCGGGCTGCCGACCTCTTCCTCGCCTTCCAACAGGAAGATCACATTGCAGGGCAGCCGATCCGAAACAGCCAACAGCGATTCGATGCCAAGCAACTGCGCAAAGTGCTGCCCCTTGTTGTCGCCCACGCCGCGGCCATAGATGCGCCCATTGCGGATCTCCGGCTCGAAAGGCGGCGACACCCATTCCTCCAGCGGGTCAGGCGGCTGCACGTCATAATGGCCGTAGAGCAGAATCGTCGGAGCGCCGGGCGCGTTGTCGCGCCGGCCATAGACCATCGGCCATCCGTCTGTATCGATCAGCCGCCCCTCCATGCCCAAGGCGTTCAGGCGTTCACGCAGAAACTGCGCCACTTCCATAATGCCCACGCCGTGCGCGCTGATGCTCGGCTGCGATACGTAGTCGAGCAGGCGCTGGATGAACGCCTCGCGCTGTGCGTCGACGTGTGCGAATGCGTCTCTCAGAAGATCCTCCGTTGCCATTTTGTTTCCGTTTCTAGAAGCGCTGGTTCGTATTTGATTGCATTGCGACACCGGCGATTACGCCCTCATGCCAAAGGCGGCGCCAAACGCAGCACACAAGGCACTTGCGCCGGCTCCGCCAAGCGTAACATGCCGTAGCCGATCCCGGCCAATCCCAGCATCAGCCCAGGCATCTCGACGCCCGGAGGCCCGCCGCACTGCCAGCCGGATCGCTCGATGCTGGTCAATATCTTTCCGGCAAGCCGGTGTGAAGCGTCACGCCAGCGGTTGTCGCCCAACACCTGGCTCGCTTCCAGCAACACATCCAGCGCGCCCATGTCGCCATGACACAGCGCATGCGTATGGCCGAAGCCCTCTCTAAGCGTTGTATCCAGCGCAATCTGGACTTCGTCGACCAGCGCCGGATCGTCCAGCCTGTCAAGCGAATGCAGTCGCGCCAGCCCAATGCCCGTGGCGCCGTGACACCAAGCCGTCACGGTTCGGGCAGGAGCGGCGTCAGCATCGTCGTCGACCGTGCGCAGGTCAGACCAGTTTCCGGTCTCCGCCGAAAAGAGGCTGCGTTCATAGGCAATCGCTTTTCGTGCAATCTCCCGATATCTCTCATCGCCGGTTTCCTCGCTCAACGCCAATAGCGCCCAGGCAATGCCCGCAGCCCCATGCGAGAACCCGGCCAACGGCGTCTCGCCGTGACGCCTGATGCGCCAGCCGGCGCCGCTTGCCATCGGCAGCGCCGACGCAACCAGTTGATCGCCGCAGGCAATCGCCGCCGCTACAGCCGCATCGGACGGAAAGCGCCTGTGGTAGGCAAGCAGCGCAGCAATCGCGCCGGCAGAACCGCGCACCACATCGTAGGTATCGTTACGCTCTATGAATCCCGCCAGCGTCTCCACGACCTGCGCGGCCTGCTCGCGCACCGTCTCGTCATCCCACAGCACAGCCAGGTGCGTCAGCGTATACAGCACCCCGCCCCAGCCCTCGAAGGCCCCGATCTCAGGCAAGCCGGGGCGCAGCAGCTCGGCGTGCAGCCACACCGTGCGCCATGCCCGTCGCGCCAGTTCTGTATAGCGCTCCTCGCCTAGCACGCGACCGGCGTAAGCCATATACAGCGCAATGCCGGGCGTCCCATTATAGAGATCATTGCCCAACGGCGTGATCGACCAGTACTGCTCGCCCATCGGCTCAAGCCCGATCCAGGCGGCGTCTTCTTCGCCATAGATGGCGCTGGCAGCCAGGTGGTCGGCGATGCCGCGCGCCGCATTCAACAGCCGTTGGCGGAGTTCGCCGCCGTTGCCATCGTCCAACTGATGCGTCATTGCGGGCGGGCGGTCAATACCCGGCGCCAGCGTTCCCAACGAAGCTCGGATCATCCACGTCTGCCGGCGCATATCATGCTCGCTCAATGCCAGCACGCGACGCCGCACAATCGCCATCCCCGTATCGCTCAATACGCCGCTGATGACTTGGCCCTGCGCGCCATACAGGTCGCGCGTCGTCGGCTTTGACGTAAATAGCGGGATGTCGCCCACCAGGATATCATCGCGCTCGGCGGCGATCACTTCGGCCAAGTACGGGCGCGCCGGCGTCGCTACCCACAGTCGATCCAGAAACAGGTCCCGGTCTATCGCATCGCGCAGCAAATCCGGGTGGAAGCTCTCAAACAACAGCTGCGCATAGGAACGCGTTGGCCGTATCAAGATACGGATCTCGTCCTCTGCGAACTGAGCAAGCGGGCCGTCTTCCGCCAGCAAATCGCGCTTGTGCGCCCTCAAGAGCCGGTACATCCCCGCAAACCCGGCGACGATGTTGTCCACGTAGTCGACGGCGCTGGTCTCTTGCCCCTCGAGCGAGGGGCGATTGGCGTCGCCTGGCATCTCAAATCGCCGCCGCACAAAGTGCATGGCGTCAGTTCCAGCTTCGGCGGGCTCAGGGATGCGGTCCGGCGATAATTGGCCGGGACTCCCTCCTAGCCCGCTGATGTCGATGCCGTCGTACTCCTCGCCCGACCATATCCGGATCGGCAGCATGCCGACCTGCATCACAGATTCGGACATGGCTTTCTGCGCCGCAGCGTCCGCCACCGTCACATCAAAGGCGTCACTCAGCGAGTTAAACAGCGTTTCGAGATCGATCAGCATCGGGTGTTCGCCCGCGGCGATGATGTTCTCCAGGTGAAAATCCGTCGAGTTCAGCGCATAGAGCAGCGCCAGATAGGCGCCATGCCGCTGGTAGAAACGTTCAATTTCCGTGACCGAACTGCACTCGCTCTGCGCTACAAACTCAACCCATCCGTATTCGCCCCGGTCGAGGATGATCATGGTGCGCAACGGTGGGGTACAGCCCCATTCATTCACCTGTTCCAATAAGTCTTGGAAGTGCGCGTCGATGGCGAGCGACTTCGGCTTATACACGATGCGGAAGCCTGATTCAAACTCGGCTACCATCACCGAACGTCCGCCGCGATGGGTGTCGCCCGCGCCGCCCAACAGTTCGACCAGCGGCCCAGGGTCCTCGGTCAACGAGAAGACCTCCCGGATCGATGACCAGTCTTCACAGAGCCGGCTGAGGAACTCCAGCGAAACATCCGCCCAACGCATAAGGCACAGCCACAGTTGCCGCGCCAGCACCGGGTATTCTGCCAGTATCTCAGCCGACCGTTCGGGCCGGCGCAGACCGTCGAGGAAACTGGCAAAGCGTTCGGTGGGCGTCTCGCCATCCAACATACCCTGTAACCGCGCTACGTTCAGCTCCAGCGCCATCGTCCGCCCCAGGCGCATGAGGAGCGGATCGGGTAGGTTCATTAAGAAGATGTCTTCGATTATCCCGGGGTCGAATGGCGGCGCTGCGTACCGCTGCGCCAAGTCGGCAAAGCCAGCGCGCAGCCGGGCGCAGGCTTGGTCGATCATCGGCTGGATCAAGTCCAGGAAGCCGAGCATCTCTTCGCCGGGAAGATAGCCGGCATATGCAGATGCGGGACCGGAATAGGCATCAGCCAGTGCAGCCAGCCAGTCGGGACGACGTCCCGTATCGCCCATATGGACCTGATACGCCTGGGCTGGTGTGCCGAGGATCTCTTGGAATCGGCCTTCGTCCAAGCTGTCGAGCGCGAGACGCTGCTGCAGAAAGGCTTCTTCGCCGAACGGCCATTGCGCACGCCAACGCTCAAGTCGCCGCTCGCCGCTCGCCTTGTCGCGCTCACCGTCGTAGGGCGCGACGCCGTCACCGAATAGTAGCGCCGCCCGTTCACTCAGCGTCAGCGCTTGGCCCCAAGAAGGAGAGGTAAACAACGAAGAATCCATGAGTTCCACCCAACGATTTAACAACAGGAGCGCCGGTCTCTCCGCCCTGAGACCGCTTCGCCGGAAGGTTCCGCCCGCACATGGCACATAGCTGCGTACAGGCAAACCCTCCGGCGTTCACGTCCCACACAGAAAGACCAGCGCCCGGTCGGAGCGCGAAGCAGGTCATCGTTTGGCGATGAGCCCTCGCTAAACCGAATGTCCGGTCTCACGCCTGCTTCGCGCTGGATAGCGACACACACCATCGTGCGCCAGACTAGCCCCTATCGGCCGATCGGCATCAACCTCCGGACTGGAAGTTGCGGCGCCACGTGTAACTCGGACGATTGGACCACGGCCGCCACGAACCCGACGCAGACTGCGAAGGATTCGATGAGGCGGACCGTGAGGGCGCAGACGATGCTGACTGCGACGGGTTCGACGAAGCAGACCGCGACGAGTTCGACGAAGCAGACTGCGACGAATTAGACGAAGCAGACTGTGACGAACTCGACGAGGCGGACTGCGACGAAGACATCGAAGACGGTCGCTGCGATGACATGGACGAAGGCCGATAGGAGGGCTGATACACATACTGCTGCCCGCCGGTAGCCATGTCCAGTTCATCGTCTGTCAGTTCGATCGCGCCAGCCGGGTTTTCCGGCAGTTGCGACTGCTCTTCCTCGCTCATGGAAGCCCGATATTCCGGGTCCTTCCAGGCTCGGATGATCTTGTTGTGCAACATAGGCACTCCTCCTTATGCGCGCAACTTGCGAACTGCTCCAGGGTGTGGCTGGATCGGAACGTCCGATCCTAGCGTCGTATCTTGATCGTGAACGAGTTGTGCATAAACCCCGCCGAGGGCCAGCAGGTCCTCATGCGTACCCCGTTCGACGATGACGCCCTCATCTAGCACCAAGATCAGATCAGCATTGCGAACAGTGCTCAGCCGATGGGCGATCACGATGCGCGTGCATTCGAGACCGCTTAAGTTCTGATCCACGATGCTCTCGGTTATGGCGTCCAGATTGCTGGTCGCCTCATCAAGCGCCAATATGGCCGGGTCATGCGCCAGCGCTCTCGCAATCGCGATCCGCTGGCGTTGCCCTCCTGCCAAATCGACGCCTCCTTCTGCAATCACAGTGTCATACCCCATTGGCATGGCCATGATTTCGTCATGCACGACCGCCAACTGTGCAGCTTGTACAATCGCATCCAGCGGCAGCTCAGGATCGTGCGCGGCGATGTTACGCCGGATCGAGCCGCTGAACAACGAGGGCGTTTGCAGTACAACGCCAAACTGGCTACGCAGCGAACGATAGTCCATGCTCGCCAGCGGGTTGCCGTCGTATAGAATCTCGCCCTCATCCAGCTCGTGCAGCCCTAACAGCAGCAAGGCCAGCGTACTCTTACCGGAACCGGTGCGGCCCACGATGGCGATCTTCTGTCCCGGCTGTACGCTGAACGACACGTTGCGCAAAGCCCACGGCGCATTCGGATAATAGCGGAAACCGGCGTTACGCACTTCAATACGCCCATTCAGCCTGGGCGCCGGCTTCACTTCCTGGGCGTCCTGCTCCGGAGACGCCTGTAGAACGTCGGCAATGCGGTCCAGGTTAGCGCCGATCAACTGCATCTGCTGCACGGTCCCTACCAGCGAAGTCAACGGTCCCAAGAACGAGATCGCCACCGTATTGACGGCCATCATCGTCCCCAGGCTCATGCGGCCTTCCAACACCCACAGCGCGCCCAGCCACAACAGAGCAATCGGCGCCAGCGCCCCCAACGCTTCTTGCGCCGCGCCCACAACCATCGCCAGATGGCTGCGCTTCAGCGAGATATTCAACTGCTTGAAGAACAGGTTCGACCAGTGTGACAGAGTACGCTTTTCCGCGGCAGACGCCTTGACCGTCGCAATGCCGGTTAACGCTTCCACCAGATAGCTCTGCGACTCCGCCTGGGCCGCCAAATCGCGTTCGGCAAACTCATACAGACGCCGCGTCGTCCCCAACATGATCGCGATCTGTAGCGCGCCGAACACCAACGTCACCGCTCCAAACACGGGCTGCCAATAAAGCAGAACCGCCAAATAGAAGATCACCATCGCCCCGTCCAAAATGGCGGAGACTGTCTCGCCGGTCAACACCTCACGAATGACCGACACGCTGCCCAAGCGCATGATTAGGTCGCCGCTGGTGCGCTCGTGGAAATAGCGATAGGGCAAACGCAACATGTGCTCAAAGAAGCCCAGCATGACATTTATGTCGAGCTGAACCTCCAGGTTTAGCGCCACTGCGCTGCGCAAATAACCCAAGACCACCTGGGAAGCGATGAGTATCACCATCCCCAAGCCCAGCATGGTCAGCATCGACACGTCTTGCGCGGGCAGGATCGTGTCGATCAATACCATTGTAAAGAGCGGAAATACCAGGCCGAGAACCTGCAACAGAGCGGAGGCGCCAAGAACCTGCCCTAGAAATCCGACGGTCCCCGGCGTTGACAGGATGTAGCGCAAGAACTGCTGCCACGTCAGCTTGTTCTGCGCCTTCTGAGGCTTGAAACTCTCGCCGGGCTCCATCACCAGCGCCACGCCGGTGAACCCAGCGCTAAACTCCTCGAGCGTCAGCTTGCGCCGGCCAATAGCCGGGTCCACCACCTGAACGCCTTTGGGCGATACTGACTCGACCACCATGAAGTGATCGAAATTCCAATGGATAATCGCCGGCAATTTGACCTGCGCCAGGTTAGCCGGCTCCATCGAGAATGCGCGCACCTGCATGCCCAGCTCGCGCCCAGCCTGGGCAATGGCGCGCGCAGAAAGCCCATCACGACCGCTCCGCAAATACCGGCGACTCTCGCTGACTGTCGTCTCGCGGCCATAATAGCTCAGGACCATGGCCAAGCTGGCCGCCCCGCACTCGTGCGGCGTCATCTGTAAAATGACGGGCACGCGCTTCATGGCGATCCTATCAGGTATTGTCGGAGCAAAGGCCAAAACGCCATCACGAGTCCTGACGCCATCAGTAGCCCGGCGATAGCCCAAAGTGCAGCAAACCCCTTTGACGATGCCAGGCGCGGCATAACTACTCTCTCCTTATTCTGGACGTAATTCTCATATGCTTCGATACGGAAGATTTGCCGTCCAGCCGCATTCTGAACCGTCTCCGCTCCGTCGCCTTGTTCGGCAGCGATATTTGTTTCCTCGTACACGCTTCCCCCCAATTGGATTTGGACTGGTCCTGTGCGCCACTGCAAGATCACAGCCGCCGGGCGCCAAGTGCGTATCCAGCCGTCCATGAGCCTGCTGCGTCGAGCACAGCGCCTCTTGACCAATGCCGCACAAGACAACCGCCCGCCGGTAATGGTAATAGTTTCAATTGGGCGTTCGATGGGATGCTGTCGTTTGCCGGCCTGTTGGGTTTACAGCAAGGTATGGAGCTTCGCTGAGCGTGCCGGCGCACAATGGGTTATCTTGATTATACCACCGAGTTGCCCGTGTGTGTACACCCTTTATGACGGAAAAGCACCCCTGGTGGTTCTGGCGAACTTCACGCGGACGCATCAGCGCAAAGGAAAACGCGCCAGAAAAACAAAAAGCCCTCGTTTCCGAGGGCCTCTTGCCGGCACAATTTTCTCTTTCGAGTGCGGAGACGACGGGATTTGAACCCGCGACCTCTGGCTTGACAGGCCAGTATGCTAACCGCTACACCACGTCTCCATAACGCCGTTGTTCACTTTCTCAACGCTGAAGGGAATCATAGCACTACACCCGCGCGCATGTCAAATCTGACAAACCCATTTAGTCAATGCTACACTCCCTTATGTCGCGTCGAACCGCCTGACCACGGAAATGAGGTTCTGCCCATGCGCCGCTTACCGCCCTACCCCGATCTGATCCTTCACAACGCCCGTATCTACACCGTTGAGCCGGACTTGCCCTGGGCATCCGCTGTGGCGCTGCGTCGCGGCGTCATCGTCGCCGTAGGCGATTCCGCCGGCGTCCTCAGCCTCGCCGGCCCCCAGACAGAGACGCTCGATCTGCAAGGTCGCCTAGCGCTCCCCGGCCTGTGCGATGCGCACATCCACTTCCTCAACTGGAGCCGCAACCTGTCCCAAGTCGATCTGGCGACCACGCGCAGCAAGGCAGAGATGCTCGAACGCATCGCTGTTCATGCTCAGCGCCTACCCGCCGGCGCGTGGATCGTCGGTCAGGGCTGGAACGAAAGCTGGTGGGGCGACACCGACTTCCCCACTGCAGCCGACTTGCGGACCGTCACCGGCCCGCAGCAACCTGCCATCTTCTGGCGATCCGACATGCACGGCGCCGTCGTCAACGACAGAGCGCTGGAGCTGGCTGGGATCACAGCCGGTACGCCCAACCCGCCGGGGGGCGTCATCGACAAGGATGCAGAGGGCCGCCCCACAGGAGTCCTGCGCGAGTTGGCAATCCGCCTTGTGTCCGGTCTCATTCCGTCGCCCACGCCTGACGAGATCGCGTCGGCGCTGCAGTTCGGCGTCAGCCGGCTGCACACGCTCGGCATCACCGCCATTCACGATCAACGCATGAAAAGCGACGATGACGGACCCGAAGCGCTCGCCGCCTACCAGCGCCTGAACCGCGTAGGCGCTCTCAAGCTGCGTGTCAACTGCAACGTCGCCGCCCGCCAGCTACCGCACCTCGCCGCTCTCGGCCTCTCCTACGGTTTCGGCGACAACCACCTGCGGCTCGGACATGTCAAGGTCTTCGCAGACGGCAGCCTCGGCAGCCGCACGGCCTGGCTCCTTGCCCCGTTCGAGAAGGAGTCCGCCCAGGAGTCCGACAACCTCGGCGTCTGCCTTACCCCGCCGGATGAAATGGCGCAGGCCTTTCGGCAGGCCGTCGAGCTAGGCTTTCCCATTAGCGTGCACGCCATCGGCGACCGCGCCAACCGCGAGTGTCTCGACATCTTTGAGGAATTGGCCGCCTCGGCTCTTCAACCGCCGGTCAGCCATCGCATTGAACACGTCCAGATCATCTCACCGCAGGACCTGCCGCGCTTGGCGCAGTTGAACATCACCGCCAGCGTGCAGCCCATCCACGCCACCGACGATCTGGACGTTTCCGACCGGCTGCTCGGCGCGCGCGGGGCGCATATGTACAATTTCCGTTCGCTGCTCGAATCCGGCGCCCTGCTGGCCTTCGGCAGCGATGCGCCCGTAGCCGACCCCAATCCTTTCCTCGGCTTCCATGCCGGCCTCTATCGGCAGCGCCCGGAACGCATGGCGCGTGGCCCCTGGTATCCCGACGAATGCATCTCGCTGGAACAGACGATCCGCGCCTATACCCTGGGCGCGGCGCAAGCGGTTGGTTGGCAGGACGTGATCGGCAGCATTGCGCCAGGTAAGCGCGGGGATCTGATCGTGCTGGACAGAGACGTGTTCGAGCTAGCCCGTTCGCAGACGCCCGGACTGGAACTCGCCGAAACCCAGGTGGACCTAACCCTGTTTGATGGGGAAGTTGTCTATAGGCGCGAGCAGAACACGCACGCGGAGAACGCCTAGATCTCCGCAGCAAACACTTGGCTGGCAAGCGCCTTCACGCGCTTGCCGCCATTGCTCAAAATGGCCGGCCCATGGCCGAAGACGATCGTCTCGTAGTCATCCCCATATTTCTTCGCCAGCTTCCATATGCTGCGCTGTGCATTCTTGCCGTCAGGCGTAAAGAGCGAAGCGGGCCCCTGCAATTTTCCGCCCCGGTTCGCCAGCGCATCCCCGGCGATCAACAGTCGTTTTTCCCGGTGCAGCAGAGCAATATGGCCGGGCGTGTGACCGGGCGTATGGATCACAGTAAACCCTTCAGGCAGGGTGTCGCCGTCCACGACCAATTCCTGCGGGATGACCGGCGTCTGATGGAAGGCAGGCAACGGGCTGAGCAGCGTCATCGACGCCCGGAGCAGTGCGGAACCGAGCAAGCGACGGTTGGGGTGCTCCAGCAGTTCCTTTTCGACCGCATGGCACACCACGCTAGCGCCTGTCGCACGGCGGATCTTCGCTAGCCCGCCGGCATGGTCTAGATCGGAGTGCGTCACGATTACACGCGTAACCGTGTGCAAAGGGTAGTTATTGTGCATCAAAGCATCGAGAATCGTCCGCGCGTGGCTCGGCATCCCCGTGTCGATCAACGTCACACCGCCGTCCCACTCCCATAGATAGCAATGGACCGCGTCCCCGATCTCGTCGATATCCCACAAGCCCGGAATAATCTGCTTCATTTGCCGCCCGTTCGCGTGCTTGGTCTTGACGTCACCTGTCGTTAGCCGTCGTTGCTGGTGCGAAAGAAATAGTCGCCGCGGTTACTGCCCAGATGGCGCAGCCTAGCCCGCGGATGCTCGACAGCCGCCTCCAACTCGCGTTCCGACAGCCCCGTCACCTCGACTAGGTTCGACATCGTCTGGAACGACTCATCGGTCAGTTGGCGTATGCGCTCGCGCTGATCCTCCGAAAGCTTATAGCCCACCCATGTCGCTTCCGGATTCTCCAAAAGCGCATCCCGGCAGTCGGTGCAGCGCCATACATGGCCGATGATCAGTGCGTAGTCCTGCACCCGCTCGGACATCAGTACGCCTCTCCCGCCTTTTCGCCTGAGGCGCCGGACTTCGGGGCGCTAGTTGCGCTTTCGCCTGCCAGGTCTTGCATAATCTGCACGCCGGCGCTGGCCCCGATACGCGTGGCCCCAGCGGCGACCATGCGGCGCAGGTCGTCGAGCGTACGCACGCCGCCCGCCGCCT
The DNA here is from genome assembly GCA_030058085.1 of Chloroflexota bacterium. Lineage (GTDB taxonomy): Bacteria > Chloroflexota > Anaerolineae > Caldilineales > Caldilineaceae > JASGTU01. The sequence goes on from JASGTU010000083.1 coordinate 14,524, forward strand.
TGACGCCTATATCGGGTCCGACAATGGCGCGCATGAGCGCTACATCTTCCGCCGTCGCGCCTGCCCCGTTGAATCCGGTTGACGTCTTCACGAAGTCGGCGCCGGCAGCCTTCGCCAATGCACAGGCCACAGCTTTCTCCACGTCGGTCAATAAGCAGGTCTCGATGATCGTCTTGACCTTAACGGCTTGCGCGTGCGCCGCTTCGACGACAGTTGCAATGTCGTCGAGCACATATGCATAATCGCCATCCTTGAGCCGTCCGATCGCGATGACCATGTCTATCTCTTCGGCGCCGGCGCTGATCGCTTGCTCCGCCTCGTAGCGCTTTACGTCAGTCAAATTCGCCCCAAGCGCAAAACCGGTGACCGAGCCGACCTTCACCGGCGCGCCGTCCAGCTGTTCCTTGCAGAGTGGAACCCAACCCGAATGCACGCATACGCTGGCGAAGCCATACAGTTTCGCTTCCGAGCACAGACGCCGGATGCTCTCCGCGCCTGCATCAGGCTTCAGTTGCGTGTGGTCGATCAGGGCTGCCGCTTCCTCCGCGCGAAGCGCCACGCTATCTGCCGGCGCCAGGCGCGCGCCGCCGCCCCGCCAACGCTCGAGCCGCGCCATCGCCTCCGCCGCGATCTGCCGGGCGTTCGTTTCTCTGCTGCTCACGTTGTTAACCTGCCTTCCAGATCAATGAAGCAGCCCTCAGGGAGCCGCCTGAGCCGTTGCGCCTGGCTCAAGTTGATAGTGCATTACGCGGCCGAACTCGGTGATCGGCCAGACCCTCACCCATGCCTTGCCGACGATCAGAGCCGACGATAGCTCGCCAAAACTGCGGCTGTCCTTCGAATTCGGCCGGTTGTCGCCCATCACAAACAGATGATCCGGCGTGACAAGATACGGTCCGAAATATGTGTCGGGCCGCATCTCGTTCATATCGTACGGCTCTGTCAACACCTCGCCGTTGATCAGCACGCTCTGGTTGAGGATCTCGACCGTATCGCCGGGCAGCCCGATCACGCGCTTGATGTAGTCCTCGTCTGTGTTGTTGGGGTTGTGGAAGACAATTACATCGCCTCTTTGCGGTGCGCCGAGTTTATAGGCCAGTTTATTGACGAGGATGAACTGCCCCTCATAGAAGTTCGGCTCCATCGAGTGGCTTTCAATGCGGTAATTCTGGACCACCTGCCGGATCAACAGGAAGATGACCAGCGACAGCACCACCGTCTCGACCAGTTCGCGTAAGAGTAGCCATGTCATCGACGGCTCATCGCCAACTCGATCCGCTTCACCGGCATTAGCTACAGTGGCTGCGCCGGATTCGCGGCTCAACACATACTCGGCGGGCAGGGCGAACTCTTCCCGTGCATTCTCGGTCGTCTCAGTCATATCCGTCACTTCGGTGATTCTACCGCTCCATTGACGCTAACTGGCCCAATTGCCGCATGCGCCTTAATTGTTCATAAACTGGCTGTCGATACGCCAGGGCGAAACAAATGTGCGATAACGCGGCGCATTATAGCACTCTCGCCTAGCCCTCACAAGGATTCGGCTTGCCGCAGTCTCAGCCCACAGCATAATCCCAAATATCCCAATTGGGATATTTGGGATTCACCCGAAATCACTTCAAAATGTAGCGCGTCCCCCGCTTATCGCCAATCTTGAGCAGCACGCCCTTACTCACCAGGTCCGCCAAATCCAGGCGAAGCGTCTCTGCGCCGACATGAGGGCACAACTCACGATACTCCCGGTTCGTGATCGTCCCCTCCCGCTGCACGAATTCTACAGCTTTGATCTGCCGCTCATTCATCGTGTGTTCCCACGACGGTACGACGCGCTCGGGGTCCTTGGTATTGTACAGAATCACGGAAAAACGGTGGCTCTTCGCCTCGAATTTCGGGGGCAGATGGCCGGCGTTGACCATGTCTTCGATCATACGGTCTACGCCAAGTCCCAATTCTTCGATGTAGCCCCACTGGAAGAGGCCGTTCACGATCCGCGGATTGCGACTGTAGTGCTCTTCGACAATGTTATCCAACGTGATGTGCGCCGGAAGCCCGCCGGGGCTGGTCACCTCAAGTCGGTCGGTGTACATGCGCACCTCGATGCTGCGGCCTGTCAACCTGTAGTCGCGATGCGCCACCGCGTTGACTAGCGCCTCGCGCACCGACGACTGCGGGTACTCGGTCTGTTCCTGGCGATGCAGCCCCTTCACGACCGCCTGCTTGTCCATCTCCTCCCAGATCACACGCCAAGCCCGGTCGATGATACGCGGCAGGGGACCGGTGAACTCCTCGCGCCGGCCATAGCCGAACGCGCCCTCCGGCCCTCGTGGCTGCGTGTCGGAGAACTTGACGAATATCGCCCGGCTGTGCGGCATGAATAACTGAGGATCCTTGCCGAAGAGCAGCAAACCACTTACCGTAGGCTTGCCCTCGTCAGTCAGCGCGCCGATCTGCTGTAGCAGCCGGTCCTTGGGCAGCACGCTGGCGCGCGGGCTGCGACGTTGCCGGCGTTCCAAGTAGGTGTCGATGACCTCGTCTTCCAGGTCATCACGCGTGGCGCCGGGCACTTCCTGCAACTCGAAATCGACGCCCGGTCGAGTCCCCATCATCCTGGCGGCTTCGTCGGCGTCGAGCGGACGGTTCTCGGCGCCGCGCCGCACCAGGATTCTGCCATCCGCCAGTGCGTGCAGCTCGTCGCTGCGCTCCACGCGCACGAGTACTGCGTTGCCGTTTGGTGTCTCCTGCACTTGCCATTCGGTGCGCACCGGGGGGCGGCAAAGGCGCAGCGCCGCAGCCAGCGCATCCGTGGCGTCTTCCTCCGCGTGCCGGTTCTGCACTTCGCCTGCGGCGTCCATGCCCAGCACGAGCGTACCGCCGCCGCTATTGGCGAACGCGGTAAGCGTTTCCGCCATCCGTTGCGGGTCTAGTTGCGGAAGGTACTCAAGTTCTTGGCCGGGCGGACGTTTCGCTGCAGCCGTCTGCATCCTGTCCGTCTCCTACGTCGAGCGCGCGACGACAAACATCACGCGTCGCCGTCCCCCTTCTGCTGCGCATCGCCCTCGATCGCTACGGCCTGATAGTCGTCTGGCAGTTCGCCGTTTGCTGCAACCTCAGGGCTATCTCCGTCCTGAGCGCCGCCGTCTACGCCGCGCGTGAGGTCTTCATGCGTCAGTACAGCTAGCGCCGCTACACTGTCCTCTCCCTGCAAGTTGACCACGCGCACGCCGCGCGTGCTGCGTCCCATCCGGCTAATACCGGAGACAGGCGTGCGCAGGATGATGCCGTTGGCCGTCATAACCGTTACGTGGTCATCCGGGCTGACAACCCGCGCCGCGGCGATCGGCCCGACCTCGTCCAATCTTCGATGGTCTGTCGTCCACACGCCCTGCGTATATCGACCCTTCACCGGATAATCCTCAAGCGGGGCTCGCTTTCCCCACCCACGCTCATGCAATACCAATAAATCCGCATCCGGCTTCACCACGTCCAGGCTGACGATCTCGTCGTCGTCTATCAGGCGCATCGCCATAACGCCGGCGGCAATTCGCCCCATTGGACGCAACGCCGTTTCGTGGAAGCGCAGCGCCTTGCCACGGCGTGTGACTAGGATGAACTCCTCATCGCCGCTGGTCAAACGCGCCCAATCCAGCGAATCGTTTTCGTCCAAATTCATGGCAATCAAACCGGTAGCGCGCACGTTGGCAAAGACGGAGAGCGCCATCCGCTTGATCCGCGCCTTGCGCGTGATCAGCGTCACGTATTCCGCCTGTTCAAAGTCCGGCACAACCAACATCGTCGAGATCGTCTCGTCGGGCATCAAACTCAGCACGTTGGCGATGTGAGCGCCGCGCGCATTGCGTCCGCCCTCCGGCAGTTCGTAAACCCGGCTGCTGTACACCCGCCCCTTGTTGGTGAAGAACAAGATATAGTCCAAGGTACGCGCCGCCGACAGGCTGATCACCTCGTCCTCCTGGCGCATCGTCGTGCCGCGGCTGCCGCGACCGCCTCTGCCCTGCGCCCGGAACGTGTCCGCCGAGATGCGTTTGATGTATGACCCCGCGCTGTAACTGATCAGCACATTGTCCTGTGTGATCAGGTCCTCCTCGGTGAAGTCGCCGCTGGCGTCCGAAGCGATGGTCGTACGCCGCGCGTCCCCGAACTTGTCGTGCAGCCACAGAATATCTTCTTTGATGATGCCGCGGATCTTCTCAGGGTGCGCCAGCAGATCCTCCAGATAGGCGATGCGCTGCATGATCTCCGTGTACTCGTCTTCGATCCGCTGCCGTTCCAGAGCGGCGATACGGCGCAACTGCATATCCAGTATCGCCTGCGCCTGCACCTCGCTCAGGCCAAAGCGTTCCATCAATCCCGAACGAGCCGCCTCCGCGCTCTCGCTCTGGCGGATCGTCTGGATGACCTCATCGAGGAACTGGAGCGCGATGCGCAGCCCTTCCAGGATATGTGCGCGTTCGCGCGCCTTGCCAAGTTGGTAACGGGTGCGTCGCGTCAATACCTCGAAGCGGTGATCAACATAGACGATCAGCGCCTTGCGCAGCGATAGCGTCGTCGGCTGTCCGTCGACCAGCGCCAGCGTGTTGACGCCAAAGGTGGTCTGGAGCTGCGTATGCTTGAAAAGCCGGTTGCGCACCTTCTTAGGCGCAGCGCCTCGCTTCAGCTCGATCACAATGCGCATGCCGGTGCGATCGCTCTCGTCGCGCAGATCGCTGATCTGGTCGAGCACACCGCTGCGCGCCAGTTCCGCCATGCGCTCGATCAGCGCTGACTTGTTGACCTGGTACGGGATCTCCGTGACGATAATGCGGAATCTGCCGCTGTTCATCTCTTCGATGTTGGTTTTGGCGCGCAGAATCACGCGACCTCGCCCCGTACCGAGCGCCTGCCGGATGCCCTCTGTGCCGAGGATAATGCCGCCCGTAGGGAAGTCAGGCCCTTTGACGAACTCCATCAATTCCTCAAGGCCGATCTCGTTGCGCCGCTCCCACTCATCGATCACGAACGCAATCGCGTCCGCGATCTCGGACAGATTATGCGGAGGGATGTTCGTGGCCATACCCACGGCGATGCCGCTCGTACCGTTGAGCAGCAAGTTCGGTAGCATGGCGGGCAATACCTGCGGCTCAAGCAGGCTGTCGTCGAAGTTCGATTGCCAATCCACCGTGTCCTGGTCGATATCGCGCAGCACGGTTTCGGCAATCGCGGCCAACCGGGCTTCTGTATAACGCATAGCCGCCGGGCTGTCACCGTCCACCGAGCCGAAGTTGCCCTGCCCGTCGACAAGCGGATAGCGCAGGCTAAAGTCCTGGGCCATGCGCGCCATGGCGTCATAGACGGCAGAGTCGCCATGCGGGTGGTACTTACCAAGCACTTCACCGACAATACGCGCGCTTTTCTTGTACGGAGTATTCGACTGCAACCCCATATCATTCATGGCGTACAAGATACGCCGATGCACGGGCTTGAAACCGTCGCGTGCATCGGGCAACGCGCGTGCCACGATCACGCTCATGGCGTAATCTAGGTAGCTAGCCCGCATCTCATCATCGATGGAAACGGCGCGCACAATGCCACCGTAGCCGTTGTCGCCGTTCACCGAATCTAAAGACGCGCCATTAGAAGGCAAGGCCGAAATTGTATCATCCATCTCCCCGCCATCATCCTGGGGATCGAAGTTCTCGTCCATTCAATGACTCCAACGTTCAATTGCTCGCCAATTTGGGCCGGCATCGCCCAAAACCGCCGGTAGACCTCGTCGGGCAATCGAATGATGCCACGTCTTCGACAGACGCCGAGGCCCATAACATAATCCTCATTATACCTCATTTTGCAGGCGTTCCCCAACCTGGCAGCCCCGATTATCGAACATTTGTGCCGCAGGTCGCTCATTCGCCCGGAATGTCTTCTGCCGCCCTTCGTCCTGGCTAAAGGGCCTATCAACGCGCCTATTCTCTGTCCACTTTGACGCGCCAGCGCGGCCATGTTAGCATCTTGCTCAACCTGCGCGTCGCCTGCATCCGCCGGCTAGACGCTAGCCCTCGGAACTGAGACCCGTGACGATCCCTGTTGCACCCAGCGAAGAAAACACCGCGCCGCGCCGCCCGGCGCCACGCGCCATTGCCGGCCTCGTCCTGATCGCGCTTGCGGTGACGCTCTATGCATTCACCCTCGACAACGGCCTGCAGCCCTATGAACTTCATGGCGGCGACCTCATCACCCACCAGTACGCACAGGTGCAGGCGCGCCCCAGCAACGCGCCCGGCTACCCGCTGTACACGATGGGCGGCTGGCTCTGGTTTCACGCCATCCGCGCCGGTTACGCCGCGGCAGGCGCCTCCCATCCCAATCCCATCCCTATCCTGAGCAGCTATAGCACGCTCTGGGCATTGATCGCGCTTTGGCTGCTCTACCAGTTGATCTGCGAAATCACCGGCTCCACACGAAGCCCGGACGGAAACTGGCAAGCCGCCTTCTTGCTCAGCTCATTCTTCGCGGTCACCTACTTCTTCTGGTACTACGCTACCACCACCGAGCAATACAGCAGCGCTGTCGCCCAGACGCTTGGCATCGTCTATCTGTACATCCGTTGGGAGCAGCAGCCGGACAACATGCGCCGCCTCTTCTTGTTGGCTTTCCTGTGCGGCCTGAGCCTGGCGCACATGCTGACAGTCGCCCTGATCGTGCCGCCCATTGTCGCCGCCGTGCTGTGGCGCAACCCCAAACTGCTGCGCGACGTGCGCGCCGTCTTGGGCAGCATACTTGCTGCAGCACTGCCGCTGATTTCGTACGCCTATGTCTACATCCGCGGGGCGCAGCGCCCTGAATGGCGCGGCGCGGGCGAATGGGACACTACCCTATCTTGGTTCCTCACGTTTGTCAGCACAGCCCAAGGGCGTGAAGAACTCCTGTGGGGCTTCGAGCCGGGACGGAGCTTTTTCGGCAACGGTTTTCCGCAGTTGATTGTCGACGAACTGGGCTGGATACTCCTCATTGCCGGTATCGCCGGTATCGCCGCGCTCAAACGCCCGTTGTCGCATATCCTTTACAGCACGCTGGGTCTGTATATCGTCTTCGCCTGGGCTTATCGTTACGGCAACTGGTTCCAGGTGATCCTGCCGGCCTATCCGCTCATCCTTGTGGGAGCCGGCGCAGCCATCGAGCGCATACAGAACTCCGCAGTTAAGGGCAGACCTCAAGCTCGGTCGAACATACCCGGCAATCGCCTGTGGCGATCGGCGCGCCAGAACGCGCCGCTCATCGTGCTGATAGCCTTGATCGCCTGGCGCGTCGACGCTTCACTGCCCACTACCGGCAGCCGCAATCGGCCCCAAGACACAGCGCTGGACCGAGCCGCCTTGCTCATAGACCAGCCTTTGCCCCAGGGATCAGCCCTTTTCGCCTCGGTCGACGACGCCCTCGCCCTCCAATACCTCACGCAGATCTGGTCTTTACGTCCGGATTTGCGCGTGCTAAGCAGCAGAAAAGCTGATCAGGAGTTAGCCCGCAACCCAGTCTTTACCACTTGGGACGCAGCCCCGACGCTGCTGGACGAGCTAACCACCGCGCCGCCGCAAGCTGTCGAAGCTTTTTCGCCCGACTGGCTAATACTCGTCCCCGCCTCCGCCACAGCCGATGCGGACAGAGGAACGCTAGCCACCACGGAGCCAGCCGAATACCTCGACTATCCGCTTCGCGACGGCGTGACTCTAGCCGGCTATCGCGTCGCGCCGTCGCCCCGCGGCGAACCGGTGGTCGCCTCGGCGCGCGCAACCACGGATCTCACGCTCTACTGGCGCCTGGAAGAAGCGCAATGGCCTGAGGACCTATCTATAAGCGTACGACCTACACGCGACGGCGACTTCGTGTTCGACAACGGCGGAGCGCTGTTGCAGATCGACCGCAGCCAACCTGCCGGCGGTCTCACCCGACCGGCCGTGACCGGCGGCGCGCCCATCGTCTCCGATCCCTACCGCCTCCCGGTCCTCCCCGCCCCCGAACCGCTACCGGATGGCGCGGCAGTCATTGTCTACGCGCCGTCCGCAGACGGCTTCACCGACATCGCTCGCATCGACATTGCCCTGGACAGCCAATAGCAACAGGCGCCGCCCTCAACTTTTGGCGACGCCCGTTAGGTTTCATTGTATGCCGTAAGCGGAACCACTATTTCCACTCGATACCAGAGCGACCGGCCGCGAGGGCTACTCCTCTTCGGCTTCCTCGGCTTCGGCTTCTTCTTCCGCCGCCTCTTCCGCCTCGGCTGCTGCACGCGCGGCGGCGTCAGCCGCCTCTTTCTCCGCCTGAGCCTTCGCCTTGGCAGCCGCACGCGCCTCAGCCGCGGCCCAAGTCTCACCTTCACGCACTACAGCCACTTGGAATTCGGCGGACACGTCGGCCATAAAGCGCAGGTCCAGCGCGTGGATGCCCAGTTCGCGCAATGGGTGCTCTAGCTGGATGCGGCGGCGGTCCACCTCAAAGCCCACAGCCTCGCTCAACTTATCCGCGATCTCATGCGCCGTCACCGAACCATAGAGTCGCTCATTCTCGCCCGCGCGCGCCTCGAACAAGAGACGCTGCCCGCGCACCACCGCAGCCTGCGACTCCGCATGGGCGCGCTCACGCGCACGCCGGCGGATGCCCGCCTGCCGGATCTCTTCAGCTTGCTTCAGTGCGCCTTTCGTCGCCAAGATCGCCAACCCGCGCGGCATTAGGTAGTTCCTGGCGTACCCGCCGGCAACCACGCGTACATCCCCCGCTTCGCCCAGATCGAGCACATCTTGTACCAACAACACTTTTGTTCGAGCCATCGTAACTCCTGCTTTCGTTTACGAGGTATCCGTTCATCACGGCGGCAAAGCGACCCGCTCGCTCTGCTTATAAGACGCGCCCGCCAACGATCTTCACGCTGTCCGGGCAACGTTCCCATTTTAGCCCACCCTTCTTCCTGCGCCAAATCCCCGGGCAGCGTACACGCGTTACTCCCCATAGCCCCGGCGCTCTTCCTCCTTCCTAGTCGCTGACCGACGCGTGGAGACATCTCACCAAACGTCGTTCCCTGGGAAAGCGGATGCTTTGGGATTCGTTCCGGATCCGTGCTATACTCGCGGCGTCGCCACCGCAGACCATTGCTCGCTTATCCGGTCCAGCCGATTCAAGGTTCAGCTATTGGATCCTCCTGAAGCAGCACTCTCGAATTCCCGCAACGCTAGGCGGCATCGCGCCGATCCCATGCACGAAACGCCCGGGCACACCGTCATATTGCTTGTACTTCTAGCCTTGGCAATGTCAAGCCTGGCCTGTTCTACCGGCTCGCTCTTCGAACGCCAACCGTCTCCACTGCCGCCGACCCGTACACCTGCTCCTACCTTCACGCCTGTGGACGCCGCTTCTCAACTTGTAGTCATCACGCCGCCGCCCCAAACGCCGGGGGTGATAGTCGTGCCGCCCGGCGTCGACCCGCGCACGCTGATCCCCCTGCCGCCTACGTCCACCTGGACGCCGTCGCCCACGCCGACTACGCCGCCGCCGACCGTTCCAACCGCTACAGAGGTTTCACTCCTCCCGTCGCCGACCCCGCCGGCGCGCACCCCGCTGCCGCGCGAAGTGCAAATCCCGCCGCCTACGTTTCCACCGCTTATACCGCCAGGCGGGCTATCGCCTATCGACACGCCGACGCCTTCTGCGACGCCGCAGCCAAGCAACACGCCTACCATCACCCCGACGCCCTACGTTCTCGTGGAAAGCGGCCTGGTCAGCCTACGCTCCGGTCCTGGCGTCGACTATCCGCTCGTCGCCCAATTAGGGCCGGGAATCCCGGTAGCTATCGTCGGACGCAACCCCGAAGGCGCGTGGCTACAGATCTGCTGCGTCAACGGCAACTCTGTGTGGGTCGCGCAGAACCATGTGCAGGTCGTCAACGACGCCAGCTCCGCCGTCCTCGTCCTTGCCGAAACGCCGCCTACGCCAACTGAAACGAGCACACCCACCGATACGCCCACCGTGACGCCGACACCCACGGTGACGCCTTATCCGTTCCAGGTCTCCGAAGGCCCGCTATTCTTCCCAACCAACAATGACCTGTTTACGATCTGGGCCAGCATCGCCGCACCCGGCCCCGACGGCGGCATCCCGCTCCCCGGATACTACCTAAAGGTGCAGTTCCGCAACCGCGACGACCGCTCGACATTCGACGACCGGCCCAACACCAAGGGCGAAAGCCCTAGTGCGGACCGCTTCGGGTATAATGTTCCCGCGGGTACGGCGAGCGGCAATCGCGTCCGCTTCAACTACAAGTTCGAGTTTTTCCCGCCGGACCCAAAGGAAGAAGACCCGTTCACCACAGACACGCGGCTCCACGTCATCGACGGCTACTGGCGAGTCTTCGTAATCGACGGCAATGGAACGCAGCTTTCTCCGGCGGTGGAATTCAATACCCTGCTGGGAAACAACAATCGGGAAGTCTTCATTGGCTGGATGCGTACCAACTGACGCAAACGACGCCCGCGCCGATTCTGTGAACTCCGCAGACTCGACGCGCACTAACCGAGACGCTGCTGATGCGACTATCGGCGTGCCTGCAGACATTGCTGCTGGCGTCCGCCCGCCGCGCGCGCATACTGCCCATCGGACATGGCTCATCGCCGGCGTTTTTCTCCTCCTCACGCTTGGCTGTTCAGCCGCCGACCTCGTACAGCGCCAACGCGTCACGCCCTCGCCTGAGCCGGAAACGACGTTCGTACCTACCTTTACGCCTACACCCGCCATCATGCAGACACTGGTCATCGTCACCCCGCCGTCAGACGGAAAGCCCGGCGTGATTATCATACCGCCTGGCATGGATCCGAACGCTGTGCTGCCCGAACTGCCTTCGGCGACGCCTGTTATCCCTGTCGAGGACGGAATCGAAACGCCTCTCCCTGGCATCCCGGGCGCCGCCGCGCCAACGTCCACCAGTCCGCCGGCTCCAACTGCGACGCCAACGCCGCCGCCAACGCCCTACATCACGGTGGCTTCCGGCCTAGTGACCTTACGCACCGGCCCCGGCGTCGAGTATCCCCAGATCGCGCAGCTTGGCCCCAACATCCCCGTCGCCATCATCGGTCGCAGCGCAGACGGCTCCTGGCTGGAAATCTGCTGTATCAGCGGTCAGTCGATGTGGGTGGCTGCGCAACACGTTATCGTTAACAATGACATCGCCCTTGCGCCAGAATCGGTCGCCGAAGCGCCTCCGACTGCGACGCCTACTGGCACGCCGACCGAGACGCCTACGCCGACGCCAACCTACACGCCGACGCCTTACCCCTTCGAGTTGGCGATTGGACCGCAGTTCTTCCCCACCAACAACGAATACATCACCATTTGGGTCAAGCTTTACGTAGGCATCCCGCCCGCCGAGGAAGCCGCACCGAACCATTACCTCACAGTGACATTCGAAGGATTCCAACGTCCTAATCATTTGGGTAATATTCCCAGCGCCGACCATCTTGATTACAGCGCTCCGCCCGGTTCAGGCAATCGAGTGCTCTACAACTACAAATACGAGTACCATCCACCCGATCCGAACACGCTCGATCCGCCCAGTAGCCTTACCCCGCTCGAGTTGTTGGGAACGGGAGCCTGGACGGTATACGTTTCAGATGGTGCGGGAACCCAGCTTTCACAGGCAGTCACCTTTACGACGACACCCAGCAACCCAAATCGTGAAATCTACATCGGTTGGGTTAGAGTACGCTAATGAACTTGAAACGTTGTCATGCCATTCACTTGTCTATAACCGAATCACTGGCGTCGAAATCCGCCTTGCGTTGGTCAGTCACGACCTTAGTTCTTCTCGTCGCGCTTCTTACGCTTACGGGCTGCGGCTTGTTTGGTAAGGATACCGAAGCCGCCACGGAACCGTCGTTGGTCAGAACGCCGCACCCGACCTTCACGCCGACCGCGGCGGAGGATACGCGGCTTGCGCAAGCCCCTGCAGCAGCCATCCAACAGACTGCTCCGCTTCCCGCCGCACAAGTGGCGCCGGCTCCGGCTGGTGAATCCAACTCAAACCCGCCGATCATTCAAGAAGAGCCGCCGCCCGCCCTGGTACAGGACTCCCCTCGTGCCGTCGTCAATTCACCGCTCGTCAACCTGCGCGCCGGCCCCAGCACCGAATCCGAAATCGTGGCGACTGTCGAACGCGGCGCCGAATACGAAGTCACCGGACGCAGCGCCGATGCCGAATGGTGGACCATCTGTTGCGTAGACGGCCAACCGGTCTGGGTCAGCGCCAGTCTAGTCGACACTGACGGTCCCGTCGATTCCGTCGCCATTGCGGACGCCGCACCCGACGCCAATCCCCAAGTTGGCGGTCCCGGAGGTGCGACCGCGCCGCAGGCTGATGTAGCCGAGCAGATCCGTTTCGATCTCGAAAAGCAAGAGCAGTTTCCAGAGACGGGCTTCGTGCGCATCTATTTGTACGTGCACGCCGACAGCGGCGCCCTTGCCGGCTATAGCCTAAAGGTCACACGCAACGGCGTCGATCTACCGGTGTCGGCTCAGTCGTTCGGCGGACAGCCCGCCTTTACCTGGCCTTTCCAGGATGCCCGCCAGCGCCACCAGAATCTAAAGGTCGAATTCCCAAACGAACCGGCCTCCGGCGAATGGATCGTCCGATTGGTCGATTCACAATCGCAGCCGGTCGGACCGCCTGCGGTCTTCACGCTGCGTGACAATGACCCCAATCAGGAACTCTACGTCCGCTATCTGCGCCGCTAGCCGGCAGGATGCTTCACAGCGCACGTCTGCCAGGCTGCGCCTGGCGCTGCTCGCCGTCACGCTGCTCGCCTTCCTGCTCCGCGTTCTGCACCTCGAATGGCAGCCGCTCTGGTGGGATGAGGGGTATAGCGTCTTCTTCGCCACGCAACCTCTGGCGGAGATGCTGTCGCTGACCGCGCAGGATATTCACCCGCCGCTCTACTACGCTCTTCTCCACTTCTGGACCCTGCTCTTAGACAGCGCGCGGCCAGCTGTAGATCGACTATTTTCCGTCTACGCAGGAGCCCTGGCTGTGCCGCTGCTTGCCATTCTGGCCTATGCCCTGACGCGGCGCGCACTAGTCGCCGTATTCACTTCCGTCCTGCTCGCAATCAACCCGCTGCACGTCTACTACAGCCAAGAGGTGCGCATGTACAGCCTCGCGCTCGTGCTTGGCCTATTATCGACCTATGCCATGTACAGATGGCTGCAGGCGGCGGAAGATAGACGGCCTCAGAACCTGCCGCTAGCCGCCAATATCGTAACCGCCGCGCTCCTCGTACACACGCTCTACTACGGCGCATTCCTCATCGCAGCCCAGTTCATCTGGCTAGTGTGGCGCGCTCGTGAGCGTGCGCCCGACCGTCGCATCGTCCTAATCGCCGCGAGCCTCATCGCGCTGCTATGCCTGCCGTGGATCGCCTACGCTCTGCCCCAACTCATCCACTACATCGGCGACAAGGTTCAGTCGGACCAAGATACGCCGGTTGGCCCGCTGACCTACATCGTGCGCCATCTCCTAGCTTTCACCGCCGGGCACGTACAGTTTGATGGCGCCTTGTTCAGAGCGCTAGCCTATCTTGGCCTAGCCGCCATCATTCCCCTGGCCTTCACGACGCGCGTGCAGCGGCGCTCCTCATCACCTCAAACGCTCGGTTCGCCAGGCCAGATTACCATGCTGTGGCTATTCGTGTCCGTACCCGCCGTGCTCGCCTTCCTGCTCAATCTGCGCTTCCCCTTCTTCCCACAGGGCGGCGAACGGCTGCTCCTAGTGATACTGCCCTACTTCCTGATGCTGATTACGCTTGGCATCCTCGAGGCGCCACCCGCCCGATGGATTGGGCCGGCATTGGCGGTGGCGCTCGTGGCGCCGGCTCTCTCTGGATTAACCGCCTACTACGCCGTCCCGCGTTATGTCGACGACGACTACCGCCCGGTCATCGCCCAGGTCATGCAACAGGGCTCCGACGACGACGACGTCCTAGCTCTCTTCCCCTGGCAAGTCGGCTACTGGCGCGCCTACAGCCCTCGCAGCGCAGACGGCAGTTTACTTTCGCCGCAACCGGAAGCGGTCGGCCAACAGGCTCTCGTCTGGGATGGCCGCATGCAGGCCCGGATCGACGACGCGCTCGCTCACGGCGTGCTCTGGTTCCCCGCTCCGGTATCCTTCGGCAGCACGCTTCCCGGCGAGATCGAAGACTATCTGACACAGTCTGCTCTCAACGTCGAGAACCGCTGGCATGGCCCTTCAACGCGACTCACAGCCTGGACGAAACGCCCGCCGGACATGCGTTTGAAGCCCGTAGTAGATAACGCCGTAACGCCAGCCCCTGTTAACGCCGCCATCGATCCAGCCGCGGTCGCGGCGGATAACGCCGTGATTGCCGTCGCCTTGCAATGGCCGGAGAACATTCAGGCCGAAGCCTGGCATGTCGTCATTCGCTTGATGGATGACCAGGGCCGCGAATGGGCGGGCCGCGACTATGAGCCCCTGGGGCGCTTCGCCGCATCCGACACAGACGCCGCGCAGCCGGTGATCGATGTATTCGGCTTGATCGTGCCGCCAGGTCTGCCGCCCGGCGACTATAGGCTCGCCGCCGGCGTGGTCGCCGCCACAGGCGCGCCTGTCGTCGATGCGCCCGCCCACATGGTTACGTTCGGCCAACTGCGCGTCGATAACCCGGCGACTCCCGTCTCCATCCACCGTCTGCCTGTCGACTACCCAACTCGCCCATCGGAACGGCCTGGCGCGCTGCAAATTCGCGGCGCAGCCAACCTCGGCACAGACCAACCCCATCTCGCCGGAACTTATCTTGACTTTTCGCTTGCCCTGGAAAAGGCCGACCAAACGCCGCCAGACACAGTTCTTTCCGTCAAATTACTTGACCGCAGCGGCGCGAGCGTCGCCGGCTGGGAAGGCTGGCCCCTTCCTGCCTACCCGCCTTCGCTTTGGCCCACACAGGGCCTCACGCTTGCGCCTATCTCGCTCTACCTGCCCGCCGATATGCCTACGGGGCGATACGCGCTGTCGGCAAGCATCAGCCACGGAACGCAAGCCGCTCATGGCGCCCCGCAACGGCTTGCCGAGATTGACGTACTCGTGCGTCCGGCCATAACCACGCGCCCGGAACCTGATCATCGCCTGCAAACCCCTGTCCAGTTCGGCACACACGCCATACTCTACGGCTACGACCTTGACGCTGATGGCGAAGGTTTGCGGCTTACGCTATACTGGGAAGCGCTGCAAACGCTGCTGCCGCCTCACCACATCTTCGTACACGTAAACGCGCCGTCAGGAGAACTCGTCGCGCAGCACGATGGCGCACCGGTTTCCGCCATGGGTCCGGCGCCGACTGGCTCGTGGCGCGCCGGTGAATTCATCGTCTCGCAGCACGCTGTTCCCCTGGCCTCTCCTGCAGACAGCGGGAACGGCATAGTGCAGGCAGTTCTACAAGTAGGGCTATACGAGCCGAAGTCGCAAGTGCGGCTGCCCGCCTTCGTCGACGGACAGCCTGCCGGAGACAGCGCTGTGATCGCCGTCGCTCCCTAGCCGCTCAGCCGGTCACAACACTGTGCGCGACCGTGGCTCGCCGGGCTGCGTATAGATAGGGTGTCGATGAACATTCAACAGGAGGATGCAAACAATGGCGACAGAAGAACCGAGGGCAGAGGGCGAACCGACTCCACACCCGGAGGGAGAACCCGGCAAAGAACTGGTAGATGAGCTAAGCAGGTTGAGCCGGCGCTTCGTCGAGGCTGTAGAGGTGGCTTGGAACAGCGAGCAGCGTAAGGAAGTCGAGCAAGACCTTCGACAGGGCCTCAAGACCTTGGCCGACTCACTAGAGCGCGGGCTCCACGATTTGGGTGAACGTGAGGAGACCAAGCGCTTTGTGGGCAAGGCCGAGGTCGTCGCCGAAACGGTGACGGAAAAGATCCGCACGAGCGAGACGACGCACGAACTGGCGACAGGGCTTGCCTCAGGGCTGCGCGCCGTCAGCGACCGGCTGGAGAAGCTGATCGAAGAGATGCAGACTCGCTCGGCCGAAACGCCCCCTGCAACGCCAGAAGAGGGGTCGCCGCCCCCGTCTGAATCGGGTCAGGACATTCCCATCGAGCGGGCTTAGGAGACCTTTGCCGCGCGAGAACGCCTGGCGTCACGGAGTCATGCACCCCAGATGCTCGGCGTTCTCGCTTCGCGTCTCCTAAAAAAACAGCTTGGCTAGGCCGAGGATACCCTGCTTCCAAGGTACGCGGTGGGATACGCCTGACTGTCCCGTAAACTCGTTCACGTGGTCGATGTACCACTGATAATTGCGTACCAATGCTTGTTTGTTGGAGTATTTCGGTGCGAATCCCAACACGCGCTCAGCCTTCTCGATTGAAACGAACGAGTCCTCGGTGACCGTCTCATACACCCACCGATACAGCGGGCTGAGATGCATCTTCTCCAGCAATCGCAACGTCCAGATTGCCGGCGCGGCGGGCAGGCTCACGATCTTTCTGCCGTGTCCGGCGTAATTCAACACGGCTTGGTAGTCCTCTTTGAGCGTCGTGAACTCCTTCGCCCCGACATTAAAGACATCGTTGACAGCCGCGCAATCGCCAGTCGCCGCGGCGTATATTGCGTCACAAAGATCTTCCACATCCAGTAACTGGTAGCGGTTTTTGCCGCTCCCTAGCACAGGGAAATTCTTCCCATCCTTCGCCCAGTCGTAGAGCAACGCAAAGACGCCCAGTCGTTCCGGCCCGATGAACGACTTCGGGCGGATAATGGGCACGCACAAGCCTCGCTCCCGATACTCCTGACAGATCCGCTCGGCTTCGACCTTCGCCTCGCCATACGGCCCAACGCCGTCCAGTTTATCGTCCTCGTATAGCGGATGGTGATCGGGAATGCCGTACACTGCCGTGCTGGAGATATGCACCACGCGCTGTACACCGTGCTCAAGCGCGACCTGCAGCACCATGCGCAGCCCGTCAATGTCCGTTGTATAAATGTCCTCCGGGGTGTAGAGAGGCAGCGCGGCGGCGGTGTGTACGACAACGTCTACGCCTTCCATCGCTCTCTCGACGTCGTCCCGCTTTCGGATGTCGCCGCCAATCTCCACGATACGATCGCGCTCCGGGTAGTCGAAGGAGGCGATGTCCAGAGAGACAACAGGATGCCCTCTATCCAGTAAATAGCGAATAAGGTTAATACCCAGAAAGCCTGCGCCGCCGGTGACCAGATAACGGGCGGGGGCCGTCTTGCCATTTCTCTCGTCGGCGTTCGTATTGGTATCTCTCGGTTCGATTTCACTCATGCGTTTTTCCTTTTTCCGAGTATTGCGTCGTCGTGCTTTACAACTCGCCGTGACGCCAGGCGCGTAACAGCGCAAACGTCGAATCAAATGCTAAGGCGGCGGGCAAGTCATCCGGCGAAAACCATCCGGCCTCCACCGCGTCATCGTGCACGCACAGCGGGTGCGGAGATTCGTCTCCGTCAATAGAAGCCTGATAGGCGAGTACGATCCCGCCACCGGATCGGGCAAGCGGCGCCATCGGGAAGACGCCCAAGAAGCGCGCAATACGCACTTTCAGACCGGTCTCCTCGGCCAACTCGCGCGCCAACGCTTCCTCCGGCATCTCACCTGCGTCCATAAAGCCGCCTGGCAACGCCCACTTGCCGCGTTCCGGTTCGACCCCGCGCCGGACTAAAAGCACGCGATTCCCCGCCGCCACTAGCGCGATCACGGCGACTTTCGGATCGCGGAAGTGAGTAAAGCCGCAAGCCGCGCAGACGGGGCGTAGCGCCCCGTGCGCTTCCCGCATCTCTAGCGACACGCCGCAATATGGACAGTACCGGTAATCTTGATGAGTCACGCTCGATCCCGTTTCAACTTGCTCACAAAAGCCGATTATACCCCTCGCCCGGCAACGTCGGAAAAACCGCGCCTAGCCGCCATTTTCCACCCGCGTCAAGACAGATTCTGGAAGCGCTAAGCGGATTTGGCCCATCGTATTTCACAGGACTATAATGCCCCGCGTCACACATTTCTTATTCATCCTGCGCCAGCTACGACCTTCTGTCTCGCCCGTTTGGCGTGCGCAGGGTCTGGGGAAACCGCGCCAGGTGAACGGCGGGGACTGTCCCGCCAAATGGCACGCCGTGCAATCCGTCGCCACTGCCAAAGGAGGACTCACGTTGAATCTACACGAGTACCAGTCAAAACGCATTTTCGCCAACTTCGGCATCCCCATCCCAGACGGCGTGGTGGCCGCTACTCCTGCCGAGGCGCGCGATGCCGCTACCCGGCTCGGCGGAGCCGTGGTCGTCAAGAGCCAGGTACTGGTAGGCGGACGCGGCAAGGCAGGGGGCATCAAGCTAGCTAAAACCCCGGACGACGCCGAAGAAGCGGCAGCCGCCATCTTGGGCATGAGTATCAAAGGGTTAACCGTCAAAAAGGTCCTCGTCGATCAAGCGGCGGACATCAAGACCGAAATCTACCTCGGCGCGGTGCTCGACCGGGCCAGGGGACGGGTCGTCCTCATGGCAAGCAGCGAGGGCGGCATCGACATTGAACAGGTCGCCGCCGAAACGCCCGACAAGATCATCACCGTTCCGGTACATCCGTTTCTGGGCCTACGCGATCACCAGGCGCGCATCCTCGCCGAGGGCATCGATCTGCCCAAAGAACACACGCGCCGCTTCACCGCCATCGCCAAGAGCCTCTACAACGCCTACGTCAGCAGCGACGCCAGCCTCGCCGAGATTAACCCGCTCGTCATCACCGGCAGCGGCGATCTGCTCGCCGTAGACGGTAAGATCTCGCTCGACGACAGCGCCCTCTTCCGTCATCCAGACCTGGCGGAACTGCGCGATCCCGACGCCGAAGACGCGTCCGAGCAGGAGGCGCGCCGCTTCGGGCTCAGCTACATCCAGCTCGACGGCGAGATCGGCTGTATGGTCAACGGCGCCGGCCTGGCGATGGCGACGATGGACATCGTCAAGCTCTACGGCGGCTCCCCCGCCAACTTCCTCGACATCGGCGGCGGCGCACAGGCAGACAAGGTAGCCGCAGCGCTACGCTTGATTCTGGCGGATACGCGCGTCAAGGCGGTGCTGATCAACATCTTTGGCGGCATCACTCGCTGCGACGAGGTTGCGCGCGGCATCCTCGACGCCATCGCCACGCTCGACGTCAACGTCCCCTTCGTCGTCCGTCTGGTCGGTACGAACGAAGAAGAAGGTCGTCAAATCCTATCCGAGGCCAATCTCGCCACCGCCAGCAGTCTCGCCGACGCCGCCCGCAAGGCTGTCGCCGCCGCAGAAGGAGAAACCGCATGAGTATTCTTGTGGGCAAAGACACCCGCCTAGCTGTCCAGGGCATCACCGGCCGCGAGGGCGCCTTCCACACCGAGCAGATGATTGAATACGGCACTAATGTCGTCGCCGGCGTCACCCCGGGCAAGGGCGGCGAATGGGCTGTCGGCAATACGCCTGTCTTCGATACTGTGCTGGAGGCTGTGCACGCCACCGGCGCCAACACCAGCATCGTCTATGTCCCCGCGCGCTTCGCACCCGACGCCATCATCGAGGCGGCTGACGCAGGCATCGAACTGATCGTCTGCATCACCGAGGGCATCCCCGCCCTTGACATGGTGCAGGTGCGCGCCTATCTCGACACCACCGGCGCACGTCTCGTGGGCCCCAACTGCCCCGGCCTGATCACGCCCGGCGAAGCGAAGGTCGGCATCATGCCCGGACACATCCACACGCCCGGCAACGTCGGCCTCGTCAGCCGCTCCGGCACGCTCACCTACGAGGTCGTCTATGCCCTGACCGCGCGCGGCATCGGCCAGAGCACCGCCATCGGCATCGGCGGCGACCCGATCATCGGCACGAAATTCATCGATGTGCTGGAGATGTTCGAAAACGACCCTGCCACCGACCAGGTTGTGCTGATAGGTGAGATCGGCGGCACGGACGAGCAGATGGCCGCGCAGTACATCGCCGAACACATGACCAAGCCCGTCACCGCCTTCATCGCCGGACAGACCGCGCCCCCCGGGCGGCGCATGGGCCACGCCGGCGCCATCATCTCCGGCGGGGAAGGCACAGCCGCCGAAAAGATCACGGCGCTGCGGGCTGCAGGCGCCCAGGTCTCCCGTCACCCCGAAGAGATCGCCGAGATGGTTGCGGCCAACGTCAGCCTAGCATAAGCATCGCTAGCAGTCTGGTTAATGCCTGAAGCGATTTGCTCAAAATGGGGCGCTGCGCATTGTACGCAGCGCCCCGCTCAATTCGTCTCGCATTCACATCTATACAACGGACAATGCTTACTTGCCGTCGCACGCCCGCGTTGTACCATTGGGTTACGCGTGAACCGATGCGCCAAGCCATAAACGCCGGCGCTCACACCTGGAGTTCGCCCGTGACTCAAACTGCGGACGTATTGCGCGTCCTTATCATCTCCGCCGATCCGCTCGCCCGCGCCGGACTGGACGCGCTCCTCGCCGCGCTTGACGACGTTACGCCATCCGGCCATATCGCCTCAGTGGACGAGCTTCCCGCCGCCCTGAGTGTCTACCACCCAGATGCCCTACTATGGGACTGCGCCTGGTCGCCGGAGCCGCTCTCCGACACGCTCCTGGAGATCGAAGCCGCCAGCGGCGGACCGGAGGAACGAATCGGCGCTCTGCCGGTTGTTGCGCTGGTTCCCGACAGCGAGCAGGCGCAGTCATTGTGGCGGGCAGGCCAACGCGCCGTTCTGACGCGCTCGGTCGATCCGGCAACGCTGGCTGCGGCCTTCCGCGCGGCCGCAGCCGGCCTGTGCGTGCTCTCGCCGCACTTCGCAGATGACATCCCCGCCGTACGTAGCGAGGCGCTTTCCGCTCCCATCGAGCCGCTGACCGAACGCGAGCGGGAGGTGCTGCAACTCATGGCGGAAGGCCTCGCCAACCGCGCTATCGCCCGCCGCCTAGACATCTCCGAACACACCGTCAAATTCCACGCCAACGCCATCTTCGGCAAACTCGATGTGCAGAGCCGCACCGAAGCCGTCGTGCGCGCTACGCGTGCGGGCCTTATCCACATCTAGTCACGCGCCCTAGCCATTCGTACGGTTTCACCCTACCAATTCGAGTGAAGCGTTCACGCGCCCGCCTGCCGTATGCTTGGCCTATCGGCACAGTCGCCTTCGCCGTAAAGCAGGGCGATACAACAAGAAAGGATCCGCCATGCCAAACGCATTAGTTGACTTCTCAAATGCGCTGGCAGCCATGCTGGAGGCTGTCAGCCCGTCGGTCGTGCGCGTCGAGGCGCGCCGTCGCCTGCCCGCATCCGGCATCGTATGGTCGGCCTCCGGCCACATCGTCACTGCCAACCACATCGTACAGATTGACGAGAACATCCAGGTCGGCCTGTCCGACGGTCAAACCGTCGCGGCGTCGCTCGTCGGCCGCGACCCGGCCACGGACCTCGCTGTCCTCCACGTCGAGCGCCAGGACCTAGCCCCGGTCACCTGGGCCGAGACCGACGATCTACGCGTCGGCCACCTGGTCATGGCCGTCGCCCGGCCAGGCAGGTCGCTCCAAACGACTTCCGGCGTCGTCAGCGCCCTCGGCGGTCCCTGGCGCACCGGCGCAGGCGGCCAGATCGACCGATACATCCAGACGGACACGGCCATGTACCCCGGCTTCTCCGGCGGGCCGCTGGTCACCGCCGACGGGCGCGCGGCTGGGCTGAACACCTCCGCTATCGTACGCGGCGTCGGCCTTGCCTTGCCCCCGGACACCATCCGCAGAGCGGTCGAGACGATCCTCGAACATGGCCGCATCCCGCGCGGCTATCTCGGCGTCGGCGTGCAGCCGGTGCGGATCGCCCCCAGCCTCCAGGACGAGGCCGGCGGCGAGACGGGCTTGATGATCATGTCGGTCGAAGCCGGCGGCCCCGCAGAGGCTGCGGGCGTTCTCCAAGGGGATATCCTCGTCTCTGTGGACGGCAACGCAGTGCGGGATGTCGACGACCTGCACAGCCTGCTGACCAGCGAAATGGCAGGCGCGCAGGCCACCCTGCGCCTAATCCGCAGCAGTCAGTTTCTAGATCTGCCGGTCACGGTCGGCAGCCGTTAGCATCAATTCGTTAGTTGAAGCGAGACATCAGGCACACAACGCGGTCCACCGGCAAGGTATGTGGTGGACCGCGGCGTGTATTCACCTGGCGTCATCGTCACTTGTTCGTTATGGCAGAAAGGCGCTGACGATGCTCTCCCACTCAGTTTCCAGCGCGTCATCGCAGACTGGCCGATTCGCTCGCCGGTACCAATAGGCAGCGTTACCGAGGTCGCCCTCCACACGGTGCAAATAAGCATGCACCCAAGCCCCGTCGGCGTCGTCCTGGCTCTGCGCCAACGAGTGCGCCTTCTCCCAGTCGCCCTTTGCGTCGTGCCACATGGCTTGTAGCGCGGCGCTGATGCCTTCCGGCGGCTGCACTTGCTTCGTGGGCTCGCTGAACTCAATTAACGTCATATCAGCTCCTTCCATATCCAACGCGTATCTCTCTATTGCGGAAATGTAACGGACAGGCGTAACCGGCGAATCAGTTCTCTTCGCCGTTGAGCAGCGGTTTCACCGCATATAGCCCCTGCCCCGTCGCCGCCAGCAGCGAACCTTCGCCGTCCGGCGCAACCGTAAAAACCGTCAATCCGTCCAGGCCGGCAAGCGTCCAACTACGCCCGCTGTCTTCGCTTATCCAGACTCCCCGGCCTTCCGTCGCCGCCCACATCAGGGAATGGCCGCCCAGCATAGTCGTCCCCATCTGCAGCACCGTCGCGACTGGCGCGCCTTCGGCTTGTCCCCACGTCACCCCATAGTCAGCGCTGAACCATAGCCCATCCGCAGCCCCAGCCCAAAGCACGCCGTCCGCCGTCTGCAGCAGCGAAAAGACCGTCTGTCTCTGCAGCGGCCCGGGGAGTTTGAACCACGTTTCGCCGCCGTCATCGGTTCGATACAGCCCCTCTATTGTGCCAATCGTGTACTGCCCCGGCGTTTCG
The DNA here is from genome assembly GCA_030058085.1 of Chloroflexota bacterium. Taxonomy (GTDB): domain Bacteria; phylum Chloroflexota; class Anaerolineae; order Caldilineales; family Caldilineaceae; genus JASGTU01. Next base: position 37,581 of record JASGTU010000083.1, read on the forward strand.
TGTTGCCAGATATCGAGCGCGCTGAGCGTTTCCAGGCCATTGTTCAAAGGCGCAATAGTTTTTCCTCGATCCTCGCTCACGCCAATGCTGTTGCCCCATGTCCCGCCCCAGACTACGTCCGCGTCAAGACGGTCGGGGTGGATGCGGAAGAAGGTCACGCCGTGGAGTCCCGCCGTCTCATGCCATGTAGGTTGCTCGGCTGAAAGCGTGTCGGTCCAGGCAATGCCCTGCCGCCGGCCTACAAAGAGCCGTTCGCCCGCCAACGCCAAATCCCACACCGCCCACGGCGGGCTGATGCGCTGCCAACTCGCGCCCTGATCCGCGCTGCGGTAGACGCCCGTCTGCGT
>JASGTU010000084.1 GCA_030058085.1 Chloroflexota bacterium
GGCGTCAGCCGGCGCAGCGCCAGGTCCGGGCGATGCACCATGACCTTGCGCAGACGGCCGACTTCGGAATAGACGCCGAAGGGCGACGACATGGACGGCTCCTTTCATCACGAGCGGGCGAACCAACGAGTCTCTCGTATTATACCCGCGGCAGCGCGCGCGGGTGAACGCAGGGGAGAGGCGGACTTTCAGGAGCATTCAACATGCGCGGCGAAGCTCTGAAGAAGACTTTGCATTCCTTGTCAGCGCCCCAGGCTTATGCTAAACTGACGCTACTGTACCAGGTTGTCGATCCCGAATTTTCGTTCCCCATCCCTCTTAGCTTGTCGAGGTTTCGCCTACTCGCGATTCCCCAAGCGCGATTGGCGATCCCGCACCGGCGGAGAATACCCAAAGGAGTGAACTATGTCCCAGTCTGCATCTGTGACGCGACGGAGTTTCCTACGCATCAGCGGCGCGGCTGCTGCCGGTTTGGCGCTGGCTGCATGCGCGCCCGCCGCCCCAAGCCCCGCCGGCGGAGCAGAATCCGCTCAGCCCGCAGCCGAACCGGTCCAATTGTCGTTGTCCGTTGTCGATTACGTGGACGAAACCCGGACGCTCTTGAGCGACACGGTGTTGCCCGCCTTCAGCGAAGCCCATCCCGGCACGACCGTCTCCGTCAATTACACGAACTGGGAACGCTACAACGAAGAGATGACCACGGCCTTCGCCGGCGGCGTTACGCCGGACATCTTCCAGGGCGGCGCGGTCTGGTCGCCGCAAATGGCCCAGCGCGGCTGGTGTCTGCCGCTAGACGACCTGCTCGCCAACGCCGCCGAAAGCTGGAACTGGGACGACTTCTTCCCGGCGCTGCAGGACGACTCGACGATCAACGGCCAAATCGTGTCGATCCCCTACCGCATCGACATCCGCTCCTTCTGGTATCGCAAAGATCACCTGGCGGAGGCCGGCATCAGCCAGCCGCCCGCCAATTGGGAAGAGTTGGAGGCGATGGCCGTCGCCTGCACGCAACGCGAGGGCGACCAGATCACGCGCGAGGGCTATCACTATTCGTCTCCCGGCGGCTGGCAAAACGACCTACAGGCCTATATGCCTTTCATGGAAATGGCCGGCGGCCAGTTCCTCAGCGACGACCTCTCGCACTGCACCCTGGCCGAAGAACCGGCAGTGGAGGCGTTGGAGTTCATCCATAAGCTGATCGTCGATCTCAAAGTGCAGCCCTACCCCGGCTTCGAGGCCCAAGGCGACCTCGGCCCGGTAGAGGCCGGAATCGCCTCCGCCACCATCGGCGCCGCCCAGATCGAGCGCAACGCTCGCACCTACGCGCCCGATCAGCTCGAACACTTGTGGCCCACGCTGCCCCTGACCCACAAGGTCCAGGCGACGCACGTTTGGGTCAACAAGTACTTCATCTCCAAGCTGACCAAGAACCCGGAGATGAGCTGGCAGCTTATGGAGACACTGACGAGCGCCGATGTCCTGTCCGATTACTGCGAAGGCGCCGCCTTCACGCCGCCGCGCCGCTCGCTGGGCGAAGCCGAGTTCATGACCGAACGGGCGAGAATCCTGCTCGACTCCACCGAGTACGCCGTGCCGTTCCCCAAGCATCACCGCTTGATCGAGCTCTTCCGCCCGCTCGCCACCAACCTGGAAAAGTGCTACCGCCAAGAGTTGTCGCCGGCGGATGCGATGGCCGCCACCGCCGCCGAGGTGGACGCGCTGCTGCAAGAGAACGCGTAAGACGAACTTACGGGCGAGGCCTTGTGCCGGTCAGAGGCAGAGGCCTCGCCTGTCTATATCCGACGGTTTGGAAATCGCCGCCCGAAGCGGGGACAGATCTGTTTAGCAGGGAGATGCGCCTATGTCCACCTCTGCCGCCGGCTTGCAGGGCCGGCCCGCGGCGCAACGCCGCAGCCGGTTGGATCGAATCGTCAACAGCGACACGTTCGTCGCCTATACGTTTCTGATCCTGCCCTTGCTGCTCTTCTTCGCCATCAAGTTCTACCCGGTGGTCTACAACGTCGTCCTGAGTTTCACCAACTACGATCTCTTCTCGCCCATCCAATTCGTCGGCCTCAAGAACTTCAGGGCCGTCTTCACCGAAGAGGTCACGCTCAAGGCGATCCGCAACACCATTTACTACACAGTGGGCACGGTGCCGCTGGGCACGGCGTTGGCGCTGATCGTGGCCTCGCTGCTCAACCAGCGCATCCGCGGGCGCATTGTCTTTCGCACCCTCTACTATCTGCCCGTAGTGACGTCGGTGGTTGTCTCGTCAATGGTCTGGAAGTGGATCTTCAGCCCCCAGTCCGGCCTGCTCAACCACCTCATCGGCTATCTGGGCATTCCGCCGCAACAGTGGATCTATGACCCTACCCTGGCGATGCCCTCGCTGATCCTGGTCTCGCTTTGGGCGGGGCTGGGCGGCAACATGGTCATCTTCCTAGCCGGCCTGCAGGATATCCCCGCAGAGTTGTACGAAGCGGCAGAGATCGACGGCGCCCACGCCTGGCAGAGCTTTCTCTTCTTGACCGTGCCGCTGCTGCGCCCGGTCATCCTCTTCGTGGTCGTCACCTACTCCATCGCCATCTTCCGCAGCTTCGGCGCCATCTTCATCCTGACCCAGGGCGGCCCCATGCTCACCACCAACACCCTGGTGTGGGAAGTCTACATGAACGCCTTCGGCTACCTAAAGCTGGGCAAGGGCGCGGCCATCTCGGTGGTGCTGGTGGCGTTGATTTTGGTGATCACGGTCGTTAACTTCCGAGTTCTGCGGGAGGACGAGGAATGAGCATAGCCAGACAATCCAGCGCACACAAAAATCGCTCCTCCTTTCCGTGGGGACTGGCCCTAGTCTATGTGGCCCTGGTCGCAGGCGCAATGGTCATGACGCTTCCCTTCGTGTGGATGGCCCTGACCTCCGTCAAACCCGACGCCGAGATTTTCGGGCAGACGTTGCGTTGGCTGCCGTCCGACTTCGACTTCGCCAACTATTCGGACGCCTACGCCTCCATCAACATGGGCCGGCTCTACCAGAACACCATCCTCATCACCGGCGCCGACGTCATTGCGCAGATTCTGTTGGGCGCGATGGCGGGCTACGTGTTTGCGCGGCTGCGCTTCCCCGGCCGTCAGGCGATCTTCTTCGCCCTGCTCATCACCATGATGGTCCCCTTCGAGGTATTGGTGTTGCCCATCTTCCTGTTTGTGCGCCGCTTCCCGCTCGCCGGCGGCAATGACCTCTTCGGCAACGGCGGAGCCGGCCTGCTCAATACCTATCCGGGGCTGATGTTCCCTAACCTGATCTCGGTCTACGGGGTCTTTCTCTTCCGCCAGTTCTTCCGCGCCTTCCCCATCGAGGTTGAAGAGGCCGCGCTGATCGACGGCTCCTCGCGACAGCGTTTCTTTTGGACCATCCTCATGCCCAACGCCAAACCGGTGATCGGCACGATGGGCCTCTTCTCCTTCCTGTGGACGTGGAACGACTTCCTCTGGCCGCTGGTCATCGCCAAGGAAGAGCGGATGAAGACGCTGCAACTGGGTCTAGCCACCTTCAACCAAGAGTCGGGCACGCGCTGGGCGGAGATGATGGCCGCCTCGGTCATGGCGACTGTGCCCGTGCTGCTGCTCTTCCTGTTCTTGCAGCGCTTCCTGGTGCAGGGGCTGGCGACGACGGGTCTCAAGGGCTAGAACGGACTTCCCCATGCGCCATCCTAACATCGTGTTGTTCCTGACCGACGATCACGGGGCGTGGGCCGGGGGCTTCGCCGGCAACCATGAACTGCACACCCCCATGCTCGACCAACTGGCGCGCGAAGGGCAGTCGTTCGCCAATGCCTTCACGCCCTGCCCCGTCTGCTCGCCGGCGCGCGCCTGCGTGCTGACCGGCCAAACCCCCAGCCAGATCGGCATCCATGACTGGCTGGAAGAGGCCGAATCGGACATTGCTAACTACGACTGGCTGGCGGGCCAACCCACGCTCTTCGACCTGCTCAAGGCGCACGGCTATGCCACCGCGCTCTGCGGCAAATGGCACCTGGGGCGCTCCCACCTGCCACCGGCGGGAGCGGACTATCATTTCGGCCTGCCGGGTTGGCAGGGCAGTCACAACCAGGAATACACCTACGTCCGCAACGGCGAACGGGTTACCCTAACGGGCAACAAGTCGCGCTTCATTACCGACCACGCCCTCGACTTCCTCTCGCAAGCGCCGCACGACCGGCCCTTCTTCCTCAACGTCGGCTATATCGCCACCCACTCGCCCTACGGTCGCCGCCATCACGATCCCGCGCAGACGGCGCGCTATATGGACGCCGCTTTCGTCGACATCCCCCCATATGAACCGCACCCGTGGGTCAAAAACGAGGACGGCCCCGGGGACGCGCCGACAGAGGAGAGCTTGCGCGAGCGCTACATCGGCTACTACGCTGCGGTGAGCGAGATCGACCAGAACGTACAGCGCATCGTCGAGCATCTGCATGCGCTAGGCAGGCTGGACGACACGCTGATCGTCTACACGTCCGATCACGGCTGCGCACAGGGGCACCACGGCTTCTGGGGCAAGGGCAACAGCACCCGCCCCCTCAACATGTACGAGACCTCGTTGCGCGTGCCGCTGATCTGGCGCGGGCCGGGGATACGCGGCGGGCAGCGCTGGACGCAGTGCGTCAACCACTACGACACGTTCCAAACCCTCAGCGACCTTACAGGGCTGGCCCCCGATCCGGCTACGCCCCGGCCCGGCGCATCCTATGCCCCGCTCCTAGAAGGAAGGCTGCACGAAGACTGGGACGACACGCTGATCGGGGAGTACGGCGACCTGCGCATGGTGCGCACGCCTCAATGGAAGCTCGTCTGGCGCTATCCGGACGGGCCCCACGATCTCTTCAACCTGGTCGACGATCCGGGGGAGACGCGCAACCTGGCTGAGGACCCTGCACACGAGGAGACCAAGCGAACGCTGAAAGCGCAGATCGACGCCTTTTACGCCCGCTATAGCCGTGAGGGAACCAGCGGCCTGCGCGTCAAGCAACTTCACCGCCACAATGTCGACGCCGAAGCATGGCGCGACGGCCGTCGCGAGGGCCGCGGCCTGCAGGTCTACGACACGCTGTAACGCTGATCCAAGCGCACCGCTCCGCAACGCGGGCCTCTCCGTAGCGGCGGCATCCCTGCCGCCGGGCGCAACACACGGGCGCAACACACAAGCGGCAAGGATGCCGCTCCTACCAGGTGTGCAGTCGCTCCCTACAGCGGCTCGAAGCGGCGGCATCCCTGCCGCCGGGCGCAACACACGAGCGGCAAGGATGCCGCTCCTACCAGACGTGCAGACGCCCCCTACAGCGGCTCGAAGCGCGCCTGGAAGAAGCGCAGATACTTCGGCTCGTAGACCATCCGCAGCCCGCGCGCTTGCTCGCGCGCATCGTAGACCGCCTTCACCGACTCGGCTACCACATCCATGTGCGCCTGCGTATAGACGCGCCGCGGGATGGTGAGCCGCGTCAGTTCCAGCGCAGGATGGCGATGCTCGCCCGTCTCCGGATCGCGGCCCGCGCTCACAATGCCCCGCTCCATGCTGCGCACGCCCGAATCCAGATACAGTTCCGCGGCCAGCGTCTGGCTGGGGAACACGTCCTGCGGCAGGTGCGGATAGAAGCGCTTGGCGTCGAGGAAAATGGCGTGCCCGCCCACAGGCTGCACGATCGGCACGCCCCACTCGGTCAGCAGATCGCCCAAATAGCGCACCTGGCCGATGCGCGAGCGCATGTAGTCGTCCTGCACCGACTCCTCGATGCCGATCGCCAGGGCCTCCATATCGCGGCCGGCCATGCCGCCATACGTGTGCAGCCCTTCGTAGATCACCACCATGTTGCGCGCCAGATCGAAGACCTCTTCCTGGTTCACCGCTAGCCAGCCGCCGATGTTGACCAGGCTGTCCTTCTTGGCGCTCATCCATGCGCCGTCGGTATAGCTGCAGAACTCCTTGAGGATGGCGGCGATGGGCTTGTTCGCATAGCCCTCCTCCCGCTCCTGGA
>JASGTU010000085.1 GCA_030058085.1 Chloroflexota bacterium
CCGATTTCCACAGCCTGATCCGCCGCTACCGCCGCCTCGACGAACTGGACGAAGGTGAACATGAGGCGCTCATGCGCAAAATCCAGGCCGTCTACCTGGGCATGACCGGCTTCATCGACGAACTGCTGGGTCGTCTACTCAACACGCTGGAGGACGCCGGATTAGCCGGCTCAACCACGGTCTCATTCTTCTCTGACCACGGCGACTACGCCGGCGACTATGGCCTGGTAGAAAAATGGCCGAGCGCCTGCGAAGACATCATCACGCGCGTGCCCTTGGTCGTGCGCACGCCGGGCGGCAAGGCCGGTCACGTCGTCGACGAGCCGGTCGAGTTGTTCGACATCATGGCGACGACGCTGGAACAGGCCGGCATCGAAGCGCAGCATACGCACTTCGCCCGCAGCTACGCCGACCAGCTTCAGGGCGCGCCCGGCGACCCGGAACGCATCGCCTACACGGAGGGCGGCTACGCGCGCCACGAGCCCCACTGCTTCGAAGGCCTGCCTACGCGCGACTTCTTTGCGCGCGACAAAGCCAACATCTATTACCCCAAAGGCGCACAGCAGCAAGACTATCCCGACAGCGTCGGTCGCGTGGTCGCCATGCGCTCCACGACGCATCGCTACGTCTTCCGGCCCACGGGGATATGCGAATTGTACGATTTGCAAGCAGACCCTCAGGAACTGCATAATCTATGGGGCGACCCGACCCACCGCACCGTACAGCAGCAGATGGAGAGTGAGATGCTGCGCTGGCTGGTGCAGACAAGCGACGTCACCCCCTTCGACACAGATCCGCGCGGGTTAGCGGGGTCACCCTTCTAGGGAGGCGGTTGTTCCTCTCAAGTTGAACAAGCAGGAAGTCCCGCAAGCGGTTCCGGCTTCTTCGCTACTCTGAGGGAGAAAACCATGACGAAGCAAGCATTGTTGATCATCGATCTTCAAAAAGTATCCTACCGAGGCGAATCCGCTATCCAGATGGATGCCGCCGTCGAGTATATCCAAGCAGCCTTGCCCCTGTTTCGCGCCCAAAAGCTACCCATCGTCTGGATTCAACAAATGGAAGAGGAGGACGGCACTGTGCCGGGCACAGAGCCATTTGAGTTGATCGCGCCGCTGGAGCCGGTCGAGGGCGACTACCACATAGTTAAGACCTACTCCAACTCCTTCAACAAGACCGATCTGCACGACATCCTGCAGCGCGAAGGCGTGGACACCGTGATCATCAGCGGCTACTGCGCCGAGTACTGCGTCACGGCTACACTTTTCGGCGCCGAGGATCGCGACTACACAGCCATCCTCTATCGCGGCGGCATCGCCAGCGGCTCCAAAGAGAACTTGCAGGCTGTGGAGAGGGCCTATGCTGTCATCAGCTACGAAGCGCTGAAGGCGTGGCTAAAATAGCCGGCGCACACGGATTCACGGGCGCCGCTGCCTCCACGGCTTAACGCAGAAGTTCTGCCTGCAAAATCGATTTGACACAAAAGCCAACGGCGCACGCAACTCCTCACATATCACAGGGAGTTGCGTGCGCCGCGTGTTCTAGTACGTCGCTTCCTTAGCCCGCCGACCACGCCTCGCGCAGCAGATCGATGCTCTTCGGCATCGCTGTCGCCGCGTCCTCCGCCCCTTCCATTTCAATAGAGCAGTAGCCGCGAAAACCTGCCGCGCGCAAGATGCGGAAAATGCGTGCGTAATCTAGTTCCAACGAATACCACGATCCGCCGCCGAAATAGGTCTTGGCGTGCGCAAGCCAGACATACGGGGCAACTCGCTCCACGGCCTCGTACATATCATCCTCGAATATGAAATTACCCATATCAAGGATCGCCTTGAGCCACGGCGAGTCAACCGTTTCCAGGATGCGCAACACGCCCGACGCGAACGTAGTCAACCCCCAGTGATTCTCCAGCAGCAACATTACCCCGCGCCGTTCGGCGTGCGGCAGACATGCTTCGATGGCGTCAGTGCACCAGGCGAAGCCGTCGTCGTCCGAAAAGCCCTCCCACGGCTCCACCCATCCCTTCGCTTGCAGCACCTCGTCGAAACTGCCCTGCTTGCGCCACCCGCCCGAATTCACGCGGATCGAAGGGATGCCGAGTTCGTGCGCCAGGTCAATGCAATGCAACGTGTGTTCGATATTCTTCTGGCGCTCCTCCGGTTCAGCCCATACGAAATCTTGGTGGATGCTCAAGTTGTATAGATCCAAGCCAAGCCGGAATGCCTGTCGTTTCAGCTTCTGCAGATAGGCGTTCTCCTCGCTCTCCATCTGCCGGTGCAGAATCTCGACGCCGCTCAAACCCAGTTTTGCGGCGGCGTCTAACACCGTCTCGAGAGGCACTTTCTCCGGCAGGAAATGCCAGTAGGAATAGGAAGATGTCCCAAGGCGAAGCGGTTCCATGCTAAGGCTCCTTTAACATTGCGCAGCGGATCACCCTCATCCCGTCAACGGCAGGCGCACCGGCTCGCCGCGTTCTGCCGAACGATAGGCCGCCAACGCGACCTCCAGCGCGGCCAGCCCGTCTTCGCCCGTGATCGACGGCTCATGCCCCTGGCGCACCATCGCCACGAAATCGCGCATCAACCCCAGGTCCATGTTGCCGCCCCAGTCGCGCCACTGCGTCTTCCCGCTCTGTTGGCTGCTCACGCTGATGTGCTGTCTGGACATGTCGGCATAGAGCACGCCGCCATCGCCGATCACCTCGATCTTCACATCGCCCCATGTCGGGTAGGCCGCGGGCCGCGACCACGACGTATCGAGCGTGGCATAGACGCCGTTCGCCAGCGCAAACGACAGCATCCCGCTGTCGTCGATGCCCAAATCCGGGTGCAGCAGGCTGTCGCCGATCTCGGCGTAGACCTCTTGCACCTCCGCCCCCCAGAACCAGCGCAGCAGATCGACCACATGCACAGTGTGGTCGATGACCGCGCCGCCGCCCGACAGCGCCCGGTCGACAAACCACCCGCCGGGCATAGACCCGTGGTTGGTGCACTCCGCCGCCAGGATGCGCCCCGCCGCGCCTGAATCCAGCAGACGTTTCAACTGCTCGAAAACCGGATGAAAGCGCACGGGAAACGCGATCTGCAAGCGCGTGTCGGTCTGGCGGCAACGTTCGATGATGGCGCGGCCGTCCTCCAGCGTGGCGGCGATGGGCTTCTCACACAGGATAGCGCGCACCCTTCCCGCCGCCCGTTCGACGTCGCGGCGATGGTGCGCATTCGCCGAGCAGATGATCACCCCGTCCAGCCCGGCGTCTAGAAATCGCTCGACATCAGAGATAAACGGAACAGCGAACTCTCGCGCCAAAGCTTCGCCCTGAGCCGCGTCCTCGTGCCAAATGCCCGCGATCTCGACATCCGGCATCTGCTGCAGACAAACGGCATAGCTGTAGGCGTGCATATGCGCAAAGCTCATCATGCCAATGCGTATGCGACGATCGCTCATGGCTGGTCCTCCTGGAACTCGGAGATGGTGATGGGGAGGCCGCTGCGCATCGACTCCATGGCAGCCAACGAAATCTTCACGGCCATCAGCGCGTCGCGGGCCGTCACCTGCGGCTCGACGCCACGCTCGAAGCAGGACAAGAAATGCGCCAACTCAGCATAGTAGGGCTGTTCATCGGGCGCTAATGGGCTGTACGCCGAGCGCTCCACGCCGCTGTCGTCTGCGTTGCGCCGGTGGATCATCAGCGAAGGCGTATCCAGCGAATCCCACTCCACGATGCCACCGTCGCCTGCAATCTCCAGGCGCGTACGGAAGGTGCCCCCCGGTTGCGCCCAACTGCACTGGATGTGCCCGATCGCGCCGCTCTCAAAGCGCAGCACGATCAGCGCGTGGTCATTACGCGGCGCCTCTTTGAAGGTCGTCCCGCGGGCAAAGACGCGCTCGACTTCGCCAAAGCACCAGCGAGCGTAATCAATGTCGTGGATGCCCACGTCCAGAATGACGCCGCCGCTCTGGGTAAAGTCGCTGTAGTACGGGGCATGAAACTCGCCGCCCGGCCGCGGAAAGCTGCCGGCGCGCACGGTGCGCAGTACGCCCGCCTTGCCCAACGCCCCGCTGTCCAGAGTCGCTTTGGCCTGCGCATATTCCGGGAAGAAACGCACCACATGGGCCGGATACAGTGACACGCCGGCTTCCTCGCACGTCGCCACCATCCGTTCAGCGTCCTTCAGCCGCCGCGCCAGCGGTTTTTCGCAGATCACGGCCTTGCCCGCCGACGCCGCGGCGAAGACGATATCTGCGTGCTCCGTGCCCCAGGCGCACACATCCACCAGGTCCACGTCGGCGAAGAGCGCCTCACGGCTTTCGTACACCTTGCCGCCGAACTGCGCGGCAGCGCGTTCAGATGCCAGCCTGTCGATGTCATAGTAGCCCGTTAGCTCTACCGGCAGCCGGCGCCATCCATCCAAATGGACGCGGGCAATCGCGCCTGCACCGATTATTCCGACTCTTGTCATGAGACGCTCCACTTACGGTGGTGGAAAAATCAAGATAGGGCCGGCCCCTGTGATGGCGCCGGCCCTTGTCATTCAGCGGGGCGCACGGTCCGCGTGCCCCGCGCCTATCGCCAATCCGCGATGCCGCGCCGTTGCAGCTTCGCCAACCACGCCTATTCGGCCGGGTGCAGTTTGCCCTGCAGCATGAGCACAATCGCAAACGGATCAGCATACGTGCCGTTGTTGATGATCGGATCGCCGTCCGCCGGCCATCCGGACACGCGTACGTCCTCGAGCGTCGGGTTGTTGCCATAACGCTCCCACAGCGGGATCTGCGGCAGCAACTCGTTATAGGCCAGCGCTAACTGGTTGACGATCTCGGCCTGCGCATCGCGGTCAGAGCCCTTTCCGGCTTCGATCGTCAGCGCTGCCAAGTCCAACTCGCCTAGCGACGTTGCCTGCACCAGCGGGAACTGCATGCCGGGGCCGGCTGCTGTGACCCCGACGCTGCCGCCAGTGGTGTTATAGGTGTTGTAGTCCACGTCGAACGAGAAGTGCGGGTGCGGGTTGCCCGCGCCCCACTCGCGGATCGCCATCTGGAAATTGCCGGCGCGCACGTCGGACGGGTGCTGCGTGAACGTTACCCCACGGAAGGTCGTCTCGATGCCGAACTCCGTGAGTTGTTCGGCCAGGTTCTCGGCCGCAGCCGACCAGTCCGCGAACTCCGAGGGGGCGGTCAGCTCGAACGAAAGCCGGTTGCCCTGGTCGTCGATCCACACGTTATCGTCGCCGCGGGTGAAGCCCAGGTCGAGCAGCATCTGCTCAGCCGTATCGGCGTTGAACTCGTACTTGTTCAACGCGCCGAGCGTATCTTCCGTCAGCCAAAGCGGGATCAGATTGTCGGAGAAGCCCGCCATGTACTCGACCGCCACGCCCGACTCGGCCATCGACACGATGCCGTTCTCCGCACGGTCGATGGCATAGGCCAAGGCCTGGCGGAATTCCGGTACGCTAAACGGATAGATCGTGTGGTTGAAGTAGAGGGCCGGTCCGCTGTAGTTCGGGCCGCGTATGATGCGAATGCCCTCCGCCATGAACTGCTGCGTCGTAGCCGGCGGGAAGCCGTGCGTAGCGTAGTCAGCTTCTTTCGCCATCATCAGCGGCGTCGCGTCCGGCGTCTCGCCGTTGAAGAGCAGCACGCGGTCAAAACTAACCCAGTCCGCCATGAACGAAGTCTCGTTCTTGTTCAGAACCAGCTGCGACTCGGTAATGCTGTTCGGGTCCAACACGTACGGCCCAAGCGATATGATCGTCTCGGGGCGAAACTCGTTGAACTCCTGCAACAACGCCTGCCATTCGGCGGCCTCAGAATCGGCGCCGGTCGCGATCAGGTCGCGAATGCGGTTAGCAAACTCACCGTACACTGACGACGGCCGGATGAAGGTCTCACGGAAGATACGCCGCAACACAGTGTTGGAAGGTTCCGTGAGAATGAAGTCGACCGTCGTGTCGTCGACCGCCACCACATCCTCGAGGAACTGCCAGACAGTGATGCCCTGCAAGCGCTGGATGGTGAACGTGTCCACCACATCTTGCGCGGTATAAGCGCTGCCGTCGCTCCACACCGCGCCGGACGGCAACGTGACGCGCACGGTGACATCATCCGCCCATTCCCAAGACTCGCCAGCCAACGGCATCCAGTCGTCGTCGGCCCACATATACATAAACAGGTTCGGCTCAAACAGATGCTGGTAGATGCCGAGCGAGATAGCGTTGGTGGTGACAAAAGTGTTGAAGTGCCCGGCGGGCGGTACGACATATGGCCAAATGCCTCGGAACTCGCTGACGCCCGCAGCCTCACCAGCCGCCTCAGGCGCAGCCGGCGCTGGTGCAGCCGGTGCGGCGCACGCGCTGACGAACAGCGCAGCCACTGTCAGCAATACGACCCAGATACGTTTCTGCATACCATCCTCCCTTTGTTGGAAAACATCAACACGGAGACGCAAGAAAACACCGGAGCAACGGTTCTCGTGTTCAGCGCTTGGAAAACACACGCACATAAACGGCAAGCACAGCCAAAAAAACGCTGGAACACACGAGCATCGCCGCCATCAACACGAACTCGGCTGTGTTCGGCTCTAGCGCCAACAACAACAGCCCGGAGGTAAACAGCACAAACATGCCGATGCGAAAGCCTGCCTGCCCCAGTTGGCTGCTCATGACGGGATGAGAAGGCTCACGTGCTCATCTTTGCGCACCGGACAGGCCACGCGCCCGCCCTCGCTGATCGCTTCCAAAGGCGGCGCGCTCACATCGCACTCCCCTTCCACGAAATAGGGACAGCGCGGATGAAACGTGCACCCCGGCGGCAAGTTGAGCAGGCTTGGTATATCGGCGCTTCGCAGCGCGATGCGACGCTTGCGGTGCGTCAATTCGGGATCGGCCTCCGGCACAGCCGCCAGCAACGCCTGCGTATACGGGTGGCGCGGATCCGTGATCACGCGCGGCGTCGGGCCATCTTCCACCACGCGACCTAGATACATCACGCTGATCGCGCCTTCCCAGGCAAAGTACTTCGCCAGCGCCAGATCGTGCGTGATAAAAAGGAAGGTCACGTCGAACTCGTTCTTGAGCCGCATCAACATATTGAGCAGGCTCACGCGGATCGACACATCCACCATCGACACCGCTTCGTCCGCCACGATAAACTTGGGGTCGACGGTCAGCGCACGAGCGACCGACACGCGTTGTCGCTGCCCGCCGCTGAGCTGGTGCGGGTACTTGTCAAGGAAATCAGCCGCCGGCGTCAGGTCGACGATCTCCAACAGCTCGAGTGCGCGGCGATACGCCTGTTGAGAACCGCTCACCTTCCGATGGCGCAGCAACGGCGTGGTGATGATCTGTTTCACCGTCTGCACTGGGTTCAGCGACGCATACGGGTCCTGATGAATGATCTGCACGGCGTGGCGGTAGGCGCGGTATTCCTCCTTATTCAGCCGGTCGATCGGCTTGCCGTCGAAAAGAATACGCCCGCCGGAGGGCGGCAACAGCCCCGCGATCATCTTGCCGGTCGTGCTCTTGCCGCAGCCGCTCTCGCCCACGAGACAGCGAATCTCGCCCTTTTCGATGGTGAGCGACACTCCGTCTACCGCCAGGACGCGCTCCTGCTCCTTGCCAAAGGCCCTGCTCACATTCTGCAGTTCGATATGTGCCATCATTCCCCGCTATAGACAATCGTTTGCGCCGGAAGGCTTTGGTGCAGCGGGTGATCCGCCACTTCCTCCTCCACCGCCTGCCAATGCCAGCATGCCGCGGCGTGATCCTGGCCTACCTGCTCCAGGTCCGGCTCCTCACGGCGGCATCGCTCCGTCGCGAAGGGACAGCGCGGATGGAATTTGCAGCCGCTCGGCAGGTCCACCAGGTCGGGCGGCGAACCCAGAATAGAGACTAAGTCCTCAAACTCGCCGATCACTTTGGGCACGGCGCGGATCAGCCCCAACGTGTAAGGATGTCGCGGCCGGTAGAAGATGTCATCGGCGGAGCCGATCTCCACGATCTTCCCGGCGTACATGGTGGCGATGCGATCCGCCAACTCCGCCGCAATCGCCAGATCGTGAGATATGAAGAGCATCGTAAGCCGCTGCTCATCCTTAAGCCGGCGCAACAGATCGATGATCGTGCGCTGCGTCAGGATGTCGAGCGCAGTGGTAGGCTCGTCCAGAATCAGCACCTGCGGATCAAGCAGAAGCGACATGGCGATTAACACGCGCTGCCGCATCCCGCCGCTCAACTCATGCGGATAGGCGTCGATCACGCGCTCGGCATCCAACTGCACGAAACGCAGCAAGTTGAGCACATGCTCGCGCACGGCGCGCCTATCGCTCCAACCGTGCGCCTTGGCCGTGTCGTACATCTGGTTCCAGATGCGCAGCACGGGATTAAAGGAATTCAGCGCCGACTGAAAAACCATCGAGCATTCACGCCAGCGGAACTCACGCAACTGCTGGGCGTCCAGTTGACCTACATCCATTTCCAGACCGTCGCGGCGGTAAATGATCTCGCCTTGCGTGACCTTGGCCGTCTTCACCAGCAGCCGCACGATGCCCAAGCCGAGCGTCGTCTTACCTGACCCGCTTTCGCCGATCAGAGATAGACTCTCCCCGGCGCGCAGGTCCAGATCGACCCCGCGCACGGCGTTCACCGCGCCTTTGCGCGACTTATACATGATATGGACATTGCGCAGACTCAGCGGCGGCTTCTCAAAGATAGACTCGTGGTGAACGAACGCGTCGTCAGCTTGGCTCATGCAGCAAGTCGCTCCGATTCTTGATGCCGATGGACACTATTCGCCCGAACGCAGACGCGGATTGAAGACCAGTTCCAGCGAGCGTGTGGTTGTTACCACCGACAATTGCAGCAGGACGATGGCGGCAATGGGCATCATGATGTACCAGACACTGTCCTTGAAAAAGATGGCCCCGCGCACCCAGGCCAGGCTCAACATGACGCCCCAATTGCTCCCCGAGAACGGCACCAGCCCGAAGAGCACCAGCGCTACCTGCGCATAGATAGCCCCGGTCATCGCCAGCGCCAGACTGATGATGATATACGTCATCATGTTCGGCACGATCTCGCGGAAAACAATGTGCGTGGTCCCCAGATCCAGCGAACGTGCAGCCTCAATAAAGTCGCGCTCCTTCAGCGACAGGGCCTGCGAACGCACGGCGCGTAACAGTGACGGCCAATTAAGCAGACCCAACAGCACGCCAAGCGACGTGACGTTCTCGAACTTCATCAGCGAGGCAAGGATCAATAACAGGGGCAATTGCGGAATCGTCAACATGACGTCCGTGATCGCCATGATGAATGCGTCCGTACGCCCGCCGGCGAAGCCGCTCAACGTGCCAAACGTAACCGCGATCAAGGTCGACAGCACCCCGGCGATCACCGCGACTACGATAACGTCCTTCCCGCCGTGGATAATCTGCGAAAAGATGTCGCGTCCCTGGTGGTCCGTGCCGAACCAATGCTCGGCTGAAGGCGACTGGAAGATCTTGTCGACCTTTGTCACAGTGTCAAGTGGAATGAAGTATGGCCCGACAAACGACATCAACACGATAAAGATCACCATCAGGAAGCCGGCAAAGCCCACTTTGTTATAGGACATAATGCGCAGCGTCGTGCCGAGCGAGGCTAAGGTTTGCTTTACAAGATTCATGCAATTACTCCGCAGCCCCAAACTTGATGCGCGGGTCAAGCCAGCTATAGAGCATGTCCGCGAAGAAGTTGGCGAAGATGACCGAAAGCGTGATGATCAAGAAAACGCCCTGCATCACAACGTAATCGCGGCGATTCACGGCCTGCAACAGCACATAGCCGATGCCCTGATATTGGAAAATCGTCTCGATCAGCACTGAGCCGCCCACCACAAAGCCGATCGAGATCGCCAACAGCGTGAAGAGCGGCAGCGCGGCGTTGCGGCCCACATAAGCCGTGGTGATGCGGCTCTCCTTCAACCCCTTGGCCCGCGCCACGGTTACGTAGTCCTCCTCCAATACACTGATCGTGCTGCTTTTCATGGTCAGCATCCAGCTGCCTACTGTGGTAAGCACATAGGCCGCTATCGGCAACGCGGCATGGAAGAGCGCGTCCTGGAAAAACGCCAATGTGAAGCCCGGCTGCACGCCAGGCGACAGCGAACCGCGCATCTGCGCCACAGGCACCACGCCCCAGCGGACGCCAAGCCAGATGATCAGCAGGATGCCCAAAATGTAATTCGGGATGGCGCTCAAGACCGACGCCAGTACTGTTAAGATGTGGTCAAGCAAGCTCTCGCGCCGGTAGGCCATGAGCAGACCCAAGATCACGCCGCTGGTGAAGCTGATCATCAGCGCCAACCCCACGCTGAAGACGGTCCACGGCAGAAAGCGCTTAATGAAACTCGTCACAGGCGTCCCCGGCGATAGGATCGACGTGCCGAGGTCGCCGCGCACCAAGCCGCCCAGATAGTCGAAATACTGCAAGATAAGCGGTTTCTCCAAGTCAATAGCAAACAACGCGGCAGCCTGGTCGCGCGCCTGGTGATAGGGCATACTGTACTGCACCATCAGTTCTTGGATGAACAACTCGATTGGATTACTGGGCAGGAGGCGGATCAGGAAGAAGGTCAGCGTTATGACCACGAAAGCCGTGAACAAAGCTTTGAGCAGTCGCCGCAGCAGAAAGGAATTGAGGAATCCTGCGGCGCGGCTGGGTTTACGCTCAGCCTCCACCGGCAATTGGGTGGCATCAAACGTCGTTGCCAAAGGGCTGCTCCTGGGTGCGGCGAAATGGGAAGCGACCGGTCTCCAGATACCGGCGTGATAACGGGGCAACAGGATATCCTGCCGCTCATAGGGAGCCGTATGGTCAGTGCCGCCCTCTTCGCCTCTATCTGGTAAACTTCCGGCGTTCCGAGTCTAGCACCGTTTGCAAAAGTATGTCAAACCGCGTTTTTTTTTGCGTGCGGGCGACAGCAAAGAAGGACCGATCACTGTCGCTGCGATGAAACGACACGAGGATAATGCCAACCGGCATAAGCGGAGAAGGGGTACACGAGCTGTCGAGAGCTGTAACTACGATCAGCCGCCACGAATTACGCGAATGGGGCTCAACGGTTGGCCGAATTCGCATAATTCGTGGCGAGATTGGCGGCTGGAGCGGCCTGACTAGCGCTCCTCCTCCGGCGCCTCGACGTTCACCTGCACTTCGACCCATCCCTCATTGTCGGTGAGTTCGTCGTCGTTGACACGCAGATAGAGTGCGCCCTGCTTTTCTGCCCGGACTGTCGTACCTCTGCCCACCAGGAACGGAGGTCCGTCCTCTCCGATGCGTCCGATCAACACGCCGCCCGGCACAGAGTGCGTCCGCTCATAGCCCCCCGGATTGGAAAGCGGGTAGAAACTCGGCGCGGGGAAACGCGCATGGCCTTCCGGCCCGTGATATTCGCCCGGCGTATACAGCCACTCGCCGCGAGCGCGGATGGTCACAAAATCACCCTCATTGAGCTGGACGCCTATGCTCTGCCAGCCGCGATAGGCAAAAACGCGCGGTTGGGCCAGCGTTTCCTGCCGGACTGGGGAGAGGGCCGAAACCGATGCCCAATACGCCGTGGCGAAGAACAGCGCGAAGCCTGCGCCGATCAGCAGGAGTCTCCGTATCATGCTCCGCCTCCCTTTGTGTGCATCACCGGTCGCCGCCCGCCTAGCGCATGTCCACAACAGGCGATCCGCCGCCTTCGATGACCCATTTGCTGTTCTCCTTCAGTTCTTGGGCAATTAGCAGATCGATGAACTTCTCGCCCAACTCGCCCTGGCCGTTGAGTTCGGCCAAGATGCTGCGGATCGTGATCTGCTGGGCTTCGGCTGTGAGGCGCATGCGGTCGGCCTCCGCCTGGGCAGTCGCCGTGATCTGGTAGGCGTCGGCTTCAGACTGTTTCTGCGCCGCATAGAGGTCGGCATCAGCCAGCGTCTTGCGTTGGGCGGCCTCCGCCTGGGCCTGGTCCTGCCGCTGCACCGCCACCATGCGGTCACGTATCGCCTGCAGCACCTCTTCCGGCGGCGATGCGTCCTGCATCTGCACGGTCACGAACTTGACGCCGTATTGCTCTTCTTTTTCCAGCAGCGCATCCATCACTTCGGCGTTCATGATGGCGCGGTTGTTCATCACGTCGGCCATCGCTTTGGTGTTAACCACGTCGCGCAGTTTGCCCTGAACAAACTCAAAGACGATGCGCTCCGGGTCATCAACCTGCAACGCATATTGCTGCGGATCCGTTACACGATAGGTGTATTGCAGCGAGACGATCATCGTCACGTTGTCGGACGTCATAGCCGGGATCTGATCGACATAGCCCAGCCGCTCGCTGACCGTGACGATGATCACTGTGTCCACCAACGGGATCTGCATATGCCAGCCCGGCTCTTGCACAGCTAGGAATCGCCCGCCGCGCAGATGCAGGCCGCGCTCATATTCGTGCACCTTGTAGATCGCCGCTCGCGCCACAAAGACCACAGCCGCCAGAACGATCAGCGCCGTAAGCGTCACAACGGCAATCTTGTACAGGCGATCCAGCGCACGTACTACCTGAGGCGGGGTAAGTGAAACAGAACGTGTTGGGGATGAGGGTTGCTCACTCATGGTTATGCTCTTCCATAGATTGAGCGGCCGCGCAGCGCGGTCGCGGCGAAAGTCGAATGTTCACTGCCATTGTGTAATACCTGATCTGCAGCTTATGGTCCGCAAGAACGCGCCCTACTTCACAACGGAGCATAGCCCGCTCCGGTTCCTCATTACCTGATCTCGGCACGCGGCCAAGCGGTCGCCCGGCTCTAGGCGGCAATCGTTCGCTTCCTTGCCGCCAATATGGGAAATTCGCCATGCCTCTGCTAAAATATGCCGTGGGTTTTGACCCGGTCTGTCGACGCGACGCATCAAATAGCAAGGAGCGTTGAGGCCACATGGCTATCCGTATAGACGTTAGCGGCCCCCGCCACGCGCGCGTCAGGGAGATCCTATCCGCCGCCCCGCACTTCGGCATCTCCGGCATCCGCGCCTGCCGTATCGCACGCGTCTTCTTCATCTCAGAAGACCTTACCGCAGTAGAGATTGAGCGACTCTGCGCCGCCCTGCTGGTTGACCCCGTCACCGAGACCTTTACCTGGACAGCGCTACCCCGTGAGCCTCCGCCTAACGGCCCGCACGCATTTGCCGTCGAGGTCGCCTTCCGGCCCGGCGTCACCGACGTCACCGCGCGCGAACTAGTCAAGGGCATGGCGGAGCTGGGCCTACCCCCCTGCGACGTGGTCACAGCCCATCGCTACGAGCTGGACGGCAACTTGACTGAGGCCGACGTCCGCCTCCTGGCGCGCCGGCTCCTCTGCAACGATACCGTCGAGCATTACAGCCTCGGCGCCATCACGCCCCAATTTGGCATGCAGTCGGCCGCCAGCGACCGTGTCGAGATCGTCGCCTTGCGCAAACAGGACGACGACGCGCTACTGGCGTTGAGCCGCGACCGGCTGCTCTCCCTTGACCTTGCCGAAATGCACTGCATCCGCGATTACTACCGCAGCGCGGGACGCGACCCAAGCGACGTCGAACTGGAGACGCTCGCCCAAACCTGGTCGGAGCACTGTGTCCACAAGACCTTCCGCGCCCGCATCGACTTCACCTGGCGCGCCCACACCGGCGCCGTCATACAGCGCGCCGAGATCAACGGTCTCCTGCGCCAGTACATACGCGCCGCCACCGAAGAAATCTCCCCGTCCTGGCTGCACTCCGCCTTTGTCGATGACGCCGGCATCATCGCCTTCGACGACGCTCACGACCTGGCCTTCAAGGTGGAGACCCACAACCATCCTTCCGCGCTGGAGCCGTTTGGCGGGGCCAACACCGGGATCGGCGGCGTCGTGCGCGACGTCATCGGCGTATCCGCCCGGCCCATCGCCGCCACCGACGTGCTCTGCTTTGGCCCGCAGGACTACCCCTACGAGCAACTGCCCGAAGGGCTGCTTCACCCGCGACGCATCGCCGCCGGCGTGGTAGCCGGCGTGGGCGATTACGGCAACAAACTCGGCCTGCCCACCGTCAACGGGGCCGTCCTCTACGACGAAGGCTATCTCGGCAACCCGCTCGTCTTCTGCGGCTGCGCCGGCATATTGCCGATCGGCAGCCATCGCACCGAGCCGCAGATCGACGACCTCGTCGTCGTCCTCGGCGGACGCACCGGCCGCGACGGCCTGCATGGGGCCACCTTTTCCTCGGCGGAGCTAACCCACCAAACCGCAGAAATGGCGGGCAGCGCCGTCCAGATCGGCGACCCAATCACCGAAAAGGGTCTGATCGAACTGATCGAAGCGGCGCGTGACGCCGGCCTCTACCACGCCATCACCGACTGCGGCGCGGGCGGTTTATCGTCCGCTGTGGGCGAAATGGGCCGCGAGTTGGGCGTCGACGTCGAGTTGCAGCACGTCCTCCTCAAGTATCCCGGCCTTGTCCCCTGGGAAATCTGGCTCTCCGAAGCCCAGGAGCGCATGGTCATCGCCGTCCCGCCGGACGCACTGGAAAGGCTGTCCGAGCTAGCCCGGCTCTGGGAAGTCGAACTGAGCGTGTTGGGCCGTTTCACGGGCGACGGCAGGCTGTGCGTACGTTACGCCAATCGCGTCGTCGCCGACCTGCCCATGAGCTTCCTGCACGACGGCTTGCCGCAGCGCCGCCTGCGCGCCGAGTACGTCGATCCAGCGCCGTCCTCAACTGCGACGCCGCACCTGCGCGATGCCGCCGCGCTGCTCCTGCGCATGCTCGCCCACCCCAACGTCGCCAGCAAGGAGTCCATCGTTCGCCGCTATGACCACGAAGTGCGCGGCGGCTCCATCGTTCGCCCCTTCACCGGCCCCCAACGTGACGGTCCCAGCGACGCCGCTGTGCTTAAACCCCTCGGCACTTGGGAGCACAACCGCGGCTTTGCCCTCAGCGCCGGCATCAACCCGGCCATCGGACGCGTCGACCCCTACGCCATGGCGATCAGCGCCATCGACGAGGCCATGCGCAACGCCGTCGCCGTCGGCGCCGACCCCGACCGCATCGCCATCCTCGACAACTTCTGTTGGGGCAACCCAACCTTGCCCGACCGCCTCGGCGCGCTTGTCCGCGCCTGCCAGGGCTGCTACGAAGGCGCGCTCGCCTATCGCACGCCCTTTATCTCCGGCAAAGACAGCCTCTTCAACGAGTACAACGGGCAGCCCATCCCCGGCACGCTGCTCATCTCCGCCATCGGCATCGTGCCGGATATTCATTCCTGCGTCACCTCGAACTTCAAAGCCGCGGGCAACCGCATCTACTTATTAGGCGAGACCAAGCGCGAACTGGGCGGCTCCTTGCTGCACGAGCTGCTGGAAATAGCAGGCGGCGACGCGCCCTCTCTGCCGGACAACCCGCTCAACCGTTACCGTCTATTGCACCAGGCGATACAGCAGGGCCTCGTCCAGGCCTGTCACGACCTGAGCGAAGGCGGGCTAGGCGTCGCGCTAGCCGAGATGTGCATCGGCGGGCGCCTAGGCGCATCCGTCGTCATCGCCGCAGCGGAGGGCATGACGCCGCTCGAAACGCTGTTCGCCGAAAGCAACGGACGCCTGTTGCTCGAAGTCGCCCCCGCCGACACGCCTGCGCTGGAATCATTGTTCGCCAGCGAGACTCTGATCGCCTTGGGCGAAGTGACGGGCGACAGCCGGTTGCGCACATGGGCCGGCCAAGAGCCTGTACTCGATCTGCCTGTCGATGATCTAGTCGCCGCCTGGCAACGCGACTTGCTCGCATGAACGCATCAGAGGGACCAACGACCGCAGCGCCGGAGTCGCCATGAAGCCATCCATCCTCATCCTCCATGCATCCGGGATCAATCGCGACCAAGAAGCCGCACGCGCCTGCGAACTAGCCGGCGGACGCCCCGAGATCGTCCACATCAACCGGCTGCGCGCTGGAGAACGCGCCTTCGACCAATACGACATGCTCCTGTTAGCCGGCGGTTTCTCCTACGGCGATGCGCTCGGCGCCGGTACACGCCTGGCGCTCGATCTCAATACCTACTTCCAAGATCAACTGCAGGAGTTCGTAGAGTGTGGTAAACTTGTGCTCGGCATCTGCAACGGCTTTCAGACGCTGGTCAAGTCAGGCATTCTGCCTGGTCGACTAGCGCAGGACACCGAACATGGGGCAAACTACGCGGGGACGCGCCGGGTGACCCTGACCGAGAACGACCTAGGCAGTTTCGAGTGCCGTTGGGTCAATCTGTTGCCGAACCGCAGCGCCGTCGCCGGCTATCTGGCCAAACTGGACGATCTGATCACCTGCCCCGTTGCCCACGGCGAAGGCAACTTCCAGGTGAAGGATAAGGCCACACTGGCGGCGCTGGAATCGGAAGGGTGCATCGCCTTTCGTTACGTCCGTGCTGACGGTTCGCCGGCAGACGGTGAACGCCCTCATAACCCCAACGGCTCTGCTGCGGACATCGCCGGCATCTGCAACCCCGCCGGCAACGTGTTGGGGTTAATGCCCCATCCGGAGGACCACATCGTTCCGGTGCAGGGCGTGGATGCGCCAGCCGGACGCCTAGGCCTTCGCCTGTTCGAGGCTATGATTTCGAGCCTAGGATAGACGATACGACCATGTTGACCGACGCCGAAATTCGCCAGAACGCCGCCATGCGGCTAGACGCCATCGACCTGCCCTTCCTGGATCGCGTCGCAAGCGGCAAGGTGCGCGAGATCTTCCGCGTAAACGACTTTCTGATCCTGGTCGTCACCGATCGGCTGTCGGCTTTCGACCGTATCCTGGGACTTGTGCCCTACAAAGGCCAGGTGTTGAACCAGCTTTCTACCTTCTGGTTCGACGCCGTGTCCGACATCACGCCGCACCACTTGCTCGAATCGCCCGACCCAAACGTCAGCGTCGTGCGTCTGCTCCGCCCCCTGCCTGTTGAAGTCGTCGTGCGCGGTTACATCACGGGCGTCACCAGCACCGCCCTCTGGCATCGCTATGCCCAAGGCGAACGCACGATCTACGGCATCGACTTCCCCGACGGCCTACATAAAAACGAGCAGTTGCCGGAGCCCATCATCACGCCCACCACCAAAGCCCGCGACGGCGGTCACGACGAGCGCATCACCGAGAATGAGATTGTCGAGCGCGGCCTCGTCTCAGAAGAACTCTGGCGGCAGGTGCATGAGACGGCCATCGCCCTCTTCCGGCGCGGCCAGGCTATCGCCCGCGACGCAGGCCTCATCTTGGTCGACACCAAATACGAGTTCGGCACAGACGAAAACGGCGTGCTCTACCTCATCGACGAGATCCACACGCCGGATTCCAGCCGCTTCTGGCTCTCCGGCAGCTATGCGGAGCGCATCGCCGGCGGGCAGGAACCCGAGAACTTCGACAAGGAGTTCGTCCGGCTGCACTACGCCGCACGAGGCTATCGGGGCGAGGGCGAGCCGTTCCCGCTGCCCGTCGATCTAGCCGTCGAGACCTCAGCGCGCTACCAGGCCATCTACGAAATGCTCACCGGGCGCGACTTTGTCCCCGGCGAACTGCCCGCCGACGCACGCATCGCTCGCAACCTCCAGGCCTGGCTGCAGAGGGTGCGATATGGCTAAGGACACGGGTTTGCCCGGAGGCATCCGATGACTGCACATGCGGAGCCGCTCGTCGGCATCATCATGGGCAGCAGGTCAGACTGGGAAACCATGCAACATGCCGCCCTGACCTTGCGCCAATTCGACGCACCCTGCGAATACAAAATCGTCTCCGCCCACCGCACCCCCGAGTGGATGGTCGAATATGCAGCCTCCGCCGAAGAACGCGGGCTGGAGGTCATCATCGCCGGCGCGGGCGGGGCTGCGCATCTGCCCGGCATGGTAGCCGGCCATACGCTCCTGCCGGTGATCGGCGTGCCCATCCAGAGTCGCGCCCTCAATGGGCTCGA
>JASGTU010000086.1 GCA_030058085.1 Chloroflexota bacterium
TCGAAGCCGCCATCGTCAAGCGCAATGACAACGGGACGGTGGAGGTGATCACCAAGGCGTATGTAGAAGGAGACTTAGCGCTGAAGCCCGGCTGGCCCTCGATGTTCCGCGGTTATTGGCAGGACGATGAACGCTATGCCAAGACGTTCGTAGACAAGTGGTATATCACAGGGGACCTGGCTGAGATCGACGAGGATGGCTACTTCTGGTTCATCGGGCGGGCGGACGACATCATTAAGACGTCCGGGCACATGGTCGGTCCGTTTGAGGTAGAAAGCGCCCTGCTGGAGCATCCGGCTGTAGCGGAGGCCGGCGTAATCGGCGTGCCGGACCCGATGATCGGCCAGATAGTAAAGGCATTCGTCTCGCTCAAGCCGGGGTACGAACCCAACCAGAAGATGCGGATGGAACTGCTCGGTTTTGGCCGCCTGAAGCTGGGGTCAGCCGTGGCGCCTAAGCTGATCGATTTCATGGATAACCTGCCCAAGACGCGCAGCGGCAAGATCATGCGCCGTCTGTTGAAGGCGCGCGATTTGGGCCTGCCCGAAGGCGACACGTCTACTCTGGAGACGCACGAGGGCGAACAGCCCGCCGACGAAGCCAAGAAACAGGCGGCGGCTTAGGGCGCGTCCACATGACACGGCGGGCGAGACAATGCCTGCCGTCCGGCGCAATCAATAACGACTGGAGGCGATTCATGAGTACAAAGACCGCTACCCGCCAGCCGCCGGTTAAGGAGCGAAAGCTCGATCGCGAGCATGGGCAGCGCCTGCTACGGCAGATGGTGCGCATCCGGCGGTTGGAGGAAAAGTCGGCGCAGATGTATAGCGCCATGAAGATACGCGGCTTCATGCACCTCTATAACGGCGAGGAAGCGATCGCCGTAGGCGTGATGGAGAACCTGCACGAGAATGACGCCGTGCTCGCTACTTATCGTGAGCACGGACAGGCGTTGGCGAAGGGTGTTGCGGCGCGCGCCATCATGGCCGAGATGTTTGGCAAGCAAGAGGGGTGCAGCCGGGGCCGCGGCGGGTCGATGCACCTGTTCGACGCCAAGACGCGCTTCTACGGAGGCAACGGCATCGTGGCGGCAGGACTGCCCCAAGCGCTGGGCGTGGCGCTGGCTGACATGCGGTTGGGCCGCGACAGCATCACCGTCTGCTTCTTCGGCGATGGCGCAACGGCCGAGGGCGAGTTTCAAGAGACGCTCAACTTGGCTGCGCTGTGGCAAGTTCCGCTTCTGTTCGTGTGCGAAAACAACTACTACTGCATGGGCACTCCGCTTTCACTTCACCAGGCCGTGACGGACATCGCCAGTAAGGCCGCGGCACAGGGCGTGCCCGCCGACGTCGTGGACGGCATGGACGTGCTCGCCGTGGAGGCTGCAGTCAAGAAAGCGGTGGACGCCATCCGCGACGGCAAAGGCCCCCAGTTCCTCGAATGCAAGGCCTATCGCTATCGGGCGCACTCCATGTTCGACGCCGAGTTGTACCGTAGCAAGGCGGAGGTCGAGGAGTGGCGCAAGCGCGACCCGATCACGAATTTCCTGCATCTTCTGCAAGAGCAGGACTTGATCACGGAAGAGGAATGGCAGCAGATCCAACAGGAGGCCGAAGCCGAGATCAACGACGCGGTGGAGTTCGCCGAAAAGGGGACGCTTGAGCCGGTCGAGGATGTGACGCGTTTTGTGATGTCCGAGAGCGCAGATCCGGAGAAGCTCTACAAGCTGCCGCCGAAGGAACCGCCCGCGGCCGAGAAGCGCACGATGACCTATCGCGAGGCCGTGCGCGAGGCGATGACGACCGCGCTCAACCGCGATGAACGCGTCTTCCTGATGGGCGCGGATGTAGGCGCATATGGCGGCGGCTTCGGCGTGACCATCGGCATGTTGGAGGAGTTCGGGCCGGAACGCATCATCAATACGCCACTGTGCGAGTCGGCCTATACCGGCGCCGGTGTGGGCGCGGCCATGGCGGGCATGCTGCCCATCGTCGAGATCATGACGGTGAACTTCAGCCTGCTGGCCTTGGACCAGATACTGAACAACGCAGCCACGGTCCTGCACATGTCAGGCGGGCAGTTCAACGTGCCCCTGGTGATCCGCATGCCTACGGGCGGCGGCAAGCAGCTCGCGGCCCAGCATTCGCATTCGCTGGAAGGCTGGTACGCACATATTCCGGGGCTCAAAGTCTTGAGCGCGGCCACGGTCGAGGATGCGCGCGGCATGTTGGAGACGGCCTTGGCCGACCCCGACCCCGTGCTGATCTTCGAGAATACGCTGCTGTACAACATGAAGGCCGAGCTGCCGGTGAACGCCGGCCCCGTGCCCATCGACAAGGCGCGCATCCACCGCGAGGGCGCAGATATCACGATTCTGACCCACAGCATCTGCCTGTTCAAGGCACTGGAGGCGGCGGAAATCCTGGCGAAGGAGGGTATCGAGTGCGAGGTTATCGACCTGCGCACACTGCGTCCGCTGGATGACGAAACGATTATGGCGTCGGTCGCCAAAACGCACCGCGCTCTGGTTGTGGACGAGGGATGGCGCAGTGGCGGCATCTCGGCGGAGATCAGCGCGCGCATTATGGAGCAGGTCTTCTACGAACTGGATGCACCGGTCGAGCGCGTCTGCTCTGTGGAGGTCCCGCCGCCCTATGCCAAGCACATGGAAGATGCAACAATTCCACAAGTCGAAAGCATTGTGGAGGCCGTAAGAGGGATGGTGTCTCATGGCTGAGTTCAATATGCCGAGTCTGGGCGCGGACATGCAGTCCGGCACTCTGATCGAATGGAATAAGAAGCCCGGTGACGAGGTGAAGCGCGGCGACATCATCGCCGTGGTCGGCACAGAAAAGGGTGACATTGAGGTGGAGGTGTTCGATAACGGCGTGATCGTTGACCTGCTGGTGCAGCCGGGGACGGAAGTGCCGGTCGGCAATCCGATTGCGATCATCCGCGGGGCCGGCGAGCCGGAACCTGTCGCCGCCGCAACGCCGCCTAAGCAGACGCTCAAGGAGCAGATCGAAGAAGCGCCGCACCCGATGGACCAGAAGGCCCAAGTTGAGAAGGCCGCCGAGCCTGCGCCCGCGGCGGTAGCCGGCAACGGTCACCGCATTCGCGTGTCGCCGCTGGCGCGCAAGCTGGCTGCGGAGTTGGGCGTAGACCTGGAGAAGGTGCATGGCAGCGGTCCGCATGGGGC
>JASGTU010000087.1 GCA_030058085.1 Chloroflexota bacterium
CTCCGCCGAAGGCTGGGAAGACCTGCCCGGCGGCGAGCAGTTGTTGTGCTACAACGAGATCGCCACCAAGCAGAACTGGCACTACCTGCGCCTCGACTTCGACCTGGCGAGCATGTCGTTCCTGGGCTTGCGCTGCAACGACCGCTCCTTCGACGTCTCCGCCGCCCGTCCGATGACCATGCCCGCCATGGCGAACCTGTGGTGCATGCTGAACATCCTCTTCTGGGTGGAGACCGACCGCGACAAACGCGCCTTTCTCTATCTCGATTCAGTCCTGCTCTCGGCCGCGCTGCCGGACGAGCCGCTCGCCTAACCGGCCGACTGGCCGGCTGAGTTGCCATTCCGCACACTTTCCAGAAAGGGTTGAACCATGAACGAGAGACAGACAGATATCCTGGTCATAGGCGGAGGCACAGGCGGCGTCGCCGCTGCGCTGGGCGCCTTGCGCCTCGGCAAGAAGGTCATCCTCACCGAGGAGACCGACTGGATCGGCGGTCAGCTTACCGCCCAGGCCGTGCCGCCCGACGAACATCCCTGGATCGAGACGACGGGCTGCACGGCCAGCTACCGCCGCTTCCGTCAGGGCGTGCGCCGCTACTACTGGAACAACTACCCCATGACCGAAGCGGCCCGCGCCAACATGCTCCTCAACCCCGGCGAAGGCAACGTCAGCCGCCTCTGTCATGAGCCGCGCGTCGCCCTCGCCGTGATCCAGGACATGCTCGCCCCCTACCTGTCCAACGGGCAACTCGACATCCTGTTGTGGCGCAAGCCGGTGGCCGCGGATACAGATGGCGACCGCATCACTTCGGTCACGGTGCGCGACCTACACACCGGCGACGAGACCGTCCTCCGCGCCTCCTACATCCTCGACGCCACCGAACTGGGTGACCTGCTCGAACTCGCTTCGGTGGAGCACGTCATCGGCGCCGAAAGTCAGGACCAGACGGGCGAACTCCACGCCGTCGAAGGCGAACCCCAGCCGGGCGACCAGCAGGCCATCACCTGGTGCTTCGCCATCGACTACTTGCCCGGCGAAGACCACACCATCGACAAGCCGGCGGATTACGACTTCTGGCGCAGCTATCAAGCCGACTTCTGGCCCGGCCCGCAGCTCGGCTGGCGCGACGTAGACCCCATCAGCCTAGAGACGCGCGAACGCGGCATCTTCTTCGGGCCGCAGCGCGGCCTGCTCGTCGGCGACTTCTGGCACTACCGGCGCATCGTCTATCGTAAGCACTTCGAGGAAGGCTTCTACGCCAGCGACATCTGCCTCGTCAACTGGCCGCAGATCGACTACTGGCTGGGGCCGCTCGTCGGTGTGAGCGATAACGACGTGCAGCGTCACCTAGCCGAATGCAAGCAGCTCAGCTTCTCGCTGCTCTACTGGATGCAGACCGAAGCCCCGCGCCACGACAGCGGCTACGGCTACCCCGGCCTGCGCCTGCGCCATGACGTGGCCGGGACGGACGACGGCCTGGCGAAGTACGTCTACGTGCGCGAGGCGCGCCGCATCCAGGCTGAGTTCACCGTGCTGGAGCAGCACGTCGGCGTCGAGCAGCGCGGCAAGCTGGTCGGGGCCGAGAGGTTCGACGACAGCGTGGGCACGGGCAGCTATCGCATCGACCTGCACCCCAGCACCACCCCGCGCAATTATGTCGACATCAGCAGCTACCCCTTCCAGATTCCGCTCGGCGCACTGCTGCCCGTGCGCGTCGAAAACCTGCTGCCCGCGTGCAAGAACCTGGGCGTGACGCACATCACCAATGGCTGCTACCGTCTGCATCCCGTCGAGTGGAACATCGGCGAGGCGGCGGGCGCGCTGGCGGCCTACTGCCTGGAGAAGAACCTCGCCCCGCGGCAAGTGCGCTCCGAGCCGCAACATCTGGCTGATTTCCAGGATATGCTGGTGCGCGTGTTAGGCTTTGTGTTGGAGTGGCCTGAATACGCCCGCATCACCCCGCGCTGACGGGGAGGGGTAAGCCGTAAAGTAGAGGATGAAGTCCGATGACCCTGCCTGAAATCGCGCCGGTGCAGCAGCAGCTGTCCGGCGAGCATGTAGCCGATGTCGATGCCGCCGTCCGCCAGGGCTTGCGCGACCTGCCGCTGTCGGCGAGCGTCCGGCCCGGCATGCAGGTTGCGGTCGGGCTGGGCAGCCGCGGCATCGGCTGCATTCGCGCCGTGGTCGCGGCCGTGCTGGACGAGGTACGCGCCTGTGGCGGGCGTCCGTTTCTCGTGCCCGCCATGGGCAGCCACGGCGGCGGCACAGCCGAAGGCCAGGCCGCAGTCCTGGAAGGTTACGGTCTGGGCGAAGCGAAGCTCGGCGCGCCCATCTGCAGCAGCATGGACGTGGTGCAGCTCGGCCTGGCGGAAACAGGCATGCCGGTCTACTTCGACGCCCAGGCAGCGCAGGCGGACGCCATCCTCCTCGTCAACCGCGTCAAGCCGCACACCGCGTTTCGCGGCCGCTGGGAAAGCGGGCTGTTCAAGATGCTGTCGGTCGGCTTCGGCAAGGCGCGCGGCGCG
Source organism: Chloroflexota bacterium (assembly GCA_030058085.1). Taxonomy (GTDB): domain Bacteria; phylum Chloroflexota; class Anaerolineae; order Caldilineales; family Caldilineaceae; genus JASGTU01. The sequence goes on from JASGTU010000087.1 coordinate 2,527, forward strand.
GCTACCCTGCACAGTTGGGGCATCGCAGACGCCATCCCCGCCGCGGCCCGCGTGATCGTCCGCCGGTTGCCGGTCGCGGCCGGGGTCGCCATCGTCGAGAACGGATTTCACCAGCCGGCGCACATCGCCGTCGTGCCCGCCGCCGATATCGAGCAGGCCGAACCGGACCTGCTGCAGATGGCCTGGCGTCACCTGCCCCGCATCCCCTTCGACCCGCTAGACCTGGTCGTGTTGGGCGAAATCGGCAAGGACATCAGCGGCACGGGCATGGACCTAAACGTGGTCGGCATGTGGCGGCGCACAGGCGGCCCGGTCCAGCCCCAATACCGCGTGATCGCCGGGCTTGACCTGACTGAAGGCAGCCACGGCAACGCCATCGGCGCCGGCTACTGTGACCTCATCAGCCGGCGGCTGCGCGACAAGATCGACCTAGACGCCACCTATACCAACTGCCTGACCGCCGGCAACTACAGCGGCGCCAAGCTGCCCATCACCCTGCCCACGGATCGCGCCGTGCTGGAAGCGGGGCTGCCCCCGCGCGACCCGCAGCAGGCGCGCGTCGTCATCGTGCGCAACACGCTCGACCTGCACACGTTGTGGGTATCGGCGGCTCTGCTGCCCGATGTGGAGGCCTCGCCCACGCTCACCCAGATCGGCCCGCTCA
>JASGTU010000088.1 GCA_030058085.1 Chloroflexota bacterium
CTGACCGATCTCCCTGCCGGCCCTTCAGGCGAGGCGTCTGTTGCGCTCGTCACTTGTATCGCCGTCAACCAGGATAGCCCGCGTCGCGATCTCGCCATGCAATTGGCTGTGCAGCTAGCCTCCGCCGAGGTGCTGACGCAATGGACAGGCGACGGTCAGCACATGCCGGTCTTCACTGCCCAAGGCCAAGCATGGCTCAGCCAACGCCCGCAGGCCGCGCCGTTCTATCGCGGCCTATCGGAGGCGCGTGTCTGGCGTTTCGGCCCCGGTGTGCGCACCGGCCTGGATGACTTTTCCTCCGCCCTTCGCCTCGTGTCCGCAGGCGATCTTGAAGCCGCCGAGTTCTGGCCCTACCTCGTACGCAACGGAGTCGTCTCCCCTCTGCGCGCCGAACCGGAAGTCGTCCCCGTCACGCGCGGCGATTGACGCTCCCCATGCCCTGCGCTACAATAGGCCCCCTCAGTTACAGGCCAACGATACTAGCGATACTAGCGACAGGACATGGCACTCGAGACGCTCATATCCGAACTAACGGCACGCATTCCGCCCGAACGTCTGTTGCAGCAGCGCCCGCAGTTAGCGCCCTATGAATCGGACGCACTGACATCGCTACGGGCGCGGCCGCGCGCCGTGTTACTAGCCGGCACGCAAGAGGAAGTGATCGACGCCGTTCGCCTCTGCCATGCGCATCGGGTTCCGTTCGTCGCCCGCGGCAGCGGCACCAGCCTATCCGGCGGCTCCCTGCCGATCGAGGACGGCATCGTCATCGCACTCAACCGGCTCAACCGCATCATCGCACTCGACCCGCGACAGCGCCTCGCCGTCGTCGAACCGGGCATTATCAACCTAGACGTGAGCCGCGCAGCCGCACCCCACGGCCTCTACTACGCCCCCGACCCCTCCAGCCAGCCCATTTGCACCATCGGCGGCAACGTCGCATTCAACTCCGGCGGCGCCCATTGCCTCAAGTACGGCATGACGGCCAACCACGTCTTGGGCATCAAAGCCGTGCTGCCTGACGGTGAAGTCGTCCAACTTGGCGGCGCCAGCCTCGAAACGTCCGGCCCGGATCTCACCGGCTTTTTCGTCGGCAGCGAAGGCCTTTTCGGCGTCGCCCTCGAGATCACGCTGCGCCTCCTGCCCAAGCCGGAAGCCTATCGCACGATCCTCGCTTCGTACGATAGCCTGGCAGCAGCCGGACAAGCCGTGAGCGATGTGGTCGCCGCCGGCCTTCTGCCCGGGGCAATGGAGATCATGGACCGGCTAGCCATCGAAGCCGCCGAGGCTTCGGTCAACGCCGGCTATCCCCGCGATGCCGCCGCACTCCTCATTGTCGAGTTGGAGGGCGAAGCCGTTGAGGTCGACGCAGAGTTCGCCCATCTGCGCAGGGTGATTGAGCGTTCGGGAGCGGGTGAAATACGCGTCGCCGCAGATGAGGCGGAGCGCGCTCGAATTTGGAAGGGACGCAAGGGCGCCTTTTCCGCCGTGGGCAGGCTCAGCCCCAACTACATCGTACAAGACGGCGTTGTGCCGCGCAGCAAGCTGGGCGAAGCCCTCCAACGCATCGAAGCCCTCAGCGCCGCTCACGGCACGCGTGTCGCCAACGTCTTTCACGCCGGCGACGGCAATCTGCATCCGCTTATTCTCTATGATGGCCGCGTGCCCGGCGCGCTCGAACGCGCCGAAGACCTTGCCGGCGAGATCATCCACATGTGCATCGAACTAGGCGGCTCCATCACTGGCGAACACGGCGTCGGCATGGAAAAACGCCGCCACATGCCCGCCATGTTTTCGCCCGACGACTTGGCGCTCATGTCTTCCGTACGCCGTGCCGTCGATCCGCTTGAACTGGCAAACCGCGGCAAAATGCTGCCCGCTGGACAGACGCAGGTCACAGCCGGACAGCACGAACAAGCGGTGACAGATCATGGCTGATCGCCTCGCGCCGGTCGCCGTCGAGCATGTAGCTCAGGTCCAAGAAGCCGTGCGCGCCTTCGACCGCGTTACCGTGCGCGGCAGCGGTACGAAACCGGCCTTGGCTATTGCTCCGTCGTATGATCGCGCGCAGCCGCTGGACCTGCGCGGGCTGCGCGGCATCGTCGAGTACGAGCCGCAAGAATACACCTTCACGGCGCGGGCCGGCACGCCGCTGGCGGAGGTGAACGACCTGCTCGCCGCCAACGGGCAATACCTGCCTTTCGACCCCGTTCTCGTCGAGGCGGGCGCAACGCTCGGCGGCACAGTGGCGTCCGGCCTCAGCGGCTCGGGCCGGTTGCGCTATGGCGGCGTGCGCGACTTCATTCTCGGCGTACGCTTTGTCGACGGGTCAGGCGCGACTGTGCAAGGCGGCGGCAAGGTCGTCAAGAACGCCGCAGGCTTCGACTTCCCGAAACTGCTCACCGGCAGCATAGGCCGCCTGGGCGTCATCGTCGAGGTTTCATTCAAGGTCTTTCCTGCGCCGCCAGCATACCGCTCGCTATTGGTCCATTTTCCGAGTTTCTCGCCGGCGCTCGAAGCCATCTATGCGCTCACGACCCAGCCTTTTGACCTGGTGGCGCTGGACCTGCTGCCGGGCGACGAACCAACTGGCGCGAAAGAGGGTTGGACGCTGGCGCTGCGCATCGGCGGCGCCAAGGCGTTGTTGGCATCGCGCCTCGACCGCGTCCAGCGGATACTCGCCGCAGGCGACGCGGTGAGCAGCCCGGCAGGCGACGCCGAAGCCAGCTTCTGGCGTGAGGCAGCCGAGTTTGCCTGGGCGCCCGCCGCCGCTAACTTAGTCAAAGTCGCGTTGACGCCCACGCAGATACCCGCCCTAGAATCCCGCCTCGTTGCGACGCCGGTTCCATGCCGCTACACCGTCGCCGGCAACGTCCTGTGGATCGCCTGGCCCGATGCGCTTGCGAAGCTGGATTCGATACTGAACGAGCTTGGATTGGCGGGCGTCGTCGTGCGCGGGCAGGCAACCGTACCCTGGATCGGGCGCGCGCCTACATCCGCCTTCGCACGGCGCATCAAATCCGCACTCGACCCGCACGACAAATTCGCGCCGCTCTATCCGGACTAAACCATGCAACATGCGATTCCCGTAGTCGAACTTGGCCCGCAAGGGCTTGCGATGGCGAAAGCCGTCGACAGTTGCGTCCATTGCGGCCTATGCCTTGCAGCTTGCCCCACATACAAGACGCTGGGCGAAGAAATGGACTCGCCGCGCGGCCGCATCTTTCTGATGAAAGAGGCCCTCGAAGGCTCGCTCACGACCGAAGAAGTACTGCCCTACGTGGACCGCTGTCTGGGCTGCATGGCCTGCGTCACCGCCTGCCCTTCTGGCGTGGCGTACGGCGACCTGCTCGCGCCCTTCCGTGCTCACGCCGAAAAGACCCGTCACCGCCCCGTCATGGAAGCGGCGGCGCGTCTGCTCGTGCGCACCACGATGCCCTATCCGCGCCGGTTTCGCAGCGCGGTGCGTCTCGGCAAGCTGGCTCGCGTCGCCAGGCCCTTGCTCCCCCCTGCGCTGCGGCCTATGCTGGACATGCTGCCGGACAGTCTGCCCGCATCCGCGCCGCTGCCTGAGCGAATCGATACGCAAGGTCAACGCCGCGCACGCGTCGCCCTGCTCACTGGCTGCGTCCAAAACGTACTCGCCCCGGAGATCAACTGGGCCACGGCTCGCGTGCTGGCGCGCAACGGCGTCGAAGTCGTCATCCCCCGAAGTCAAGGCTGCTGCGGCTCGCTCTCGCTTCACACCGGCGAGGCGGATCAAGCACGCGACCTGGCACGCCATAATCTGCGCGTTTTCCCGCACGACGTGGACGCCATCATCACCAACGCGGCCGGCTGCGGATCCGGCATGCACGAATATCCCTTGCTCTTTGCCGGCCAACCCGATGAGGATGCCGCCCAAGTCTTCGCCCACAAAGTGATGGACATCTCCGTCTTCCTGTACCAACTCGGCATCGAGACGCCGCCGCCCTTGCCGCAGCCGGTGCGCGTCGCCTATCACGACGCCTGCCACCTTGCCCACGCCCAGCGTATCACCGCCGAGCCGCGCAGCCTGCTCGTGACTGTGCCCAACCTAACGCTGGTTGAGATCCCCGAGGGCGACCTCTGCTGCGGTTCAGCCGGAACCTATAACCTAGAGCAGCCGGACACCGCCCGCCAGTTAGGCGAGCGCAAGGCGCACAACATCTTGGCCGTCGAGCCACAGGTTATTGCCGCGGGCAACATCGGGTGTATTATGCAGATACGCAAGCACATTCGGGGCCAAAGCCAGGCGTTGCCCATTCTCCACACCATCACCATTCTGGATCGGGCTTACGCCGGCCTCCCGCTACTATCGGAGTGAGAGAGGAGCAGCGCCATGTCGAAATTCGTGCGTGTGAAGACCCAGTTGCGCGACCCCGCGCTGATCAAGCAGGCGCTTGACGACCTGCGCATCCGCTACAAGGAGAACGAACGCTACACCCACCGGTGGAGCGGCTATTCGGGAACCGTCCCCTTCTTGCTGGAGCACAACCGTGTGACGTTCGCCCTGCGCCCGAGCGCTGACGAGAGCTTCGAGGTCATCGGCGACGAGATGCAGATGCGTACAATCCGCGCCGCGATGGACCAAGTAGAACAGCGCTACGCCTATCACTCCGTGCTGACCGAGACTACTAAAGCCGGTTTTGAACTGGTAGAAGAGTCCGTAGGGCGCGACAACGTGATCCGCCTAACCGTGCGCCGCTGGGGCTAAACGCCCGACGTATCCGGCAGAAAGAGTCGACCATGAATCACGAAGAGATCGAGTTCCGCATATTGCCCGATGGGCGCGTGGAATACGTCATCAAGGGCGTCAAGGGCAGCGCGTGCGAGAGCATCAGCGCTTTGCTCGAACAGCTCGGCAAGGTGGAACACGAGGAAAAGACCAGCGAGTACTACGACCGCGATGACGACGTCCGCCTCTCCATCAACCAGTGACATGTCTGCGGGCGACGAACAGGCCCGCTTCCCCGTCGAGACGGAAATCTACATTCTGCCCGGCGGTCAGGTAGTGATAGCCGACATGCCCGCGGAGTTGGCGGAAGGGTTGGCCGCGCTGAGCGACAGGGATCGCACAGCATCACCGCAGACGAATGACGAAGCGATACAACCCTAGACCAGGCCCCGCTCAACCGCTTCTGTCGAACAAGCCCGACTGCGCCGGGCGTTCCGGATACGCCACGCCGAGATGCTCGTATGCGGCGGGCGTCGCCACCCGACCGCGCGGCGTCCGGTCCAGGAACCCCAACTGCAACAAATATGGCTCCACCACATCCATGATGGTGTCGCCTTCCTCACTGATGCTGGCGGCGAGCGTATCCAGCCCGACCGGGCCGCCGCCAAACTTAATAATGATACCGTCCAGCACGCGCCGGTCTAGCTCATCCAGCCCCAGTTCATCCACGTCGAGCAATGCCAGCCCGTCAACCGCGGTGGCATGGTCGATGCGTCCCTCAGCGCGCACCTGCGCATAGTCGCGCAGCCGGCGCAGGAGCCGCAACGCCACACGCGGCGTGCCCCGTGCCCGCCGGGCGATCTCCGTCGCGCCTTCGCCGGCGATCGCAACGCCCAAGAGATCGGCGGCGCGCAGAACGATCCGATGGATCGAGTCCTGGTCGTAAAAGTCGAAGCGTTCGACCACGCCGAAGCGCGCCCGCAGCGGCGAAGTCAACAGCGCCAACCGCGTCGTCGCCCCGACTACCGTGAACTTGGGCAGCTTAAGCTGGATGTTGCGCGCCGCCGGCCCGCTGCCAACCACAATATTGAGCGAAAAGTCCTCCATCGCCGGATAGAGGATCTCTTCAATCGCGCGCCCCAGACGGTGGATTTCGTCGATGAAGAGGATATCCCCCTGTCGCATATTGGTGAGAATGGCCGCCAGGTCACCCGCCTTCTCGATAGCAGGGCCCGCGGTCACCTTCAAGTTGGCGCCCATCTCATTAGCGAGGATGTGACAGAGCGTCGTCTTGCCCAAACCGGGCGGGCCATAGAGCAGCACGTGGTCGAGCGCATCTCCGCGCTGCCGTGCCGCGTCGACCAACACTTGGATCTTCTCGCGCAGACGGTCCTGGCCGATCATCTCCTCCAACGAGCGCGGGCGCAGCGCGTGGTCGACCGGGCCGTCTCCCACCTGCTGCACGCCTGAGACAGGCCGATCCCCAGCTCCATCTCCTCGCACATTCTTGCCTGTGAGTGATCGTTCGTCTGTCATGATCGCGACGCGGGAACCTTTCGCTGAACTTGCACGTTTGTTCTATCGCGGATATTATAGCAGAGTTCGTTTACAGCGGACAATCGAGGCCGCAAGCCATCCTCCTCGCTAGTTTGACCTTTCCGCAAAAAACTGATATAACCTTGTCATTCTCTTTCGGTTCCGTTGGGGAAATCCCACTCAAACCAACCGTCTAGCAGGTTAGGGCCGAAGAATGGGCCCACGATTTTGCTGCACGCCATAGTCGGATGCCGTGCAAGGAGGCACAGATGTCCAGAGACAATGCAATCGCAGATGAGAAGAAGCGGCTAGTCCAAGAACGCGAGCAGGTGCTCGAAGAATTGGGCCATCTGCGTGAATTTATGCAGGCCGAAGTCGACGTAGAGCCGGATGAAGGCGATGCTGAGATTTTCGAGCGCGAGAAAAACGCAGCCCTCATCGCTGTCCTCGAACGCAAACTGCAAGATGTCGATTCCGCCCTTCGTTCCATTGCCAAGGGCGAATATGGAATCTGTGAACGTTGCGGCAAGCCGATCGAATCCGGTCGTCTTGAGGTCAAACCAGACGCAACGCTTTGCGTTTCGTGCCAGACAGAAGTCGAACGCCTTGCCCGACGCAATCGCCCAGCGGCGCGGCAGATCGAATGGTAAGCGTATAGCCCCGCACCGCCCGCCGCTTTTGGCGGGCGTTTCTCCCACCACAACCGAGGCGGCGCCTGTGACAAACGGCAACGTATACCCGTCAGAGCATCCCCTGGCAAGACACAAGCTGACCTTGTTGCGCCGTAAGTCGACAGAACCGAAGAAGTTCCGCGAGTTGATCAGCGAGCTTTCGACGATGCTCGTCTACGAAGCGACGCGCGACCTGCCGCTGGCACAAGAGAGCGTCGAAACGCCTCTCACCCAGACTTACGGCGAAATCATGGCGGATACTGTGGGTCTCGTACCCATTCTGCGCGCCGGCCTCGGCATGGTCGACGGCGCGTGGAGCCTCCTCCCGCAGGCCGAAGTCTGGCATCTGGGGCTCTACCGCGACGAACGCACGCTGCGACCGGTCGAGTACTACAACAAGCTGCCCGTCTCACCCACCGTCGAGCTCTGCCTGATCCTCGATCCCATGCTGGCAACCGGCGGCTCCGCCATCGCCGCTGTCGACGTCCTCAAACGCTGGGGTGTGACGCGCATCAAGTTCGTCGGGCTGATCGCCGCGCCGGAAGGCATTCGCGCCCTGCAGGCGGAACACCCGGACGTCGACATCCATGTCGCCGCCATCGACGAGCGCCTCACCGACGAGCGAGACCCCTTCCCGCCCGGCTTCATCTGGCCCGGCTTGGGCGACGCCGGCGATCGGCAGTTCGGCACCGGCTAGAGGCAAGACGCCACACGACCACGCCAGGCATCGCCGCACGCCGGCGCTCAGGCGGGCAGCGCTTCCGTTCTGCGCGGGATGAGGTGCGCCTGACCGTCGGCGTGATAGCTGCTGCGTACCAGCGGCCCGCTCTCCACCCAGCGGAAGCCGAGCGCTTCGCCCTGCGTCTGCAACTCGGCGAATTCGTCCGGCGTCCAGTAGCGCACAATGGGCAGGTGGAAGCGGCTCGGCTGTAGGTATTGCCCCACCGTCAGGATTTCCACATCGTGGGCGCGCATATCCTGCATGACCTGCAACACTTCCTCCATCGTCTCGCCCAGCCCGACCATGATGCCTGTCTTGGTCAGCGCTTCCGGGTCCATCGTCTTGGCTCGCTGCAAAAGCTCCAAGCTGCGCAAGTACTTCGCCTGCGGTCGCACAGTGCGATAGAGCCGCGGCACCGTCTCCGTGTTGTGGTTCAGAATTTCCGGGCGCGCGTCCATCACCGTTTGCAGCGCATCCCAATCTCCCTTGAAGTCAGGGATAAGCACCTCGACTGTGCAGCCGGGCTGTAAGCGGCGGATCCAGCGAATACTCTCGGCAAAGACCCAGGCGCCGCCGTCCGGCTGTTCGTCACGATTGACGCTCGTCAACACGGCATGGTGCAGCCCCATCGCCTGAACGCTCTCGCCCACGCGCCGCGGCTCGTCCGGGTCCAGCAGGCTAGGCCGTCCGGTCTTGATCTTGCAAAAGCCGCAACTGCGCGTGCAGGTGTCGCCCATCAGCAAGAACGTCGCCGTGCCGCGCCCCCAACACTCGCCGATGTTCGGGCACATTGCCTCCTCGCATACGGTGTGGAGGCTCTTACCCCTGAATAGGCCGGCCAGTTCGCGGTAGCGCGGGCTGTCCGCAGCCTTGACGCGAAGCCATTCGGGTCGCCGCCCGCGCGTCAATTGGCCGCCACGCACCGCCGCGGGCGGTTCCGGCTGCGCATCCAACCGGATCGTGCCGTGCTCATTCACCTCAATGATCTGTCGTTCGCTCATCGCGTTGATCCTGTCTCGAATACCCGCTCGTTATGCCGCTTCACGCTTGGCTGTCTGCTGGATGTGCACAGCAGCCACGCCCAAGCCTAGAAACAGCCAGAGCAACACAGTCATGTGCGGATAGGTGATATTGAACCAGTAGTGATCAAATATTCCGCTAGCAAGAGCGCCTAAAACCGCGCCCGCTAACCCCAATGCCATCGCTTCCATGCGGGCGCTGAAACCTCTGCGCCAAGCCCGTAGGACCAGTATAAAGAAGCCCGCCATCGACGTCAGAAATAGCAGCAGTCCCACAATGCCCATGTTCTCCGCCAAGATCAGATACAACATGCTCACGCCCAGATAGAGATCGATGTCCGGCACGCCGGTAAACCCGACGCCGAAAATCGGATAGCGCCCGATCAACGTGAGCGCGTCCTTGTACTCACCGAAGCGCATCTGCGTCGCCAAATCCTGGCCCGCTAACCCTGCGACCAGGCGCGCTACATATGCCTGCGTTTGCGGCAGGAAAAGCAACAACAGCGCGCCAACCGCCCCCACCAGAAGAAGCCTGCGATACTTCAATACGGCGATCAAGCCCACCGCCGCCGCCAGCCCAAATAGGGCAGACCGGCTGTAGGTCAGGTAGAGCGCAAGCGCCGCCGTCACGAACATCAACGCCGTCAGCCAACGCGGGAAGAGACGCGCGTCCGTAAAGAGTTGCGGAGCCATCAGCCCGCTCGCCAGGATCATCATCCCGCCCAGCACATTCGGATCCACCGCCGTGCCGATGGCGCGCATCGTCCCTTCCGGGTCATCCTCGATCCAACGCAGTGCGCCAAAGCCTGCCGGATAGTCAAACCGCGCCAGCCGGTCCAATATCGCCACGGTCCACGCTTCCGGAATCACGTAGAAAATGACGGCGATGGCAGCGCCGGCCCATGCCGCCAACATCAGCCAGCGCAACACCCACGCCATCTCATCCTCGGTGCGCACACTGTTCACCGCCACGAAGAACAAGCAGATGCCCAGCAGAATTTCCGCAAAGCGACGGATGAAAAAGCTGTTGGCGCTGCTGTGCGTCATGCCGTAGACGAAGCTGAAGATCGCCATCAGAATGAACAGGCTGATCGGCACGCCCAATGGCGAAGCGATGAACTGCCGCTCTTGCCCAATCGCCAACTTCACAAGCCACACGAAAAAGAGCGCGCCCAACGCTACATCGAGGAAGGTCGGCTTGAACCCGATGCTGAAGGGCAGGCTTGCAAAGGGCAAGACGAACACAACACCCGCCAGCGCCACAAATCCCCAGTGGGTATCAAGGATGATCAACGCACCGCCCACCAGCGCAACCGCAAAGGCAAGCGCAATCAACGGGCCGGCTACGCCGATGAATAAGGCGATAAGGAGCGCGCCTAGAGCGCTGACGGCTGTCAGCGCAGCCACGCGCGCTGCGGGATCGGATGAGAAAGCCAGGCGCTGTGCGCGCCGATAAGCTGCATTCAACATGGTCAACCAGTCGTCGCCCAATCCGCTTCACAACTGCCCGCAGGGACAATAATCACCGTCTGCAGCACGGCATGGTCTTGCTGAGCATCGGCGCGCAACGGCACGCGCGGCGCGCCGTCCTCGTCAGGGCGATAAAGTCCCGCGATCAGCGTATACTCGCCGGGCGTCAACGTCTCTGGCAGCAGTATACCATAGCTGGCGATGCCGGCGGCGTCCGCCCCCTTCCATTCAAGCGGCTGGTCCTGTTGCGTCGCCAGCCGCCCTTGCTTGTCGAGGAGTTGCACAAACACCTTGAGGGCTGTCGGGGCATCCGCCATTTCTGTGACATCCCATTGCAGGTGGACAACCAACGTCCCCGCAGGGACGGCGCGCGCCGGCTCCACGGCGTACGCCATAAGAACCGCGCCGTTGGCGAAGACCGTCTCCGCCGCTAGCAACGCCTGTGACTGAGCCGCATACAGCGTCACCGCCCAGCCGGCCGCGTCGGTCTTGAGCGCCGGCGCATACTGCTCACCTAATCCGGCGTGCGCCAACCCATCCGCATCCCAGTTGGCTGCCGGCTGCTCTACAAGGACAACCCAACGCACCCCTTCTTCGGCCAACGCAGCCGCAGCCCAACTCGCCTCGTCTCTACCATGCGCCGTGGGCGGTAGGACAAGGTGCTCGACCGGTCCCCTGTAATAGTACCAGAGCGTCGGGTCCGGGTAGTTCTGCGCCAGCCGGGTTTCTTCCACCGGCATGCATGCCGGGATTTGCTCCAGTCTATCGGCTAGTTGCCGCCAACCGCGCGTCTTGCTATAGGCCGGGTCAGTATAGTGGCGCACAAGCGATGTACTGGCGCCTACTGCAAACAGGGCGATAAGCGCCGCAACGCCAATACGCGGCCACACTGCCGGGCGCGCACCCGCCTGCACTGGATACTTAGCGCCCGCCAACAGCGCCGACGCGACTAGTGCATAGAACGGCGGCGCGGCCGCGGCGAGGTAGCGCTCGTCGAAAATGGGCCGCGCCGTCGCGCCGTACCATGTCGCCAATAGGGGAATGCCCAGATACAGCCCAAACCACAATGCCGCATCGCGTGTGTCGCGCCGTGCAGCCAGCGCACCCAGACCGATCAGCGCCAACGCCAATCCGACGAAGGCAAGCGCTGTACGGTGCTCCGGCGCAACCGGCTCGCCCGCAGCTAAGACGCTGAACGAGCGTATCAGCGCCTCGCCCAGCGGCGGCGAATCGCCGTTGCCGTGATAAGCGATCAACAGACGCCGTGCCATGAACAGCCACGGCGCATACGACGCGGCCACAGCGACTTGTAGACCCAACCAGCGCACCAGTTTTCTCAAGTCAACCTTGTGCGTTATCGCTTGCACAGCAACATACGCGTTCTGCGCTACCAGCACGAACACGGCGAAGTAGTGTGTGTGCAGCGCCAAGAGGCTTACGAGCACAACCAGCACGCCTCGCGCGGCCGTTCCGCGTCGCAGCCAGCCCAGCGCCGCCAGCGAACTTGCCAGCGTCAGCGCCAGACTCATGCTGTACATGCGTGCATCCTGCGCGTGCCAGATCACATAGGGACTGGTCGCCAGCAGCGCCGCGCTCAGCGCCGCCACGCCGTCCGGCAAGCCGCTGCGCTTGCCGAGCCGCGCCAGCAACGCGATCGCCGCTACAGAGAACCACGCGCTCACATAGCGCAGCGCGAACTCGCTGTCGCCGGTCACGCCAAGCCAGGCTTTTTGCACGAAGTAACTCGCCACAGGGTGCGGCTCCCGCAGTGACAGCGTATCTGCCACGATCTGGGCGTATGGCGACTGGCCGAAGAAGTAGCCGAACGCCTCATCCCCGCGCAACTCCTGGAAATCGAGGCGCCACACCCGCAACCCATAGCCTGAAAGCACGATCAACAGGAGCGCAAGACGAATGCTGCGGCTCATCGCCTCACCCGCGCCCTGCCCGGCTGCGCCGCCACGCGCTCACCGCCGCAGCAAGCGCCAGCACGATCAGCGTCGCGGCGGTAATGGCCGCGCCGGTGCGGACGCTGTCCGGTTCATACGCCAACTCGAACCGCAAATCGCCTTCTGGCACAGCCACGGCCATAAAGGCCAGATCAGCGCGCACGGGCGTGAACTGCTCAATGCCAATTGGCGACAGCTCGCCCACAGCGCATGGATTGCCCTCGCTGCAGCGTGCATTGCGCACGCGCCAGCCGGGCATCCAGTTCTCGCTGATGACCAGAATGCCGCCGTCCGAATCTGTTATGTCAATTCCGAGGCGATTCGGACCGAGCCGGGTCAATCGCACCTCGCCCGTGGCGCGGCCGGCCGCGCCGCTATGCCCGCCGCTCTCCGGCGGCAGAACGACATTCTCGTCCAGGTCAAAACCGTGATCCGCCAGCAGTTGCCAAGCCTCGTCGTCCTCGGCGACGATCGCGTTCGCCGCCAACCAGGCGCGCGGGTTCGGCTCCGGTAATTGGTGCAAGTAGGTGGTATCTGCACTCTGTAGAAACTCCGCAAGCAGGTCACTAGGACCGAACAGTTCGCGCCGCCAGGTGAGCACATGCCCCACCCCCGTCAGCCGCCACATGCGGTCCAACGGAAACTGGTCGAACAGGCGGGCATAGTTCGACAGGCGCAACGGGCTGCTTCCCCAGGCGTCCTCGATCCCGCCGCGCATGCCATAGTCCTCATAGATGCGGAACTCGTTGTAGACCCGACCCGGTACGCTCTCCCCGGCGCTGTGCGCGTCAGCAAGTGCGACCTGCAGCGCTTCCACCTCCGGCGCTAGCACGACCTTAGCCGCCGGATCGCCGCTGTCCAGGTTGGTCGCGAAGTTGGCGACGAACAGGTTCGCCGCCGCCAGCCCGCAGACAAACCAGGTTCTTCGTTCGCTCCATCCGTCCAGGCGCATGCTCACGGCCAGCGCCATCGCCAC
>JASGTU010000089.1 GCA_030058085.1 Chloroflexota bacterium
GGCGTCAGCCGGCGCAGCGCCAGGTCCGGGCGATGCACCATGACCTTGCGCAGACGGCCGACTTCGGAATAGACGCCGAAGGGCGACGACATGGACGGCTCCTTTCATCACGAGCGGGCGAACCAACCAGCCCCATCATTATACCCGCAGCGGCGCGCGCGGGTGAACACAGGAGAGCGGCGAGCGATGATCCGGGAGCGCGCGCGGCCCAGGGTTGCGGGATCGGCGCAAGTTGGTTACCCTGTAGGCCAATAACCCTGTAACCCTACACGCCTCGATAAGTGGAGATGCCATGCCCGCCCCCGATAGAGTATTGCGGCTGATCGACCGCTTCGACCAGTTTGTAGACGACTATAAGAGCGGCCCCTATAACGAAACCACCGTACGCGTGGAGTTCATCGACCCGTTCTTCGCTGCGATGGGCTGGGACGTGCACAACGAAAAGGGCTACGCCGAAGCCTACCGCGAGGTCGTCCACGAAGACACGGTCAAGATCGGCTCCGACGTCAAAGCGCCCGACTATTCCTTCCGCATCGGCGGCGTGCGCAAGTTCTTCCTCGAAGCCAAAAAGCCGTCGGTGGACATCAAACACGACATCCACCCCGCTTTCCAGGTGCGCCGCTATGCGTGGAGCGCCAAGCTCCCGCTCAGCATCCTCACCGACTTCGAAGAGTTCGCCGTCTACGACTGCCGCAGCAAGCCGGATAAGACCGACGCCGCCAGCGTGAGCCGCGTGATGTATCTGCGCTATACGGACTATGCGGACAAATGGGACGAGATCGCTGGCGTCTTTGCGCGCGAGTCGATCTTGCAGGGCGCATTTGACAAGTACATCGATTCCAACAAGCTGAAAAGGGGCACGGCAGAGGTCGACGGCGCGTTTCTGGCCGAGATCGAACGCTGGCGCGAGCTGCTGGCGCGCAACATCGCGCTGCGCAACCCCGGCATCTCGCCGCGCGAGCTGAACTTCGCCGTACAGCAAACCATCGACCGCATCATCTTCTGGCGCATCTGCGAGGACCGCGGCATCGAGCCGTACCGCGAGCTGCTGGGGCTGGCGAACGGCCCGGAGATCTACCCGCGGCTGGTGCAGATCTTCCGCCAGGCCGACGCACGTTACAACTCCGGCCTGTTCCACTTCGAGGACGAAAAAGGCCGCGCCGGCTACCCCGACACACTCACGCCCGGCCTCACCATCGACGACAAAGTCCTGCGCGACATCCTCAAAAACCTCTACTACCCGGACAGCCCCTACGAGTTCTCCGTGCTGCCCGCCGACATCCTCGGTCAGGTCTACGAGCAGTTCTTGGGCAAGGTTATCCGCCTGACCAAAGGCGGCCAGGCCAAGGTCGAGGAAAAGCCGGAAGTGCGCAAGGCGGGCGGCGTCTTCTACACCCCCACCTACATCGTCGACTACATCGTGCGCCAGACGGCGGGCAAGCTGGTGGAAGGCAAGCGCCCCGGCCCGCGCGGCGGCGTGAGCAAGCTGCGCATCGTCGACCCGGCCTGCGGCTCCGGTTCCTTCCTGATCGGCGCCTATCAATTCCTGCTCGACTGGCACTTGCAGCAATATCTGGAGGACGGCGCGGCGCAGTGGGCGCAAAAATCCAACCCGCAGATCTACCAGACCGAAAGCGGCGAGTGGCGGCTGACCATCGACGAGCGCAAGCGCATCCTGCTCAACAACATCTACGGCGTGGACATCGACAGCCAAGCCGTAGAGGTGACCAAGCTCTCGCTGCTGCTCAAGGTGCTGGAGGGCGAAAGCCGGCAGACGCTCAGCCCGCAGTTGGCCCTTCTGCCCGACCGCGTGCTGCCGGACCTGGCGGCCAACATCCGCTGCGGCAACTCGCTGATCGGCCCGGACTTCTACGAGGGGCAGATGGCGCTGCTGGACGAGGAAGAGGCCTACCGGGTCAACGTCTTCGACTGGCAGGCGGCCTTCCCGCATGTCTTTGCCGAGGGCGGCTTCGACGCCGTGATCGGCAACCCGCCGTATATTCGCATCCAGCACATGAAAGAATGGGCGCCCATCGAGGTGGAATTCTACAAGCGGCGCTACCGCTCGGCCAGCAAGGGCAACTACGACATCTACGTGGTGTTTGTAGAGAAGGGCCTGAGCCTGCTGCGCAAGGAAGGGCTGCTTGGCTACATTCTTCCGCACAAGTTTTTCAACGCCAAATATGGGGCGGAACTGCGCCAGCAGATTGCGGCCGGGCGGCACTTGCAGCACATCGTACATTTTGGCGACCGGCAGGTGTTCTCCGGCGCGACGACCTATACCTGCCTGCTGTTTCTGTCGGGGCAGCCGCAGCTGCACTTCGAGTTTGTCAAAGCGGATGACCTGGACGGCTGGCGGGCAGGGGAGGAGCAGCTATCGGGTCGCGTGGATGCGGAACAGGCGGAAGGGGGCGAGTGGAATTTTGTGGTCGGCCGCGGCGCGGCGTTGTTCGAGCGGCTGCGGGAGATGCCGATTAGGCTTGGAGATGCCGCAGATATATTCGTTGGACTTCAGACTAGTGCAGACAAGCTCTACGTATTGGAATCAGTTGGCCACCTTCCAGATGGGCAAGTGGCAGTCCGTGATTCACTAGGTAGGGATTGGCAACTCGAAAGGCGCTATCTGAAACCTTTCCTATATCATTCCACAATCCAGTCCTTCGCTTCGCCTCAACCACGACATTGGCTCGTTTTCCCATACGAGTTATCGAATGCGCGAGCTGAACTTGTATCCAGTTCAGAATTGCAGCGAAATGCTCCCGCGACATGGGAATACCTGAAGTCGAACGAGAAGCAACTACGTGGCCGAGAATCCGGCAAGGCAAACACCTCGGCATGGTATGGAT
>JASGTU010000090.1 GCA_030058085.1 Chloroflexota bacterium
GCAGCACACTTCGAATGGCCTAACGTAATCGACCGAACCAGACAGGCCGCCGCTAGTAATGTGGGCGGCCTGTTGATCTGCGTCCTGGTCTAGACGGGCGCGCCTCACTGCGTGCGCGGCCGAGCCAGGTAATCAAGCTGATGTGCGATGAAGACCAGCCGGTGTTGGTCGATCTGACGATGGCGTTCTGTTATCCACTTCTCGAAAGCGGCGCGGTCGAGGGCCGGGTCGTCCACTAGTGCGCCGGAGATGGTGTCGACGATGAAATGCAGGAAGAAGGCTTCGTCGTCCGGGTAGCCGCCGCGCGTAGGCCCTACCACCCAGTCCGACGAGCCAGCCGCAAGCACTTCGTAACCGGCGTCAAACAGGGCGTGGTAGAGGTGACGTCCGGTGCGGCTGTCGCCGGATCGGACGCCGTCCACGATTCGACGGTCCATTGTCGCGTGATATTGCTGTAGAATGAGTTCGTCCAGCGCCGGATCGATCTTCGGTTCTAGGATAGTCGCGCCGTCAAAGTTGATCGTGAAGTATAGCAGCGCGTCTGGAGCGAGCACCTGGCTGATGGACTCTAGGATTCGCGGTACGTCCACCAGGTCGAGAAAGGCGTGGGCGATGAGGACGTCAACGTCTGCGGCTTCGCTTTCCAGGTAGTCGAATGCATCGGCGGCGGATAGACGGATTGTGCACGTCCCAGCCGGAGCGAGATCGATAACGTACGCTGGACCGCTGCCCGGCCCCAGCGGTGCGACGGCCGCGAAACGACCGCCTGCGGCGGCCCGTTGCCCAAGACGCTCGGCTGCGACGTCGATATTCACTGCGGACGAGTCGATGGCGAAGTACTCGGAATTGTGCAGTAGATCGGCGGTTAGGAGCCGTTCTATCATTGTGCCGATGCCCGCGCCCAACTCCAGCATCCGCACAGGCGCGGAGCGGTCGGCAGCCATGCGACGAACTGCGCTGCCGAATCTTTGCCAGACGTGGGCGTTCAGGGCGCGGTCGTCCACCGTGCGTTTTGCCGCCAAGTAGCGCGCAAATGCCTGCTGTTGACTAGATGCCATTTGAATGCGTCTTTCTGGCGAACTCGCCGAGCCAGCTTGGTGTCTGGGCGAAGGTTTCATGCCAGGTTGGGTGGCAGTCGTACCGGCGTCTGGCCGCGTGGCCCATGCGCGCCAGACGCTCGTCATCCCTCGCCAGCGCCGACAGGGCGACGCCAATTGCTTGGGCGTCGCCGGGCGGCGCGAGGAAACCGTCGACGCCATCTGTGACAATCTCGTGGGCAGCGCCGCTTGTGGCGGCAATGACGGGCAGGCCGAAGCTCATTGCCTCTAGGTAGACGATGCCGAACCCCTCGTACGACGGGACTGCAAGCACGTCATTGGTGCGGTAGAGATCGCGCAGTCGCTCGGCGGATACGCTGCCATGCAGCGTTGCCTGCTGTTCAAGGCCAAGCCGGCGGATGGCTCGCGCTATCTGGGCGGCATAGGCAGGGTCGGTCTCCAGGCTGCCCGCGACATGCAGCCGGAATTCGGCGGGCATATGCTCGCCCAACGCGGCTAGAAGCGTATGCAGTCCCTTACGTTGGATGACGTTGCCGACGAAGAGTATCTGTAATGGTCTGTTTTGCTGGCGGCGCTCGGTAATTAGGGCGCGAACTTGCCCCGCGGCGGGCGGCTCCAGATGATCGGCTGCCGGGTAGGCGGTGATGCCGTCGAGATGCCCGCTGCGATGCGCGCCGACTCTGCCCCTGGTGGATTCGCTGTTACAAATGAAGCCGTCGGCTGAGCGTAGATACATGCCCTCTACGATGCGATAGAGGGCCCGCAGGTGAGGCGGATGCTGCTCGTCGCTGCGCAGATGGTGAACGACAGAAACAAGCGACGGGCGGTTATCGCGCCGTCTTAATCTCCGGTTGAGCAGAAACAGCGAAGGGTGGTTTAGCTCGTCTTGCAGGATCACGTCGTAACGCGAGCGGGCGGCGAGACGTTCAAGCAAGCTAGGCGAGAAGTTGTCAAGCAGATGGTGCGCATAGTTGCGCCAGGGGAGCGAGATAATCTCCACCTGCGCGCCAGAAGAGCGCAAGTGTTGCACGAGCATCCGGTCATAGAGGTAGCCGCCGGACGTCGTGGAGAGGTCGCCGTATATGACGAGACCGATGCGTAACGCCATCCGCCGGGACCTAGCGTTGCGGTAGCGCTAGACGATAGCTTGCCCAGGCGATGTCGTTTTCCCAGATTTTTACGCGGATGGCGTCGAGATTGGGAAGGGTGAGTCGTCGGGCTAACGCTTCGCAGACGATGCGCGTGAAGTGCTCGATACTTGGATTGAGGCCATTGAACTCGGGGAGGTCATTGAGCGTTTTGTCGCGGTACTGACCGACGATAGCGTCCAACTCCCGCTCTACGGCTACGATATCAACCAAATAGCCGTGGGCGTCCAACTCAGGGCCGATTAGCTGGAGTTCCAGCGCATAGTGATGGGAGTGCCACTCATTTTCGGCGCCCCAGTCTCCGCCGATTAGGTAATGCTGGGCTACAAAGTCGCGCTTGACTGCCAGTGTGTACATGATGACTCCTGTCCGGCTGCTGCCGGCGAGTTCTGACGCATCGCCTAATAGGTTAACAATACCTGCAAGACCTCGCCAGGGTTTTGATCCAGCAGACGATAAGCCTCGGGCGAGCGCGCTACGGGAAGACGATGGGATATGAGGGCACGGTAGGGCAGCGCTTGTAAGCTGCGTAGGGCGGTCAACAGCCGTCTGCGCTTGGTCCACCGGCCCGTCAGCGCAGGCGGAATCGTGCTCACCTGGCTTGAGAGCAGGGTATTGCGGTTGCGGTGAAAGCGTCCGCCCAAGGCCAACTCCACAGGCTTTGTCCCGTACCATGATCCGACGACAATGCGCGTGCCGTACCCGGCGGCGCGGACCGCTTGGTCGAGCGCACTCGGATTGCCGCTTAGTTCGACGATGAGATCGGATGATTGCGCCTCAGGGCCGGCGAGTTCGTCCGGCGATATGGCTGCAGACGCGCCTAGCGCCAATGAGAGACGCCGGCGTTCGGCAAGCGGCTCCACGGTGGCAACGCTGCTGAGAGGCATTTGCGCGAGAAGGAATGTGACCAGCAGACCGACGATGCCCTGGCCGAAAACGAGCACTCTTTCGCCGATCAGCGGCGCGGCGTCCATGAGCAATGAGACGGCCGTTTCCATATTGGGCAAGAGAGAGACCTGTTCTGCGTCCATTTCCGGCGGCAACTCGACCACATCGGTCGGGGCGACCGTGAAGCGGCTTGCGTGCGGATGAAAGGCAAAGACAGAACGCCCGATCATGTCGGGGTCGCCGTTCGGTCCGACGGCTGCGATCTCGCCAACGCAAGCATAACCATAGTGCAGGGGGTATTTGACCTGACCGGCTAGCGAGGCGATGGCGCTGTCGATGGGCAGATCGGCGGGAACCTGGCCGCGATAGAAGAGCATCTCGGTGCCGGCGCTGACGGCCGAGACTTGCGTGTTCACCAACAGATGGTCATGCGCCGGAGGGCTTACCACAACGTCACGCACTTCAACAGTGTATGGGGCTGTGAAGGTTACAGCATTGGCCTTCATGTCAACCATCTGCTACTCTGCAGTTGCCTTCTCTGCCGATATTTCAGCAGTGTGAGGCGCGACGATAGCGCCCCAGAGGATGACGTCACCGCCAACACTTGTATGCTCAACATCTCCTAGAGCCGGGATTGAGGCTGGCGCAACAGCGGATAGGTTGTAGGCATGGTATCCGCCTACGAAGCGGGGCGCTACGGTGATCACGGCGTAGTTTGCTAGGCCGAGGCACAGTAAACGACTGATCACCTGGGCTCCGCCCTCGACCATGATATGACGTACGCCGCGTTCTCCCATTTCAACGAGAAGGCGTTGCAAGTCTACCTGCCCATTCTGATCTGGGGGCAATACTACGACGTCGGCTCCGGCAACGTTACCTGTCTGAAGTGCGGCGATCCACGGTCTGCGCGGATGCTGCAGAATACGCGCGCTTCGCGGCATGCGCAGGCGGCTGTCGAGGACGATGGGCTGCGGCTGGGGGCCTTCCACCAGACGCACGGTTAGGCGCGGGTCGTCTGCTAGGATTGTACCGATTCCCACGAGGATGGCATCATGCATGGCGCGCAAGGCATGGGTCAGGCGCATGGCTTCTGGTCCGCTTAGGCGGAGGGGCGTCCCATCGGCGTTGGCAATGCTGCCGTCGAGCGACTGTGCATAGCTGATTGTGACGAACGGTACATGGTGCGCCGCAAAATGTACGTCGGCGCGCTCCTGGAGTTGCTCAAGCAGTTGTTGAACTCGCGGCGCTGAAGCGGCGTGTTCTGGTGCGACACCGTTGCCGGACGAGGGCAGGTTCAGGAGGTGCTGCATGCGCTGCACCTTGGTGCGCAGGTACGCCGCGTTCTCGGCGGTGACGCTGGGCTGAAGCGGCACGCGCTCGGAGATAGTCACGCCAAGACTGGAAAGATGATCCAGTTTGGCGGGATTGTTTGTCATGAGCCGGATCGAACGCACCTCTAGGTCGGATAGGATGCCGGCAGCCGCGGAGTACTCGCGTTCGTCTGCTTGATGGCCGAGGAGTAGATTGGCGTCAACCGTATCGTAGCCTTCATCCTGGAGGTTGTAGGCGCGCAATTTCTGCGCCAGCCCGATGCCGCGGCCCTCCTGGCGGAGGTAGATGATGACGCCGCGACCTTCGGCGGCAATACGGCGCATAGCCGCATGGAGTTGTTCGCCGCAGTCGCAGCGCAGAGACCCCAGCACATCCCCGGTGAAACATTCGGAGTGGACACGTGCGAGCACGTTCTCTGCGCCAAACACCTCGCCCATGACGAGGGCGAGGTGTTCTTTGCGGTCGGCGCCGACATAATGGAACAGCCGGAAATCGCCTACGTCGGTTGGAATACGAGCAGATGTTGTTCGAGCGATCTGACCGGCTGTCATCTTGTCCTTTACTGGAATCGGTAAGTAGCTATCTTCCTCGGTTCTAGTCGCAAACTCGCCTTACTATCGGTAATCCGAGACGGTCTGTCAAGTGGGCTACTCTCCAAATTGACAGATTGGATGCGCGAAAAGCTGATGTTATCACCGAAGCTGATTGTGATTTCTGCGGTTTGGTCGGTGGGGTTGAAGCAGCGCAACTCGAAGGCGTCGCCCACCATGCGCGCGCTCGTGACCACGACGTCCCCGTCGACGCGCAGGGGTGAAGCCGT
>JASGTU010000091.1 GCA_030058085.1 Chloroflexota bacterium
TCGTCGTTGCGGAACACCGTATCCGCCAACTCCAGCGTGATCGGCCCGCCGTTGCAGATGCGCCGGTAATCCAGCTTGGCGAAGGACTGCAACACGCTGATCGGCCCGCGCACCGTGGCATTGGGCGACGGCGCCAGGTTCGCCCCGAACATCTCGCCGGCGCGGCGGCCCTCCGCCGTCGCCCCGACCAGCGGCTCGCGCATGCCCTCGTGCCCCAGCGCCAGCCACACATAGTACATCGCCGACCCCGTCCCCGGGCGCAGGATGCCGCCGCGCGGCGTGGGGCGCTCGCTGGACGCATAGCCCTCGCACGCCCCGGCAAACAGGTCCGCCAGCGCCGTCATCAGATCGTCGGCGCAGTCGTCGTGGTTGCCGACCTTCGGCCCCTCCGCCTCCAGCAGGCGGCGCAGCTCCTCATGCCCTGCGTAGCCGGCTTCCAGCGCGGCCAGCAGCTCCGCGGGCGATACCCGGCCTTCCTCGAACACGAAACGCCGCACCGCGGCCAGCGCATCGGCTGCGTTAGCCAGGCCCGCGCCGTGGATGCCGAAATTGTTGTACGTCGCCCCCTGCGACAGGTCCCGCCCCCGCTCCAGGCAGCCGGTCATCAGCGCCGAGTAGTAAGGCGCGGGCGGCAGCCACAGATCGGCGTAGGCTCCGGCCAGCTTCTCGACCTGGCGGCGAATGTCCTCCTCCGTGCGGCGCAGGATGCCGGCGAAGTCGTCGCCCGCGGCCAGGCCGGCGCGCACGCCGCAGTCGACCGCGGCGGGCAGCGAGACCGCGCCGATGTTGACCACGTCCATGCCGCGGCCGGGGATGAGAAACTCCCAGCACGCCGCCACGGCGTAGTCGCGCGCGTCCTCCAGGCTGTAGCCGTGGGCGACCAGGCCGGGGATCACCACGTCGTCGTTGGAGTACTGCGGGAAGCCCAGCCCCTTGCGCGTCAGCTCCGTCGCCAGCGTCAGCAGGTCCAGGTCGGTACGCGGCGAGATGCGCAGGTTGATCTTGGGGTCGATCATCGCCAGGTCGCGCGACACGCTCAGGACGAGGCGCGTAATGTCGTTGACCGCGTCGCCGCCGTCGCGCGTCACGCCGCCCAGCGTGATCGTCTGGCCGTTGTCGCCCTGCTGCACGCCGGGATAGAGGTCGCTGTCGCGGTTGAGCGAGATGAAGAACTCGGCCAACAGATCGGCCGCGCCGTCCATGTCCAGGCGGCCTGCTTGCAGATCGGCGCGCAGATAGGGCCACATGTACTGGTCGAATCGCCCCAGGCCGACATGGTAGTTGCCGCCCAGCCACACCACGGCGTGGAGCAGGCGCAGCGCCTGCAGCGCCTCGTGGAAGGTGCGCGGCGGGTGCGCCGGCACACGCTCCAATATCTCGGCTACGTCGTGACGCCCGACGCGGCGGGCCGTCGCCGCGTGGCGCGCGGCCAGCCCCAGCACGGCGTCGATGCTCTCCACGGCGCAGTCCAGGAACTCGACCGCTTCGGCGTCGTGCACATAGCGCTGCCGCGCCGCCAGCGCCGCATCTTTGCGCCCTAGCAGCCCCTGCTGCAAGACCATGCCCCAGTCGGCGCAGACGTTGCTGATGGGGCCAAGCTCGTGCAGCGTATGGCGCGCGGCGATGGCGTCCCATTCCTCGCCGCGCATTACTGGCGGGATGGCCGCGGGCAGCGTGCGCGTGAAGACGATGCGCTCGTCCGGCTCGACGATCGCGGCTTCCGCCTCGCACTGGCGGCGGATGAGGCGGGCCATGCGCCGCGGCAGCGATAGATCTTCGGCCTCGCACTCGGTGAGCACGTCGACCGGCGTCTTCTGCCGCCAGACATGGTGCGCGCCCTGGCGCGTACGCTCTTTCAGTTGCCGGATTCGTTCGTTCATTGCACACGCACCTTTACTTGCAGGGTCTCGAAGACGGCGGTGTTGAGGTTGAGCGGGCGCGTTTCGTCGTAGTCGGGCCGCCAGGCCATGCCCGCGGCCGCGTACTTGCCGCCGGCGGCCTGGTTGTAGGGCAGCAGGTCGACGCGCTGCATACCCGGCAGGCCGCGCACCGTCCGCGCGATGGCCGCCAGGTTCTCGTCCGTATCGGTTACGCCGGGGACCAGGGGGACGCGGATCACAAAGGGGACGCCGCTGCCCGCCAGGATGCGCAGGTTGCGCAGGATGGGCGCGTTGTCGACGCCGGTATAGCGCCGGTGCGCCGCCGCGTCGATCAGCTTGAGGTCGAAGTAGACCAGGTCCGTGCGCGCCAGCACGGTGCGCAGGTCGCGCTCGCTCGCATAGCCCGACGTGTCGAGCGTGACGTGCAGGTCGTCGAGCAGGTCGACCGTTTCGGCCACGAAATCGGCCTGCATCAGCGGCTCGCCGCCGGAGAAGGTGACGCCGCCTTCGCAGGCGCGCAGCGCGGCGGCCTGGCGGTTGAGGATGCGCGCCAGTTCGTGCGGCGCGAATTCGCGGCCGGCGATGCGCTCGCCGCGCAGGCTGCGCATCGTCTGCGGCTGCGGCGAGATGCCTTCCGGGTTATGGCACCAGGCGCAGCGCAGCGGGCAGCCCTTGAGGAAGACCGTGGTGCGCACGCCCGGCCCATCGTGCAAGGCAAACTCTTTGATGTCGAAGATCACGCCGTTAGTCATGGATAGCCCGTCATGCGTCTGTTATTCAAACAACTTCTGGATGGTCGCCATCTCCAGGAACAGCGTGCGAGGCGTTTCCGGCAGAGCCAGGAAGTGGTATCTCTGATAGAACTTGACCGCGCTCTCGTCGATAGCATCCACGATGACTGCAGCGGATGCGATTTCCGTCGCCTGGCGGGCGCTGCGTCGCAGCGCGTCTACCAATAACAGACGGCCAAAGCCTTGTCCCTGGCAGCGGGCAGCCACGGCCAACCGGCCCAGCAGTGTGACAGGAATTTTGGGGTAACGTGGCAGCCGTCTGCGCAACTCCTCCGGCAAATCGGACAAAAGTACGCTGCTGTTGGAAAGGGTGTGATATCCCAGAATAGTCCGCTGGTCCTCGTCCAATAGTACGTAGACCTGGGCGACGCGGCGTTGAATATCCTGGCGCGCCTGAGTGTGCAGATAGCGGTCCAGCATTTCGTTGCCGCAAGAGAAGCCCTTGCGGTCATGTGCTCGCGTCAGGGGGCGGATGCGAGGTTGTTCCGGGCTGGACAAGGCTTAGTCCTTAGGCGGTTGTGGCTGATGCACGGCGGCCTGCAAGACGGGCAGCTCGGACGGGTCGCGGGGAGCCAGGATGCGCTCCACAAAGGCGCGCGTGTCCTCCGGCCCAAGTTCCAGGACGATGCGGCTATCCGCCAGCGTCTTAACCGCGGCTTCATAGGCGGCGCTCACCATGAAGTCGGTCAGCGAGAGCCCCTTGAGCGCAGCGGCCTGTTCAAATAGCGCTTTGTGTTCGCCGGTCACGCGCGTCGAGATGCGCTGATTTTTTGGGGATGAGGTGATCGGTTCTGTTTGCATGGCCGCATTGTACGCCTATTTGACACACAGATCAAGTGTATAAAGAGCGAGAGCACGCGTCGTGCGTTACGAGTCAGGGGTGACGCATGACGCCTGACTCGCGATGTGTGACTCGTCGGATTCGCACGGGGCCAGATCGACCAGGTCGGAATCGAGCAGGCGCTCCAAGATGAGCGAGACTTGCCGGGACGACATGCGCTTGGCCCCGCAAGAGCCGCGCACGATCAACTCCACCGGAACCTTGACGCGGCCGGGCACTTCCTCGTCGTCGCCCAGCCGCTTCAGGAGCAGCTCGCTCGCCAGGCGTCCCATCTCATATTGCTGCACCCGCACCGTCGTGAGGATGGGCGTGACGAGCGAGGCCATGGCAATGTCGTCGAAGCCGACGATCGCTACGTCGTCGGGGATCTCCAGCCCCAGCCGCCGGCACGCCACCATGGCGCCGATAGCCATCAGGTCGTTGTAGCAGAAGAGCGCGGCCGGCTGTTCGTCGCCCAGTAATTGCAGCGCGGCGTGATAGCCGCCGCGCATGGTCGGTTTGCAGCGGATGACCAGCGCCGGATCATAGTCGACACCGGCGGCTTCCAGCGCCTGCTGGTAGCCTTCGTGGCGACCGTTGGCCGCCGCGCGTTCGCTCGGCCCGCCCAGGTGGGCGATGCGCTTGTGGCCCAGGTCCAACAGGTGGCGCACGGCCATCGCCGCGCCGGCGCTGTTGTCGATGTCGATGACGGTGGTGTTGTCGCTCTCGGCCGGCGAGTCTTCCGCCACTATCGGTATCTCGCCGTGCACCGCTGCGGTCAACTCCTCGGAGCTGGGGTGGGCGCCGAAGAGCAAGAGGCCGTCCACCCGCCGGTTGGCGAGGATGTCGAGATAGGTGCGCTCCTTGGCCGCGTCCTCGTTGGTGTTGCACAGGAAGATGCTGTACCCCGCGTTGTACAGGACATCTTCGCAGCCGCGCACGACCTGGCCGAAGAAGGGGTTGGTGATGTCGGGGATGACGACGCCGATCGTCTTGGTGCGCCCTGTGCGCAGGCTGGCCGCCAGGATGCTCTGGCGATAGCCCAGCGCATCGATCGAAGCCTGGACCCGCCGGCGCGTCTCGTCGGAAACATACGGCCAGTCGTTGAGCACATTGGATACGGTCTTGGGCGAGACGCCGGCATGTTTGGCGACATCTCGCAAGGTGACGCGCTTCTTACGACGCGGGTTGCGCTGCATGTTCTTGCTTTCCTCTTAGGTCACGCGCCTGTCATTCTGAAGCGAGCGTCAGCGAGTTGAAGAATCGCGATGCGCCGGCGTTCGAGATGCTTCGCTACGCTCAGCATGACATCGTGCGTATTTGGCGATCAAACCATTTAGCGATCGCGCCACTACAGCGGCAAGGGGCGGTAGAGGACGTTCTCCCAGCCCGTCAGGTCGCCGGCCTCGGTAAGCGTGGCTTTCTCTAGCCCCGCTTGTCCCAGCCAGACCTGCATCCAATCCTCGCTCTCCGCCGCCGCCGGCCGGTTATCCCAGGCGTAATACGGCACGGCGACGACCTGCCGCCCGTCTTGGGCCGCACCGCGGATCACCGCCACGCCGCCCAACAGATCGGGGTCGTACTGCGCCTCGAACTGCGCATCCGCCGGCAGGACGGGGTTGGGCTCGTCCGGATTATCCACGCCCTCCAGGCAGTAGACAAGCGGCCCGCGCTGCAGCGCGACCTTGCCCCGCACATCGTTCACGAAGGGATGC
Source organism: Chloroflexota bacterium (assembly GCA_030058085.1). GTDB lineage: Bacteria > Chloroflexota > Anaerolineae > Caldilineales > Caldilineaceae > JASGTU01. Next base: position 5,207 of record JASGTU010000091.1, read on the forward strand.
GCCGCCACGCGCTCAACCGGCATGGCTAACTCCAGTTCAATCGTATCACCATCCTGCCATTCTCGCCGGATCACGGCATATCCATGCTCAATTTCGACCGGGCTGGGGGGCTGCCCGTTGACGCGCAGCCGGAAGTCCCCGCTCCAGCCGGGCAGGCGCAGGCGCAGACCGAAGGTGCGTGCGCCGGGCGTGTGCACTGTGATAGCCACGCGCCCCTCCCAAACATAGCTGGAGCGCTGGGTCAACTCCACCTCGCCCGCGGGCAAGGGGATGACGCTGCGGCCGCCCACATACTGGTGGACGTAGATGTCCTCGTCGTCATAGGCGTAGATCTGGCCGCCCAACTCGGACAGCGCCTTGAGCAGCATGGGCGGGCAGCAGGGGCATCCATGCCACTCCCAGCGGTGGATATTGCCCTTCGCCGTCAGCGGGTTCTGGTAGGTGTAGCGTTTGCCGTCCAGAGACACGCCCGGCAAGATGTTGTTGTAGAGGGCGCGCTCGTAGACGTCGGCGTAGACGGCCCCGTCGAAGGCCTGGCCCATCAGCCCGGCCCAGAAAGCCAGCCCCACGCCGGCGCAGGTCTCCAGATAGCCCGTATTAGGCAGGTAGTAGCCGTACGAGAACCCCTCGTACTCGTGGATCGGACCGACGCCGCCGGTGATGTACAGCTTGCGCTCGGTCACGTCCTGCCAAAGCCTGTGCGCCGCCGCCAGATAGCCGCTGTCGTCGAGTTCCAGGCCTAGCGCAGTCAGGCCGATGTAGAGCAGGACGGCTCGCACGGCGTGGCCTACGGCTTCCGGCTGATCGACCGTGCAGCAGTGGTCCTGGGCGTACTCGGTGAAGCTGATGCGTCCCTGGTGGTTGCCGCGGTTGTCGATCCAGAAGCGGGCCAACTCCAGGTATTGTGCGGGGTCGCGCCCGGGGAGCAGTTGCGCCGCCAGGTCGGGCTGTTGGCGGAAAAGCCGGTAGAGCTTGATCAGCGCCTCTTCGGACAGCGAGTGCGCCGGCACGAGGTTGTGCTTGGGCGCCGGCCCAATCGTGTCGCACATGTAGTTGGCGAAGCGGACGGCGAGAGCGAGCAGGTTCGTCTTGCCCAAGGCGAGGTAGTGATGCACGCCCGCCTCGACTAGACAGCCGGCGTTGTACATCTCGTGGTGGTAGAGCTGGCTGCCGCCGTTGGCCCCCCAGCGCTTGTCGGGGTGCGTGAGCGTGACATAGGTGTTGATGTAGCCGTCGGGGTCCGCCGCTTGCGCGGCCGCGATGCGTTCGATGTACCCGTCCAGCCGTTCGTCCAACTGCGCGTCATACTCTACGGCCAGGAAGTCCGCCGCCCCGCGCATCGTCTCGCAGATGAGGCCGTCGAACCAGGGGTGGCCGTGGAAGCCGCCGCGTTCGCCGCGGGCGACCTTGTCGAAATTGGCGAAGGCTTCGCCCTTCTCGAACTTGGTGAACACGTCGTCCAGCGTCACCTGGCGCACGAGGCGCAGTTTAGGGCTCCAGAAGTCGTCTTCGATTGTCGTCTGTGCGACGGGAACCGGCTGTCGCTTGCGGCGCGCAGCCGCCGGCGCGGGGGTCGAATTGGCCTGCAACGTCATCGTTAGTTGCTCCTTGCGTTCTAGACTTTAAGCCCGGTCATGGTCACGCCTTCGATAAAGTACTTCTGCCCGAAGATGAAGACGATGACGGGCGGGATGACGACGATGGTGGCGCCGGCCATCAACAGGCTCCAGTCCGTGCTGTACGTGCCCTGGAACTGCATCAGGCCGAGGGCCAGCGTATATTTCTTTTCTTCGTTCAGATAGATCAAGGGGTTGAGGAAATCGTTCCAGACGTTGAGGAACGTGAACAGGCCGACGACGATCAGCGCCGGCTTGATCAGCGGCGTCATGATACGCGCGAAGATCTGGAAGTGGCTCGCCCCGTCGATAATGGCGGCGTCTTCCAACTCCCTGGGGATGGTGAGAAAGAACTGGCGCAGCAGGAAGATGTTGAAGGCGCCGCCGCCGAACCAGATGGGCACGGTCAGCGGGTAGAACGTGTTGATGGCGCCGAGGCGCGCCCACAGCAGAAAGGTGGGCAGCATGCTCACGGCGTAGGGCAGCATCAGGCTGCTCAGGATCAGCGTGAACCAGAAGCGCTTGAGCGGAAAGCGCATGCGGGCGAAGCCGTAGCCGACCATGCTGCTCGTCAGCAAAGTCCCAAACAGAACGGGGATCATGATGGTCATGGTGTTCTTGAAGTAGAGCAGGAAGTTGACCACCGTCACCGCGTCGTAATAGTTGGACCAGCGCATGATTTTGGGCCAGAGCAGCGGCGGGAAGATGAAGATCTCGCCCAGGGTCATGAGCGAACTGCGCACCAGCCAGTACAGCGGCACCGAAGCGATCAGCGCGCCGCCGATCAGCACGACGAGCGTGAGAGACTTTTGGATGGTTTTGCGTTTGATCATTCTTCGTCACCGTAATAGAAGACCCAGGAGCGGGAGGTTTTGAAGACCAAGAAAGTCACCAGCGCAATCAGCAGGAACAAAATCCAGGCGATGGCGCAGGCCAAGCCCATGCGGTTGTTGCCGAACGCCTCACGATAGATGAGCAGCACAAAGAAGAGGCTGCCGTCGTTGGGGCCGCCATTGGTCATGATGAACGACTGCGTGAAGATTTGGAAGGCGCTGACAAAGCCCAGGACCATGTTGAAGAAGATGAAGGGCGTCATGTGCGGCAGGGTCACCGCCGTCAGCTTGTTCCACCAGTTGCCGCCGTCGATCTCCACCGCCTCCAGCAACTGGCGCGGCACGCCTTGCAGCCCGGCCAGAAAGATGAGGATCGTGCTGCTCGCCGCCCACAGGTCCATCAGGATGATGGACGGGATCACGGATTGCGTGCCGTGGATCCAGCGCGAGGGCGGCAGGCCCATGCCCTTGAGTATGGCGTTGAAGAGGCCGAAATCCGGGTGGTAGAGCCACATCCAGATCATGCTCGACGCCACCACCGGCACGATGGAGGGCAGGTAATAGACGGTGCGGAAGAAGGCCTTGCCGCGCACGTCCTGGTTCAAAAGCATCGCGACCAGGAAGGTGTAGACGATGCGCAGAAAGACGCTGCCGAAGGCGAAATAGAGCGTCGCCCGCAGCGATTTGTAGAAGAAGGGGTCGACCGTAAAGAGCCGTACGTAGTTGTCGAGCCCGACCCACTTGGCCTGGCCGATGATGGGCCAGTCGGTGAAGCTGAGCAGCAGCGTGGCGACCATGGGGCCGAACACCCAGATCAGGAAGCCCAAGATGCCCGGCGCCACGAAGAAATAGCCGGCGATGGCTTCGCGCCGCCTCAGGCTGTAGGTCGGAAAGAATCGCTTTGTTGGCTTGTCGGCGGGAAGGGCTGTCACCTTGTCACTCCCGAGGTTGAAACCGGCGCAAACGGTTGGCGGAGCAGGCCGCCGGCAGGAACCTGAATGCTGTTCTTGCCGGCGGCTGAGAGGCTAGATCATCAGGGGGGCGATTTCGGCGTCGAAGTAGGCCGACGCCTGCGGCATAACCCCGGCGATCGCCTCTTCGGCAGTCTTCTCGCCCAGCCACACCTGCTCCAAGGCAGGGTTCAGGATCTGCCACATGCCCGGCCAGTTGGGCAGGCGGTAAATCGGCAGCGGCCGGGTCACATAGTCCAGCGAGTAGTCGACCACGGCGCTCTTATACTCCGGCGGGTGGTTCTCGTTGTCGATCCAGATCGACAGCAACTCCGGCTCGTGGTACCAACGCTTTTCGTTGGGCATCCACAGGCCGCCGGTGATGTAGTCGGGCGTATTAGCCGGGTCCATGATGAAGGAGACCAGTTGCATAGCCTCCGCCGGATGTTGTGAGGCGCTGAAGGCGATAATCGGCCCGCCCGTAGCGGTGGTCACCTTGTCCTGGATGTAGGGCAGGACGCCGATGCCGAAGTTGAGGCCTTCTTCACGGCGCACGCGGTTGAGCGTTTCCAGCACCCACTGGCCGTCCATGGCCATGGCGATCTTGCGCGAGAGCAGGCCGCTGTCGGTGCTCATGGTGCCGCCGGCGGTCAGCTTGGGCATGACGCTGTGCACGTTCATGAGGTCGGCCATCATCTGGATGGCCTCGACGCTTTGCGGCGCGTCCAGCGTCAGCCCTGTCCAGTCCTCGTTGAAGATGTCGCCGCCGTTGCTGCGCATGTAGGTGATGACCGGCATATCCGACAGCCCAATCTGGAAGCCGAAGCGATCCAGGCTGGTCGGGTCAAACGCCGCCGAAAGCGCGTTATTGCCGTTGATGTCCACGGTAAGCTGCTTGGCGAATTCCAGCGACTGATCCCAGGACCAGGCTTCCTCGGCGCTGGCAGGCGGGTAGGGGATGCCTTCCTCGTCGAAGAGGTCCTTGTTGTACCAGATGAGCTGGATTTCCTGCGCGCCGGAGACGCCGACGATGCGCCCGTCCGGCGTTCTGTATTGGATGGCGTCGACCTTCTCGTGCTCGCCGGTATAGATCTCGGAGAGGTCGAGGAACATGTCGCGCAAGCCCCAGTTGAGAGTATGGGCGTCGGGGAAGAGGGCGCCGTCGGGCAGCGTGTTGCTGGCGGCCATGGCGTTCATCTTCTGCAGGTAGGGGTCGCCCGCTTCGGGGATGTACATCTGCTCGACGGTGATGTTAGGGTTCTGCTCCATGAAGGCCTGCAAGGTGCTCCAGGTCGAAGCCTTCTCGTCTTCGTTGCCCCAGTGCGAGTAACGCAGCAGGATCTGCTCCTGGCCGGGGACGGCGCTCTCGCCGGGCTGCGCGGCCGGCGCGGCGCAGGCGCTGAGCAGGGCGAGGCCGGCTGCGGTCGAGCTGAGCTGCAGGAACTTGCGGCGGTTAAGCGTCCGCTTTGGGGTCTGTTCTGTCTTCATTTTCGACTCCTCCATCTAGGTCTGGAAATGTGAGAGAGAAAGGAAAAGGGGACTATGTCTTTGCGTGCAGGGATGCAATACGCAAAGCGCGGAACGTGTGGGCTGATTCGGCCTGCGTTGTATGGGCGACAGGCATGGCATGGGTCGGTCCGTCTGGATTTGCGCCTTGATCGACGTTGAGAGAATGGCGGCGCCGGCGCAGACGCCGTATGGCAAGGAAAAGAATGTGAACGAGGAAAACGTGTGTACATCGTTATATTCATCGAAGTATACAACGATGTACACAACGATTGTAAACCGATTGGGGCAGGATGTCAAGCGGCGCGTTTGGAATTTTCGATGGGTCGCGAGTCAGGCGTCATCCGTCAACGCTGCGCCGGGAACGCCGCCATCCCTGGCGGCAAAGGCTCAGGCGAGAATGCCGGCAAAGATGCCGGCGATCCCATGTTGCCGCCCCTACGACCTCGGAGGCAACGAGATTCTTCAGATCGTAGAGGCGGCATCCTTGCCGCCGGACGTGCCGCTCGTGCGCCAGGGATGGCGCACCTACGAACTACCCCTACAGGTGACGCATGACGGATGACGCATAGCGGGCAACCACAAAAGTCCCCCACCTTGACGTCCCCGTGCGTATATTGTATATTGTATACAATCTTACGGCGTTCGCACCCAAACTATCCCTTTTCCCACCTACCCGCCCGCACCGCCTACGGCCCTCGCTTACGCCCCGGCGGCGCGTTCACCCAAGGAGCCTTGCCATGCCAGACGCCAACCGCCAGGTCAACGTCGCCATCATCGGCCTTGGTTTTGGAGCCGAGTTCATCCCCATTTACCAAGCGCACCCCCACGCCAACATGTACGCCATCTGCCAGCGCACGCGCGAGAAGCTCGACAGCGTCGGCGACGCCTTCGGCGTGGAAGCCCGCTACACCGACTTTGAGCAGGTCTTGGCCGACCCCAACGTCGACTTCGTGCACATCAACTCGCCCATCCCCGACCACGGCTGGATGTCCATCGCCGCGCTCAAGGCAGGCAAGCACGTCCTCTGCACCGTGCCCATGGCCACCTCTATCGAGGAGTGCGAGCAGATCGTCCAACTGGTCAAGGAGACCGGCCTCAAGTACATGATGGCCGAGACGGTCGTCTACAGCCGCGAGTTTCTCTTCATCCAGGAGCTGTACGAGAAGGGCGAACTGGGCAAAATCCAGTACATGGCCGCCTCTCACCCGCAGGACATGGAAGGCTGGCCCGAATATTGGGAGCGCATGATCCCCATGCACTACGCCACGCACGTCGTCTCGCCGGTGCTGGGGCTGGTCGACGGCCGCGCCGAATATGTCTCCTGCTTCGGGTCGGGCACGATCAACGAGCGCCTGGCGCAGAAGTCGGGCAACCCCTTCGCCGTCGAGTCCTGCCACATCAAGATCAAAGACTCCGACGTCGCCGCCCACATCTGGCGCTTCCTCTTCGACACCGCCCGCCAATACCGCGAGTCCTTCGACGTCTACGGCACGAAGAAGAGCTTCGAATGGGCCTTGATCGAAGGCGAGGAGCACATCATCCACACCGCCAAAAAGCCCGAGCCGGAGATCGCAGAGCGCGTCTCCGTGCCCGACTACGCCCACCGCCTGCCCGAAGCGATCCGCCGCTTCACCACCACCATCCAGGATGCAGGCCATCTTTCCTTCATCCAAGGCGGCGGGCATGGCGGCTCGCACCCGCACCTGGTGCACGCCTTTGTCTCGGCGCTGGTCGAGGGCAAGGCGCCTTGGCCCGACGCCGCCGCCAGCGCCAACTGGACCTGCGTCGGCATCTGCGCCCACCAATCGGCCCAGCAAGGCGGCGCCATCGTACGCCTGCCCGACTTCACCCAGGCCGAATAGGGCCGGGAGCGCCTACAGGAGCGCTTATGACGGACGCAAGCAACGCATTGCTGCAACAGGCCATGACGCGCGTCAAACCGGTCACGCTGCGCGAACAGGTCTATAACCAGATCCGCCAGGCCATCTTCGAGCGCAACCTCAAGCCGGGCGACCACATCCAGGAGCGCGAGCTGACGCCGCTGCTCAACATCAGCCGCACCCCGCTGCGCGAGGCGCTCGGCCTGCTGGAGCGCGACGGCCTGGTGCAGTACTTCCCCAACCGGGGCTGGTTCGTGACCAAGTACACCCCGCCCGAGATTGCCGAGATCTTTGCCATCCGCTCCGGGCTGGAAAACCTGGCCGCGGACCTGATTATCGACCGGTTGACCGAGGCGGACTTCGCCGAGCTGCGGGCGCGCATCGACGAGCTGGGCGAGGCCATTCTCACCGAGGACGTGCCGCGCAAATTCAAGCTGGACATGGATTTTCATCAGCGCGTTGTGGAGCTTTCCGGCAACCGGCGGCTGCTGCGCATGTGGCAGAACATTGCCGTCCAGTGCTCGATTGTCTTCCACTACCACACCGTCACGCTGCCCGACTACGACCACTGGCTGGCTGTGGTCGACCACACGGCGATCTTGAACGCGCTGCGCAGCGGCGAGGCCGCCGCCGTCCATGCCGTCAACAACGAGATCAACCAGCGCGTGGCCGCGCAGTGCATCGAAGGCTTCCTCGCCGCAGAGGGCCGGGAAGCGGCCAACCCGCCGCCGGAATAATCGTGCTAACGCACGCACTGCGTGAACACAACAACCGCCGCAGCCCCCAACCGGGGCCAGCGGCTAACGGGAAGGTTTTTTCTATGATCGGTCTGGCCTGCGCCACCATTTCGTGCGACGGCTTCGAGGACAACGACTTCCGCGAGAGCTTTCGCATCATGCCCGAAGTCGGTTACCGCTACATCGAGTTCAATGCCTGGTATCCCTCGGCGGTCACGCCGGCCAAGATGCGCGAGCTGAAGCAGCGCTGCGCCGAGCGCAACATCCTGCCCGCCTGCATCCACGGCATGGGCTTCGGCGCAAGCAACCCGCGCGAACTGAGCAAGGACGTGGCCCACAAGCTGCGCTTCCTCGACGCCGCCCTTGAAGTGGGCTGCCGCCGTGTCTCCTTCACCGGCGCCGGGCGCGGCAAGGAGGGCGGGCTGGAGGCGATCATCACCGTCCTGCAGGAGGTTGCGCCCGCCGCCGAGGAGAAGGACGTGCTCATCTGCCTGGAGAACCACGCAGGCGCCAACCTGGAAAACATCGACGACTACGCCCGCATCTTCGACGTCATCGACTCGTCGCACGTGGGCATCTGCCTGGACACCGGCCACTTCGACGCCGCGGGCGTGGATATGGACGCGCTGATCGACCGCTTCAAGCTGCGCATCAACCACATCCACCTCAAGGAAAACAACGGCTTCGGGCGCAAGGAGTTCGTGCGCTTCGGGCAGGGCACGACCGACAACCATCACGTCGTCGACCGCATGTTGGCGCTGGGCTACGAGGGCTTTCTCACCGTGGAGCTGTCGTCCCAAGAGGACACGTCCACCATCGCGGAGGACATAGCCCTAGCCAAGCGCATGTTCGCCCAGTACGAGACGGACGCCGCCCGGTTGTCGCCCTGAGCGGCGGACGCGCGAGATGCTTCGCTGCGCTCAGCATGACAGGGTGTGGCGCTCAGCATGACAGGGGTGGGCGCAAGTTGTCACCCTGAGCGCAGCGAAGGGTCTGGGCGTGTGGCGCGAGATGCTTCGCTCCGCTCAGCATGACAGGGTGTGGCGCTCGGCATTTCCTTCACGAATAGACAAGAGGGTGATCCGTGCACGAATACTATGTTTACATCCTCTCTAACCGATCAAAAACACTGTACACCGGTATGACGAATGATCTTAGGCGAAGGATTTGCGAACATAAGAGTGGGCATGGTTCTGAGTTTACCAGCAAATATCGAATCCGGTATCTGGTCTATTACGAAAGCACCAATGATGTACGCGTTGCCATCGAGCGCGAGAAGCAGATCAAGGGGTGGCTGCGAGCGAAGAAGATCGCGCTGATTGAGTCTATGAATCCTGCATGGAGAGATTTGAGCGCCGACTGGTTCGGATAAGTCTCGCGAGATGCTTCG
>JASGTU010000092.1 GCA_030058085.1 Chloroflexota bacterium
CCGGCAAACTCCGGAGGATGCGATATGAACGCACGCTTCGACTTGCTCGCTCCAAAGCCACAGAAACTCTCCCCATTGGAGGATCAGGTCTCTCTGCCGCGTTCGCTGACGATTCGACTGGCGCAGGATGCGCAGGCCCTGTTGTTCAGCGCGAACTGGCTGAAGAAGAATGGCCATACCTTCGGCATCGTCTCCACGATCACGGCAGCGTCCACCGGCAAAGCCGAAATCACCCTTGACGTGGATGCCGCCATCTGTCCGCGCCCGCAGAGCTACCGGCTGGTGATCGGCCGGGATGGCGTCTTCATCACCGCCGGAGACGCCGCCGGGCTCTTCTACGGCGCAACGACCCTGTGGCAGTTGATCACGATGCACGCCGGCGACTTTGGCAACATCGTGCTGCCCGCCGTGCAGATCGAAGACTGGCCGGACTACCCGCAGCGCGGCGTCATGTTCGACGTCTCCCGCGACCGCGTCCCGACCATGAAGACGCTCTACGAGTTGGTCGACCTGTTGGCCAGTCTCAAGGTGAACCAACTCCAACTCTATACCGAGCATACCTTCGCCTACCGGGGCCACGAGGTCGTCTGGAAGGATGCCGGCCCCCTCACGGGCGAAGAGGTCATGCTGCTCGACGCCTATTGCCGTGAACGGCATATTGAACTCGTGCCCAACCAGAACAGCTTCGGCCATATGCACCGCTGGCTGAAGCACGACGCCTACCGCCACTTGGCCGAAAGCCCGGAAGGGATCGACCACCCCTTCACGCCTGACAAGGAGCCGTACAGCCTGTGTCCCATCGACCCGGGCAGCCTCGACCTGTTGGCCGACCTGTACGATCAATTGCTGCCGCACTTCAGCAGCCGCCAGTTCAACGTCGGCCTGGATGAGACGTTCGACCTGGGCTTGGGACGCTCAAGCGAGGCCTGCGCCGAAAAAGGCACGGGGCGCGTCTACCTGGAATTTCTGAAGAAGATCCACGGTCTCGTCACCGAGCGCGGCCGCACGATGCAGTTCTGGAGCGACATCATCGTGCGCGACGAGCCGGAATTGGTGTCGGAGCTGCCGCGCGATGTGATTGCGCTGGAGTGGGGTTACGAGGCGGATTACCCATTTGCCGAGAATGTCGCCCTGATCGCCGCGTCGGGCCGCAGCTTCTATGTCTGCCCCGGCACGAGCAGTTGGAACACCTTGTCCGGCCGCACCGACAACGCGCTGGGCAACCTGGCGAATGCGGCGGTCAGCGGCTATGAGCACGGGGCTGTCGGCTACCTGAACACGGACTGGGGTGACAACGGGCATTTGCAGCCGCTGCCCGTCAGCTTTTTCGGCTTCCTGGCCGGCGCCTATTTCTCATGGAACGCGGCCTCGGCGCAGCAGCCCTACGCGCCCGACTGGCCCGCCATGCTGGACGCGCACGTGTTCGGCGACCGCGCCGGGGTGATGGGGCGCATCGCCTGCGACTTGGGCAGGGTCTATCTGCAAGCCGGGGATCCGCTGCACAATAGCTCGCCGCTCTTCTGGCTGTTGACGCTGCCCGACGCCCTGCCGGATCATCGTCAGGCCGCGGGTATGACCATCCCCCGGCTGGAGCAGACCATCAGCTACATCGACGAGGTGATGGAGCCCATGCGCTGGGCGCAGTTGCGCCGCGCCGACGGCGAACTGATCCGCTCCGAATTTGAGTGGGTGGCGGACACGCTCGCATGGGTCTGCGCATTGGGCGTCGCCCGCTTGAGCGTTGGCCTGGATAAGCCGGTCGAGGAGATCGGCTCGGCGACGCGCGCCGTGTTAGCCGAAGAACTTGGGCGGCTGATCGAGCGCTACCGCGTGCTCTGGACGCGGCGCAGCAGATCGGGCGGGCTGAAGGATTCCGTCGGGCGTCTGACGCATATGATGGAGCGGCTATCCGCCTAGCGAGCGGCGGGCTGAGAAGCGGCGCAGACCAAACTCGGCGAGATTGACAACCCAACGGCCTCTATGCCAAAATGCCCTGCCGCTTGCGCAGACAGGCTGCCAACCATCGCACTAGAATCGGAGTTCTATGGCTGTCCATACACCGGACTGGGTCAAGCACGCAGTTTTCTACCAGATCTTTCCCGACCGTTTTGCGCGCAGCGAAAGAATCCAACACCCGCGCGGCATTCGCTTCGTCCCGTGGGGCAGCCCTCCAGAAGAACAGGGCTTCCAGGGCGGCGACCTGTTGGGCATCGTCGATAAGCTGGACTACCTGGAGGCGTTGGGCGTCAATGCGCTCTACCTGAACCCGGTGTTTGCTTCGGCCGCGAACCATCGCTACCACACCTACGACTACTACATGGTAGACCCGCTGTTGGGCGGCAACGACGCCTTGCGCGAGCTGCTCGACGCCGCGCACGAACGAGGGATGCATGTCGTGCTGGACGGCGTCTTTAACCACGCCAGCCGCGGCTTTTGGGCCTTCCATCACATCCTGGAGACCGGCGGCAACTCGCCCTACATCGATTGGTTTTATGTCAATAATTGGCCGCTCTACCCCTACCCGGCTGACGACCACACTTCGCCCAACTATGCGGCTTGGTGGGGGCTGCCCGCGCTGCCCAAGTTCAACGTGGCGAACCCCGGCGTGCGCGACTATCTGCTGGACGTAGCCGCCTACTGGATCGAATTCGGCGCCGACGGCTGGCGCCTGGACGTGCCGGAAGAGATCGCCGACGCCGCCTTCTGGCAGAAGTTCCGCACCGTGGTCAAACAGGCCAATCCCGAAGCCTATCTGGTCGGCGAAATTTGGCACGATGCGGTCGAGTGGCTGCGCGGGGACCGCTTCGACGGCGTGATGAACTACGTGTTCAGCCGGGCGGCGCTGGGCTTCTTCGGCGCCGAGACGCTGCGCACCGATTACCAGCCAGGCGGCTACGCGCTGGAGCCGGTCGACGCCATGGCATTCGCCGCAGCCATCGATCACAACCTCTCCCTCTACGAGCCGGAAATCGCGCTGGCCCAGTTGAACCTGATGGACAGCCACGACACGGCCCGCGCTCTGTGGATACTGGGCGGCGACGAGAGCGCGCTGCGGCTGTGCGTCCTCTTCCAAATGACGATGCCAGGCGCGCCGTGCATCTACTACGGCGACGAGATCGGCATGAGCGGGGCGACGGACCCCTACTGCCGCGCCGCCTTCCCCTGGCATGACGAGAGCCTGTGGAATAACGACCTGCTGGACTACTACCGCCGGGCTTTGGCGCTGCGGCGCAGCCATCCCGCGCTACAAACCGGCGGACACGAAACAGTCTACGCAGCCGAAGGCGTCTACGGCTTTTTACGCTGTACGGAGGAGGAGACATTGTTGACGCTGTTCAACACAGGCAACGAACCGGCGAAGGTGACCGTGCCCAGCGCTACTTGGCTGGCGGACGGGACCCTGTGCCGTGCGGTATGGGGCCGCGGCGAGTTTGTGTCGCGGCATGGCCGGCTCGACGGCGTGACCGTGCCGCCGCGCCAGGGGCTTGTGCTGGCCCCGGTTGCGGGTCACGTGTAGGCAGCCGCCCCGTGGAGCGCGTGTTGGTGGTCTACAATCCGGCGGCGCGACGCGGCCGGTCCGCCTCCCGCAAACAGCGGCTGATCGAGTCGCTGCGCAATGCCGGCGTGTCCTATGACTTGGTCGAGACAACCGGCCCCGGCGATGCGCGTTCTCTGGCGAAGACCGCGCAGGAGCGAGGCTACGGCATCATCCTTGTCGCCGGCGGCGACGGGACGATGAACGAGACGGTCAACGGCATGGCCGAAGCGGCCCTCCCCGGCGTGCTGTTGGGAAAACTGGCGCTCTTTGCCGCCGGCACAGGCAACGATCTGGCGCACGCGCTGGGCGCCGCGAAATCGCCGGAAGGCGTGGCCGCGGCGATTGCCAACGGTCACACCCGGCGCATCGATCTTGGCGTACTGAACGTTCGCAACGCATCGGGGACATCGCTGCGCCGCTATTTCGCCAACAACGCCGGCATGGGGCTGGAAGCGTCGGTCACGGTGGAGAGCAGCCACGTCAAGCGGCTGAGCGGCTCCCTGCTTTATTTAGCGGCCGCGCTGCGCGCCTTACGCAGCTATCGCATGCCCCGGGCCGACATCGTGTGGGAAACGGGCAACGGCGACGCCGAGTCCCTTGAGCAGCGCATCTCGTTGATCTCGGTCGGCAATTCCATGCGCGCCGGCGGGGGCTTCCGTCTGACGCCGGATGCGCTGCTCGACGACGGCATGTTCGACGCCGCCATCGCCGACGCGCTCTCGCGGCGACGCGTGTTGATGTTGTTGCCGCTGGCCCTGTTCGGCAAGCACACCGGCAACCGGGCCGTGCACATGCTCCGCTGCCGGCGGCTGCACGCGCGCTTCGACGAACCGCTGCCGGTGCACCTCGACGGCGAGGTGGTGAGCACCGACGCCGTCGAGGTCGAAGTCGAGATCGAACCGGGCCGTCTTAAATTGGCGATCTAGTTTCTCGCCTCCGGTTAAGTCTGGTATAATCAACACGGGTTCGGGACCCATGCGAGCGGTTGTCGGCTCGCGTGGGTTTTTTTCGCTTTGCCGATCGATTGCCGAGTATGCCGTGGCTAGACTTCCTGCGATCGTCCCGCCGGGTGTGGGAGAACAATTTAACCGATTGGCGGCGCGCGTCCGGGCAATGGCAAATGCGGAGAATACGCCCGGCGACGAGGCCGAAGTCAGTCTGGCCGGCAGCGCCACGCTCAACGCCCAGTTCTGGCTGAGCCAATACCCCTGGCGCCCGACGGCAAGCTGGGCCGCAGTCGCCGCTTTCCTGTCCGCCGGGCTTTTTGGGCGGCCCCTCGATCTAGCGTGGAGCGAGGCGGCTGTGCTGCTGCTGCTCGTCGACCCCGTATGGGGGAGCATCTGGCGGCTTGCAGCCGGGCGCGCCGAGTTGCTGCCGCTGCACGAACACGAGTTGCGCCGGCGCGTCTGGCTGCCCTACATGGAAGCGGCTTCACCCGCCGCCCTGTTTCTCGGGCGCGACGACAAGGGCGTTCTGCACTTGCTCTATCGCGTGGGGTTGCCGACGCTGGCGCTGGCCTTTGCGCTGGCTGCCGTGCTTGGCCCGCCCGCGGTGTGGATGACCGCAGCCGTCGTGTGCATTGCCGTGTTGGGCTGGATCAGCCGGCACGCCCTGGATACGCTGCCGGCGCTGTTGCACAGCGTGATCACGATCGCGCTGCCGTGGACGCTGGTCCTGTTCCACTTTGGGCTGGGCGACGAAGGGGCAAGTTGGCAGGCGCATGGGCTGCTGACGCTGCTTTGGCTCATACACAACTGGGGCGAAGGACGCGTCTTGCGCAACGCACGCGACCGGGTCGGGATCGGGCTTCTGGCCCTGGCGGATATAGGCATCGCCCTGTTGATGGCGCTGCTGCGCGTGCCGCTGTGGCTGGCGGTGATGGCCGTGTTGTGGCTGCCCACCTGGCTCTCCTTGGTTCAGGGGCGCCCCGTGTCGCGGCTAAATATCTGGTGGCTGCTTGCCATGCTGGTCAGCGCCGCGGCGCTGGGCCAAAGCGTTTTATTCTGAATAGGTCGAGGTGACAATGAGCGTTTCTGAGAAAAAAGCCGTAACCGCACCGGTCGAGTCTGCGAGCAAAGGGCTGCCGGCCAAAGAGGCCGCTCCCGGCGTGACTGCCGTGCAGGAGACCGGCAATGTGGTCACGATTGAGGAAGTGCGGCGCGACCCGGAAGTTGTCGCCTTTATTCAGCAGGCGAACGCTTCGCTGTTTGCGTTGGGCTTCACCGAGCATGGTCAGCGCCATGCCGGCCTGGTGGGGCACATTGCCGCCAATGTGCTGGAGCGGCTGGACTATCCGGAGCGCACGCATCAACTGGCGGAGATTGCCGGATACCTGCACGACATCGGCAACTGCATCCACCGGCAGGCGCACGCCCAGAGCAGCAGCCTGATGGCCTGGCGCATCCTCTCGCGGCTGGGTATGCCGCCGGACGAGTGCGCCTTGATCATGAACGCCATCGGCAACCACGAAGAAGAGCGCGGCACAGCCACGACGCCGGTTTCCGCCGCGCTGATCATCGCCGACAAGGCGGATGTGCATCGAAGCCGTGTGCAGAACCCTACAATGGCGGAATTCGACATCCACGACCGCGTCAACTACGCAACCACGCGCAGCTTCGTACGCGTGCGCCCGGAAGAAAAGGTGGTCGCGCTGGAACTGGAGATCGACACCAACTACGCGCAGGTTATCGAATACTTCGAGATATTTCTGGACCGCATGACGATGGTGCGGCAGGCCATTACCTTCTTGGGCTGCGAGTTCCAGTTGATCATCAACGACACGCGCTTCTCGTAAACAGCGGTTCTAGGAACCGGCGGAGCGCGACAGCAACAATTCTTGGCTGTTTTCGACCAAGAATGGCCAGGAAAGAATAGGAACCGTCTATGCGCGTTGTACGTTTTGTCGATATTGTCCCCGGAACGCCGCCGCAATGGCTGGAGCCCCAGTGGGGCATTATGGACGACGAAGTTGTGTATGCCGTCGACCGGGCGCCCTACCTGATGCAGACCCAGGCCGAACGGGCGGAGTTCCGTGTGGTCGGCGCGCCGCGCAAGCTGGATGGCGTACGCTTGCTCGCCCCGGCGACGCCGAGCAAACTGGTATGCGTGGGGCGCAATTACGCCGAGCATGCCGCCGAGTTGGGCAACGAAGTCCCGCCGGAGCCGCTGATCTTCCTGAAGCCGCCTTCGTCCGTGATTGGGCCAGGGGAAGCCGTCATCTATCCCGCCATCAGCCAACGCGTGGACCACGAAGGCGAACTGGCGGTCGTGATCGGCCGGCGCTGCCGCCATGTGGCGGAGGAAGAGGCGGCAAGCGTGATCTTCGGCTATACCGTCGCCAACGACGTGACCGCACGCGACCTGCAGCGCAAGGACAGCCAATGGACGCGCGGCAAGGGGTTCGACACCTTCGCCCCTGTCGGCCCGTGGATCGACACCGGCTTCGACCCGGCCAACCGCTTCGTGCGCTGTTCCGTCAACGGCGCAGTGCGCCAGGACGGCAACACCGCGTTGATGATCTACTCGATTGGGCGGGTGCTGGCCTTTGTGACGCAGTTCATGACGTTGGAGCCGGGCGATCTCGTCTTGACGGGCACGCCGGCCGGCGTCGGCCCCGTGCAGCCGGGCGATGTGATGACGGTCGAGGTCGAAGGCCTGGGCGCGCTGAGCAACCCGGTCGTCGCCGCGCAACTGGCTTGACGGCGACCTGGCCGTTCGGCTGAAGCCTCAGGCCGAAGCCTTGCCGGCGGCGCCGCATTTGATGGTCTATAGTAACCATTCCATATACGCCAAAGAGGGGACGGTTGACCATGCCGATTACGCCACTGCGACATTTCCTCGAAATCCGGAGTGTGGACGAGGATCAATTCTGGGGATTGCTGCGCCTTGCCAAAGAGCTAAAGGATGAGCGTACGCGCTTGGGAAGGAATGCGCCTATCCTTGACAACAAGGCGCTGGCCCTCCTGTTTCAGAAGCCGAGCCTGCGCACGCGGGTGAGCTTCGAGATGGGCATGCAACACCTGGGCGGACATGCCTTTTACATCAGCCCTCAGGAAGTCGGCCTCGGCGCGAGGGAGAGCGTGCCGGATGTGGCGCGGGTGCTTTCCGGTTATGCAGACGGCATTATGGCGCGCGTCTTTGCGCACGAACACGTGTTACAACTGGCAGAGTGGAGCAGCGTGCCGGTGATCAACGGGCTGAGCGACTACGATCACCCCTGCCAGGCGCTGACCGATATGTTCACGATCTGGGAGTACTTCGGCCAGTTGGCCGGCCTGACGCTGGCCTATGTGGGCGACGGCAGCAACAACGTCGCCACCAGCCTGATCATGGCGGCGGGCAAGGTGGGCATGTCCGTGCGCGTCATCGCACCGCAGGGTTATCAGCCCGACCCGGACGTCTTGAAGCAATCGGGGACGGACGTGATCGTAACCGACGAATTGGTGGCTGTGACCGGCGCCGACGTCGTCTATACGGATACTTGGACGAGCATGGGGCAGGAAAAAGAACGCGAGGAACGGCTCAAGGCATTCCCCAAGTTCCAGGTAAACGAGCAGCTTCTGTCTATTACGCGCAATCCGGACATCAAAGTCATGCACTGTCTGCCGGCGCATCGCGGGGAAGAGATCACCGACGACGTGGCGGACGGGCCGAACAGCCTGCTCTTTCCGCAGGCGCACAACCGGCTGCACGCCCAGAAGGCGCTGCTGGCCCATCTGCTAGGAGGAGTTCCGCTCCAGTAAGGCGACATGTCTGAAATTCTGCTTTCGCTGAGCCGGCTGCAAGACTGGCGCAACCTGGTCGACATCGCCCTGGTCTCGGTCATCTTCTATGTGTTGCTGCAGTTGTTTCGCGGCACGCAAGCCGTGCAGTTACTGCGCGGCATCTTGGTCATCGCCCTGATTGCGGCGATCATCAACCAGATGGTGCAGTTGACCGCATTCAAGTGGCTGCTGGCGAACAGCGCTGCAGTGGTCTTGGTCGCCATCCCCGTCATCTTCCAGCCGGAGCTGCGCCGGGCGCTGGAGCGGGTGGGGCGGTCGGCGCCGCTGCTCATGCGCCGGTCGGACGACGCCGTGTCGCAACGCGTCATCAACGAGGTGATCATCGCCGTCGAGCAGATGTCGGAACGGCGTACGGGCGCACTGATCGTGTTCGAGGGGACGACCGGGCTGGGCGAGTTCATCAGCCGCGGCGTGCCGCTCGACGCGGAAGTCACCTCGGAACTGCTGACGACGGTCTTCTTCCCGAATACGGCGCTGCACGACGGCGCGGTGATCATCGCGCTGGAACGCATCGCCGCCGCCGGCTGCGTCTTGCCCTTGACACAGCGCGAACTGAGCGACTCGCAGCTTGGCACCCGCCACCGCGCCGCCATCGGCGTGACCGAACAGGCGGATGCACTGTCGGTTGTGGTCTCGGAGGAGACGGGCAACATCTCTGTGGCCCGCAACGGCCGCATCTTGCGACTGGACAGCGGGCGTTTACGCACACTATTGAGCGATTTCTACAGACCGTGAGCGAACTGTAACATTGGATGCCATCACACCCCGTTCGTCGCGCACCAGGTGGCGACGCCTCATCGAACGACTAGGCACGCTGGCGCTGTCCATCGTGCTGGCGCTCATCGTCTGGCTGATAGCCATCAACCAACAGGACCCGTTGGTCCAGGGCGAATATAGCGAGCGCGTGCCGGTAACGGTGCGCGGCCTGGGCCAAGGGCTGCAGCCGGTGCAAGATCTGAGCAAGGAGACGGTGCGCGTCGTGTTGCGCGCCCCGCGCAGTTCGTGGGATAACCTGACGCTCGACGACTTCATCGCCTACATCGATCTGACCGGGCTAGACCAGGGCGTGCACGACGTGGACGTGCACGCCGAAGTTGTGGACCCGCGCGTGGATATCCTCACGGTGACGCGGCCGGAGTTGCGCGTTCAGCTCGACCGCACGGCGGAGAAGGAAGTGCCGGTGCGTGTCGACGTGATGGATAGCACCGCCTTTGGCTTTGACTGGCAGCCGCCACTGGTCACGCCCATGACGGTGACCGTTCGCGGGCCGGAAACGCAGGTGTCGCAAGCGTCTGTAGCTGTTGCCGAAGTCTTTTTACGCAACGCCAAGAATCAGGTGGAACGCACCGAACCTCTGGTTGCACAGAACGCGCAGGAGCAGCCGGTGCCGCGCGTCGAGGTGTCGCCGGCGGAAGCGCGCATCATCGTGCCGGTGGAAGAATGGCCGGGTCGCAAGGAGGTGGCGGTGCGCGTCAACCTGGAAGGCCAGCCCGCGCCCGGTTACCGGCTCAGCACGGTGCGGGTCAACCCATCCACCGTGGTGCTGCTGGGTAACGCCGACGTATTGGCAGCCGTGCCTGGCTTTGTCGAGACAGAGCCGGTTGCGCTCGCCGGCGCAACCAGCGAGATCCAGCGCCGTCTACAATTGCGCGTGCCGGACGGCGTGACGGTGCTGGAAGGCCGGATCGTCGATGTCACCGCCTCGATCACGCCGATTCAGGGCGGCGCCACGATCCGGCAGGAACCGGTGATCCAGGGGTTGGATGCCGGGCTGGAGGCCGCCGTCGCCATCGATACGCTGGACGTGATCTTGAGCGGACCGCTGCCTTTGCTGGAATCGCTCGGGGCGGACGATGTGTTCGTGATCCTGGACTTGACCGGCCTGCTGCCCGGCAATCATACTGTTACCCCGCGCGTGGTCGCGCCGACCGAAATTCAGGCGGAAGGGGTGATTCCGGAACGCGTGGAAGTGGTGATTTCGATTAGGTCTACGCCGGAGGCAGCCACGGCAACGGAGACCGCGACAATAACGGCGACCGTGACCGTCACCGAGACCGTCGCGGTCACGGCGACACTGAACAGCGAACAACCGGCGGCGACTGCTGAGCCGTTGGGCGGCGACACGCCGTAAACCGGGCAGATGGTGCAGTACAGCCCAGCTAGGGGGCATTGAGCATGAGCGGAAAAAAACCGGTTGTGGCGCTGGTAGGCCGGCCGAACGTGGGCAAGTCAACCTTGTTCAACCGTTTGGTGGGCCGGCGCACAGCTATTGTCGAAGATGTGCCTGGGACGACGCGCGACCGCATTTACGGCGACAGCGACTGGAACGGGGTCGGCTTCATTGTGATCGACACTGGCGGGCTGGAAGCGCCGTCCGAACTGGGTCAAGCCAAGCCGCGACGCGGCGGCAGCCAGTTTCTCGCCGTAGATTCCCGGCTCTTTATCGAACACATCCAGAATCAGGCGCGCCTCGCCGTCGAAGAGGCCGACGCTGTAGTCTTCGTGGTGGATGGGCGCGAAGGCGTCTCTGCCGCGGACCTGGACATCGCCGAAGTGTTGCGCGCCGCCGAAAAGCCGATCTTCGTCGCAGTCAACAAAACCGAAAGCCCGGAACGTCGTCTTAATGCGCCGGAATTCTGGAACTTGGGCCTGTCGGAACCGATCCCGATCAGCGCATACCACGGAGACGGCGTCGGCGACCTGCTCGACCTGATTGTGGCTGCTCTGCCCGCCTACCCCGTCGACGAGGAGGAGGACGAAAGTGTAGCCATCGCCATCGTCGGGCGGCCCAACGTCGGTAAAAGCAGCCTGCTCAACGCCCTGATCGGCGTCGAGCGCGCCATCGTCAGCGAGACGCCCGGCACCACGCGCGACGCTATCGACATGAAACTCATGTACGAGGGCCAAGAAATCACGCTGATCGATACGGCAGGCATCCGTCGTCGCGGCAAGGTGGAGCCCGGCATCGAACGCTACAGCGTACTGCGCAGTATGCGCAGCATCGACCGGGCCGAAGTCGCACTGTTGTTGATCGACGCGCTCGACGGCGTGACCGCTCAGGACACCCATGTCGCCGGCTACGTTCTGGAGAAGAAGAAGGGCGTTGTCGTCGTCGTCAACAAATGGGACGCGCTGGAAAAGGACACGCACACCATGGTCGAGTACGTTGAACGGGTGCGCGAGGACCTCAAGTTTATGAGCTATGTGCCCGTGATCTTCATCAGCGCCAAGACCAAACAGCGCGTGCACACCGTGCTGCCCACGGCGCTCGAAGTAGCAGCCGCGCGCCGCCAACGCATCCCGACCGGCGAGCTAAATCAGATCGTGCGCGAGGCGTATGACCGCACGCCCCCGCCCACCAAGAACGGGCGTCCGCTGCGCATCTACTACGCTACGCAGGCGTCTGTGTCGCCGCCCACCTTCGTGATCTTTGTCAACGATCCGGACTTCGTGCATTTCTCCTATGAGCGCTATCTGGAGAACCGCATCCGAGAACAGGTTCAGTTTCCGGGCACGCCTATCCGCTTAGTCTTTCGCAAGCGGGAACGCGAGCGCAACTAAGCCGCCTAGGCCATACACGCATGAAGCGACTGCGGCGTTACTACATCGAGATCACCCTCATCCTGCTGCTGGGCGCGGCGGTCGGCTATTTCGCCTATCTCGGCTACGGACTGCTGGCGCCTTCTTACACGCTGGAACCGTTTTCGGGCGAGCGCGCCAAGTTCTACGTCGACCAGCAAGCGGCGTTCGGCCCGCGTGCCGCCGGCACAGAGAACAGCCTGCGCGCCGGCGATTGGCTGGTGGAGGAGTTGCGGTTGCTCGGCTGGGATGTGTTGATCCAGCCCTTCACCGCGTACAACGGCATTTCAGCCCGCAACATCATCGCCATGCGCGGCGAGGGCCCCGCTGCAGGACCGGTCGCCATCCTCAGCACGCACTACGACTCGCGCCTCTATGCCGATCAGGACCCGGATGAAGCCGGACGTATCGAGCCGGCGCCGGGCGCCAATGCCGGCGCATCCGGCCCAGGCGTGCTGCTGGAGCTGGCGCGCACGCTGGACGTGCCCGCTTCCGGCCATACTGTGTGCCTGGTTCTATTCGATGCAGAGGACAACGGCGGCTTGGAAGGTTGGGCCTATGCGCTGGGCAGCGCGTATTTTGTGCAACGGCTTAGCGAGGATGCGCCGCGTTGCAGCTCGCCGCGTGTAGCCGTCTATCTGGACATGGTCGGCGGCGCGCGCGGTCGTCTGAGCGCCATCAGCCCGGAAACGCGAGGGCTGGTCGATGGGCTCGTAGAGACAGCCGAACGCATCGGCTACACAGGAGCCTTCATCGGGCCGCACGTTCGCGACGAGACCGACGCGCTGACCCATTTCAGCGCAGCCGGCGTACCCGCGGTGATGATCGGCGAATTCGATTACGAGTACCGCCACACGCTGAGCGATACGCCCGACAAGGTGATGAGCGCCACGCTGCAGCGCGTGGGCGACGTCTTGAAGGCGTGGCTGGAGCGCGGCGCGCAGTTCTAGGCTGCGCCGCGCCTGTGGCAGCGGGTACGGCGCCGTCAGTTGTAGCGCAGTTTCGCCAACAGCCAGCGCCCATCCAGCCGGACAAAACGCCAGCGGTCAACGCCGAGCTCAGCGTGCGCCGCATCGCCCTCGACAGTCAGGACAAGGTCGGCCAACTGCTCTTGGTTTAGCGGCGGCGGCGGGGCTGGGAACACGGCAAGCGTATACCGGTCGAGGATCGCGTCACGGCCTTGCCACACATAGTCGTCGGCGCTGTCGGGCGTGCCGCGACCGTCGACGATGCGAGCGTCAGACGCCCACAGCCGGCTGAGCAAGGCCAGGTCTCCGTCAATAGCGGCCTGGCGTTCCGCCAGGATCAAGGCGGGAACGGCCTGTTGCGGCGCAGCGGCGTCGACGCCGGGCGGAAGCGTGGCAACCGGCTCGGCCCCGACAGGCATGGCGTCAGCCGGCGCAACAAGCGGCGGCGCGGGAGTGCAAGCAGAGAGCGCCGCCGCCAGCAGGCACGCAGGCACAACGCCGCGACCTACGCGCCTCGCCCGGGCTGCGACCGGCACTTTCATTTGCACGCTGCAGACAAACGCGTAGAGGGACGATAGGATGAATCCGGTCATTGTTGAAATCGGTCCGTTCTCACTGACATGGTATGGCGTGTTTATCGTGGGCGGCGCAGCCTTGGCCGCCTACCTGTCCGGACGGCTGGCTGCGCGCGCCGGCGAAGACCCTGACCATGCCTGGAACCTGTTGGCTTGGTCTCTGCTCATAGGCATCATCGGCGCACGGCTCTATCACGTATTCAGCTCGCCCGCCGACGGCGCGGGTTGGGCCTATTATCGCGAGAATCCGCTCGACATCATCAATTTCTGGGACGGCGGCTTTCGCGGGCTGGGCATCTACGGCGGGCTGGCAGGCGGCGTCATCGCCATCGCCGGCTACTGCTGGGTGCAGAAGCTCAACATCGTGCGCTATCTGGACTTCGTTGCGCCCAACGTGCTCGTGGCCCAAGCCATCGGACGCCTCGGCAACTTCGTCAACCAGGAACTGTACGGCCCGCCGACCAACGCGCCGTGGGCCTTTCACATCAACCCGGCTTATCCGTGCCAACTTCCGCCCAATCGGCCCGAAGGCATCCAGGCGTGCGGCGATGCCAATCTAGCGCAGCAAACGCTGGATTGGTACGCGGCTAACGGCTTCCACCCCACTTTCTTCTACGAAGCGTTGTGGAACCTGTCCATGTGGGCGCTGCTGATGTTCGTCATCTGGCAGTTCGGGCGGCGGCTGCGCGTGGGCGACCTGATCTGGCTCTACTTCATCGCCTACCCGCTCGGCCGTTTCTGGGTAGAGATGTTCCGCCCCGACGCGTGGGTGATGGGCAACATGGCGACCGCCCAATGGATCGCCATCGGCCTGATAGCCGTCAGCGTCGTGGCCCTGATCGTGCGCCATGCCGGATGGTCGCGGCGGGACAACCCCGAGGAGAGCCTCGTCGCGCTCAGCCGTCATCGAGCGACGGCAGACTGATAACGCGAGCCCCTCAAAACTGGCTGAGGTGCGCCCACAACGCATCGTCGACCCGTTCCCCAATCAGGAAACGCCGGTCGTGATCCACCCCAACACCGGTAATGACGTATTGGCCCGGCTCTTGTCCCACGTAATGCTGGAATAGCCGGTCGCTGACCTCGCGCCAGCGCAGCGCGTCGTCCAGAGACCGGCGCTGCAAAGCGGTCCAGTCGGCGGGTATCTCGACGGCGATAAAAGGGGCGTCGGCGTCCCAGCGCACCTGCGAGAAGCCGTCGTTGACGCGCACGATGTGCGAATGGTGCTGCAAGTCCAGCACGAGCGCGGGCGAGCCCAGGGCGGGCACGTTGCGCACGCGATCCGAGCGCACAATCCAGGTAATGACGAAGCGCGAGGCGGGTACGCGATTCAAATCGTTACGGAAGGGGTAATAGTCGTCGTGAAACTCGAAGGCGACGGCGCGCAACAGGCCGAAGTTGAGCGCGGCATTAGGGTATT
Organism: Chloroflexota bacterium; assembly: GCA_030058085.1. GTDB lineage: Bacteria > Chloroflexota > Anaerolineae > Caldilineales > Caldilineaceae > JASGTU01. The sequence goes on from JASGTU010000092.1 coordinate 14,865, forward strand.
GCAGCGGGTCAGCCGTCCAGTTCACGATGTCGATATCGTTGGCAAGAGCCTGTTCCGCCTGGGCTTTTTTAAGCAGGTTCGCCAAACGCATGCCGCGGTACTCGGACAGTATGCCCAGCGTCTGCGACTCCAGGCGCAGGTCGCTTTGCAACTTGGCGTCCCAGTCTGCGGGCAGCGGTTTTAGGCCGAACTTGTAGAAGCCGAAGAGAAACCCAGCCAGGTTGCCCTCGACGCGCGCCACCAGCGATGTGCCCAGACTAAACTCGGTCGAGTGGATGTCAGCCGGGTAGAGATATTCGCTGGGACTGTGCCAGATCTGCTGGTGCATGTGGCGGATGTACTGCGCCTCGGCTGCGTCGGGCCGGCCGATAACGGCATGTCCCACACAACGCGCGCTGCGCCGGAAAGAATGGGGCGCGGCGGGATCGTAGGGGATGACCGCGGTGCATTGCAGCCGGTTGCGAAGTTCAAAAGTGATCTGCTCCAGCAGCGCGGGGCTCTTGGCTGCCTCGCCCAGCAGATGATAGCGCAGCGTGTATTGGCGGCGGGCCCGGCAGTTATCGAACGTCCCTGTTGCCGGACACTCTTCATCCAGCCCGCGCGGGAAGAGAAAGCCGACGCACAGAAAGGCGCGGTCTTGCCGCACCTCGACGATGGAGCCGCCGAGACGGGGCAGCACGACTTGCAAAAAGTGATAGGGAAAGACGTGCGGGTTGAGGTGCGCGTTCAGTAACGCCCCAACCCGGTCGAGCCTGGCATTCCAACTAGGAGCGGTCGAGTCAAGAAGCGTGATGTCCATCTGCCGCTAGGCGCGAGTCTGGCGCGCCAGGTACAGGACGATGCTGCCGGCGACCGCAGCGTTGAGACTCTCGACGCGGCCGTACATGGGCAGCCGCACCAAGAAGTCGCATTTCTCGCGCGTCAGGCGGCTGATGCCCTCGGCTTCGCTGCCCACCACCACGGCTACAGCCCCGGTGAGGGCGCTCTCCTCCAGCAGCGGCGCATCCGGCCCGCTGTCCAGCCCGGTAATCCAGATGTTCTGCGCCTTGAGGGTGTCGATGGTGCGGTTGAGGTTGGTGACCTGCGCAACCTGCAACTGCTCGATCGCGCCGGCGCTGGCGTTTGAAACGGCAGGCGTGATGCCAGCGGCGCGTCGTTCCGGGATGATCACGCCGTGCACCGCCATCGCCTCGGCTGTGCGGAAGAGCGCGCCGAGATTCTGCGGGTCCTGGATGTGGTCGAGGACGAGGAGCAAAGGCGGCTCGCCGCGTTCCTGAGCGAGAATGTCGTCGAGTTCGACGTAGGGATAGGCGTCGACTTCGAGCGCAACGCCCTGGGCGTTGGCGCGCTGTTGGGCGAGCTTGTCGAACAGCCCGCCCTTGATGCTGCGCGTGGGAATTTTAGCCGCCTCGGCCTGCTCAAGAATCTCTGCGACGATGCCCCCGCCCTGGGAGCCGTCGACGCCTTCAAGCCACAGGCGGTAAATGCGCCGGCGCGCGGCGCGCAGGGCTTCCAGCACGGCGTGCCGCCCATAGATCAACTCGCTCATGGGCTAGCGCTCCTCGAAACGCCATGTCGTACCGTCGGGAGAATCTTCCAGGGCGACGCCCAACTCCTTGAGGCCGTCGCGCACGCGGTCGGCAAGCTGCCATTGCTTGGCGGCGCGCAACTCGCTGCGCACACCCACGAGCAAGTCGACGAAAGGCTTAGCCGCCACGCTGCTGCCGCTTTCCGCAGCCGGCCCTTCCAGAGTTAGCCCCAGGATGCCCGCCAGCTCGCGCAGGGTGCGCTGCGCCGCCTCGTAGAAAGGCCCGCTCACGCCGGCGCTGCGTGCGCTGTTGACGGCTCGCACCAAATCAAAAAGGACCGCCAGCGCGCTGCTCGTGTTGAAGTCGTCGTCCATAGCTTCGACGAAACCGGCGCGGGCGTTCTCGGTGGCCTGGCGCAGCGTATCGGCGTCTTCGCCCGTAGAGACGGAGCCGGAAGCAGGACGCAACGCGCCGCGCAGCCGCGCCAGGCTGCGCTCCGCCGAATCCAGCGTCTCGTCGTTAAAGACGACGGGCTTGCGGTAATGGCCGGCGAAGATGAGCATGCGCAGCGTATCGGCGGAACGCGTCGCCAGGAAGTCGTCGATGGTGACGAGATTGCCCAGCGACTTGCTCATTTTCTCGCCGGAAAGCTGCAACATGCCGTTGTGCATCCAATACTTCGCCAGCGGCTTGCCGGTCAGGCTTTCGCTCTGGGCGATCTCGTTTTCGTGGTGCGGGAAGACAAGGTCATTGCCGCCGCCGTGGATGTCGATGGTTTCGCCCAGATGGTGCAGGCACATGGCAGAGCATTCGATGTGCCAGCCGGGGCGACCAGGCCCCCACGGGCTGTCCCAGGCCGGTTCACCGGGCTTGGCCGACTTCCACAGGGCGAAGTCGGCGGGGCTTTCCTTGCGCGCATCTTCCTCGACGCGCGTGCCGCTCATCGCCTCCTGCAGGCTGCGACGGCTCAACTTGCCGTAGTCGTCATCCTTCGCCACGCGGAAATAGACGTCGCCGTCGAGTTCGTAAGCATAGCCCGCCTCGCCCAAGTCTTGAATAAAGGCGATAATTTCGGATATCTCGTTGCTGACGCGCGGGTACTCGTCCGCGGGCTGGACGTTGAGGTCGTCCAGATGGCGCAGATACTCGCCGGCATAGCGTTTGGCAAGCTCCACGGGGTCCTGACCGGTCTCATTGGCGCGGCGGATGATCTTGTCGTCGACGTCAGTGAAATTGGTGACGTAGCGCACGGCATAGCCGCGGAACGTCAGGTAGCGGCGCACCATGTCGAACACAATCGCGGCCATAGCATGGCCGACATGCGCGTCGGAATAGACGGTCGGCCCGCATACGTACATGCGCACCTTGCCGTCTTCCACGGGTACGAATTCCTCGCGGGTGCGCGTCAGTGAATTGTAGATCTTCAGACCCATACCAGTATCCATGCTGTGTGGTCGCCGGCCCATCGTCGGGGCGGGCGGCTAAGAGAGATTGTTCGGTTCGGGCGTGGCAAAGACCAGACGGCCCGCGTTGGTCTGCAGCACCTTCGTCACCTGCACCAACACCTCTTGATTGAGATATTGGCGTCCGTTCTCGACGACGACCATCGTGCCGTCGTCCAGATAGCCGACGCCCTGGCCGACTTCCTTGCCGGCCTGGATGATTCTGATCGGCATTTCCTCGCCGGGGAGGAAGACCGACTTGACTGCGTTCGCCAGTTCGTTGATGTTCAGAATCGTGACGCCTTGCAGCCGGGCGATGCGGTTGAGATTATAGTCGTTGGTGATGATGGCGCCGCCCAGTTCGAGGGCAAGGCTGATCAGCTTGTCGTCGACCTGCTGGGCGTCTTGCGGGTCGAGGTCGATGAACTCAATCTCGACGTCGGGATTCTGCTGCAAGCGGTCGAGCATCTCCAGGCCGCGGCGGCCTCGGTTGCGGCGCAGCGGGTCGGCGGAATCCGCAATGTACTGGAGTTCGTTGAGCACAAAACGCGGGGCCAGCAGCTTGCCCATTAGGAAGCCGGTGTCGGCTACGTCGGCGATGCGCCCGTCAATGATCACGCTCGTGTCGAGCAACAGCGGCTGGCCCGCCATCCGCTCCGCTGCCGTCGCCTGCCGTTCTACCGGACGCAAAAGAGAGAAAAAGTCGGCCTTGCGCAGAGTCATGACCGTAGCGCCAAGATAGCCGAAGATCAGAACAGCCACCAGGGGTAAGATGCCGCCGAAGGGCGGAGGCAGGCGGGAAATCGGATAGGCCAAGAGCGCGGCGATCAGCAGGCCGACCGCTAGGCCGATGGTCGCAGCCACCAGATCATCCATCGGCACGGAGCGCAGAAAGTTGCGCGCCGCACGCGCCGGCGCAATAATGAGCCACGGCGCCAGAAAATAGCCCACCACCATGCCGGCGATGGTAGCTGTCCATACCACGGGACCGGAAGCCGTCGTGAGCTGGTAGGTGCCGACAATGGACACGCCCAAATAATAGCCGACGATCCCGTAAAGAAGCGCTCCTAGGACCCCAAATAGCGGAGCGAGACGCATGCCGTAAATTCTCCTATCTGTCCGTACGACGTCGTACGCGGCACGAAAGCGCAACCTGGCAATCCGGCAAACATATGTTCACCCCAAGCCTCCGCATCATACCTGAATTCTGCTGGTAGGGCAATCTTCCGGCGCGCCTACGGGCGCATATCGCGATAGGGTCGATAGCCGTCGCACCATAGGCTCGGCTTCTAGTCAGAGAGTCTAGAAACGGAGTTTCTGCGCAGAAACTCCGTTTCTTTGCTATCAAGCGGGCATGGGCGATTGCAGGCGGCGAGCTTTTTGCGACCGGCCTTGCGCCTGTATACTTGGTCGAACGCGGAGACGCTGCGCGCCGGAGGGACGGCGCACTTTGCGCAAGCAGGGATTAGCGCGCACCCGCAGGGAGAGAACGAGGCAACCATGAAACAGCCTACAGTGCGACAGAAGCGAACCTTACTGGGCATCTTTGCCCATCCTGACGACGAGAGCTTTGGGCCGGGGGGCACGCTGGCGAAATACGCCGCAGCAGGTGCGGATGTGCATGTGATCATCGCCACAGACGGCATCGCCGGCTCCGTGGAGAGCCCCGACCGCCTGCAAAGCCATGACTCCCTGGCGCAGGTGCGTTCCGCCGAACTGGCAAACGCAGCCGTCGCTTTGGGGCTGACCAGCGTGTGGTCGCTGCCTTATCGCGACAGCGGCATGCGCGGCTCGCCCGACAACGACCACCCCAACGCGTTGATCCGCCAGCCGCTCCCCGCGTTGACAGACGAGTTAGCCGGCTACATGGAGCGCCTACAGCCGCAGGTGGTGATCACGCATGACCCCTATGGCGGCTACGGGCACCCGGATCACATACACGTGCACGAGGCCGCCACCGCCGCCTTTCAGCGCGTGGCTGAACGAAACAGACAGCCCGATAGTCGCCTCCCCATGAAGCTCTATTACACCGCGTTCGACACGCGCCTGCTGAAGGCGATGGTGCGCATCATGCCCTTATTCG
>JASGTU010000093.1 GCA_030058085.1 Chloroflexota bacterium
ACGGAGCCAACCCAATGACCGGTCTAACAGATTCGGTCACAAAGGCGTCGCGGTCGGAGATCATCTTAGTGTGGTATTGCCTAACTGACGATGCATATATGGAATTGGAAGGGCGCTTCAAGGAGCACCGCACGCGGCTGCGCACGCTGGGCCTCAAGCCCGAAACGGTGGCGATTGATGCGGGGCTAACTTGCGTCAGGTTGCGGCCATCCTCGACGCCTGGGAAGAGGACCTGCGCCGCGGCGAAGTGGGTACCGGCGCGCTGATTTACCGGCTCAAGAACGGCATCACCCCGCCGGATGGTGTGCGCCTGCGGCACAAAAACTACAAACCGGCGGAGTATGCAGATGTGATTTTGGGGTAATGGATGTGGGGGGGCAAGCCTCCACACCCCCCGTTCCGGAAACCAGAAGCCCCGTAAGCAAGCCTTCGGCTTGCGACATCATTGCGAGCGGGCACAGCGAAAGCCGCCGTTGTCAATCGCACTGTTCGGATTGATGTAGATGCGGGCAGAGGTACGCAGCATTACGAGACCTCCCCAGCCGCGCAGCACGCGTGCCATGCCCGTCACCGGGCCCGGCGGGTTCCTCCACGGTGAAGCAAAGGGCGCACTGTCCGCGCCGCAATATTCATACGGCTCATCCGTATCCGCAGCAGGTCCGGCACAATAGTAGTTGCCGCCATACCAGTCGTTCACCCATTCCGCCACGTTCCCGGACATGTCCATCACGCCGTAAGGGCTGGCCCCCAACGGGTAGCTGCCCACGGCGCTGGTGTCGTTCGTACACCCATACCCGTAGTCGCATGTCGGTGCGGCGTCTCCCCAGGGATAGACCCGGGTATCGTTCGGCCCCCGCGCCGCCTTCTCCCACTCCGCCTCGGTGGGCAGCCTCTTCGCCTCCCACTTGCAGAAGGCGTCGGCTTGGTGCCAGTCCACATTGATCACCGGGTAATTGGCATAGACAGGGTTGCCGTAGTATGAATCACGCGTACTTGAGGAGGTGCGGTGTGGCGCAGTGCAGACGCCGGCGTCCACGCATGCCTGGTAGCGGGCGTTGGTCACTTCGAGAGTATCGATGAAGTAGCCGCTCAGGTTCACCGTATGCAGCGGTAGTTCGTCTTTCAATGATAATTCTAGATTTGGGCCATAGGCATCACAGACAAAAGGGTCATTGCTGCTGTCACAGCCCATTTGGAACGGTCCAGCGGGGATGAGAACCTCTGTCACTACGGACTGGCGAAAGCTGAGGGCAAACGCCTGTGATAACGCATTCCCGGCAAGGTCCTCCACGTCCGTGGTCACGACGAGGCGATAGGGGCCCGGCGCCAGCGCGTTGTCCGGTGTGAAGCGTGTTTCTGTCCCCTCTGCACCGTCAGTGATCTCCACCGCGCCGGCAATCGGGTTGTCGTCTGCATCCAGGAGGCGAATGCTGTTGGACGTTATCGTCGTGTGATCCAAGTAGTCGTTGAATCTCACGCTCACGATGTACACGCCCCGGTTTTCGCCTTCTGCTGGATTGCTAGACACCACCGCCGGCGCCACGGTGTCCAAGGCGAAGACGTGCGTTTCAAACGGCGGAACATCCGCAGTCGCGCCGATCTCCGTATACCGTGCCACGATGTTGTCGCGTATCGCAGCATGCCGCGGCTTTGCGTATTCCATGCCGGCCAGCAGCGCCTGGCGCGCCGCCGGGTCGTCTAGGACGCCGTCGGGGCCAAGATCGGCGCTGAGGATGGAGAGTAGTTCAGTGAGTTGGGCTTCGCTGTTATCGCTCTGCAGAATCGCGGAAGCGGCTAGCAGAATAGCGTTGCCTGTCCCCGCTAGGGCAATGTCCAACGTCTCGGAGTTGCCGATGGCGCTGCCAGCTAGGTTGAACATAGCCAACACCTCTTGCTGCGCCTGAGCTTTGGCCGTGCTGAAGGCGAGACCCCCGTCGACTAACGCCAGCACACGCGCATGCTCCAGATGGGTGAGCAGGTTGACATTGACGGAAAGGCCGTCGCGGAGGTCGGCGAGCGCGAGCAGGGAGATGGGCGCGATCGAGAGGCTGCCGCTGATTTCGTTGAAGTAGAAACCGTTCGCTGCCAATTCCACAAATGGGTAAGCTAGCGTACCCCGCACGCTAAAACGCCCGGTATTGTCCTCGATCCGGCCCGTAAAGGTGCGCCCCGTGGGGGTCAGGGAGTTATCCAACTCGCGTACGGTGATTTCGGTACCCTGTACGAAGGGGCCCTTTTGCACATATCCGGCTAGCGTGTTGACGCCAGGCGTGTAGGATGGCGGCCGCGCTATTACAGGCAGAAACAGCGGCCCCGTCTCTTCTTGCTCCGCCGCGCCGGCAGGTGCGACCGCCGCGCTTGCCATCATCAAAACGCTCAAGGCCAGGGCGAAGGCTAACGGTGCGGCGATGCGCCATCGGGGATTCATGACTTGCTCCTTGGCTTGCGGTTATCTTGCCATCCAGTATAGATCGAACACATGGGATGCGGCCAACAGGCCCGTCAGCGCATGATGACGGGCAGATGCACGCGGCTGACAGGGCCGTAGTACACCTCCACCCTCACCGCCTGCGTAAATTCGCCTTTGGCCGTCGTGTACACTACTTCCGTGATCTGCCGGCCGGGGGAGAGCGACTCCTTCGCCGGCGTCAGCGTTGACCTGGCGCCGGTCGAGCCGGAGAGGGGGTTCATCTCTAGCCAAGTGACGTACGTATGCGCCGTCCACTCCAGGCCGGGAATGCCGCTCAAGCGAATATGGGCCGGCGGCATGGCTTCGTCTGCAGGGTCAACCAGCAGCGCCACCGTCTTAGGGTTGGCGGCGAAGGGCGTGTCGACGCGCTGCGCCAGGGCGGCCTGCGCCGTGTCGTAGGCCTTGTCCCACCCATCGGGCCGGTAGTCTAGGAGGGTCACGCCGGCCATCTTGGTCCAGTCCACGCCCTGCAGCTCGGCGCTCGCCAACGTGAATGTGTCCGTGCCGCCGGGGGACAACGCCTCGACGCCGGCATGTCGGGCGTCACGGACATACCGCCCCGTCAGCACGACGCGTGCGTTCTCATAGGCGATGGCATGAACAGTCGCTCCGTTCGCCCAGTATAGACTCTTACCGGCGAGGTTCTTGACGCGCACGTAGAAACGCATGCGGGCGCCGTCCCGCCACCAGTAGGAAGCCATCTCGGCTGTGGGCGGGCGCGTCAAGGCGTGGTCGACCATCTGCTGCGCCTCGGCGACGGAGTCCTCGCCCCAGCCTGAGCCCCATTGATTGCCGCTGTCGACGATGGTCTCGGGCAGCCAGGCCATGGAATCGGGGAAGGCTGCCCCGAAGCGGCTGGAACGCGAATGCGGAGCATTGTCCACATCGTACTCTAGAAAGAGAACGGGCCGATCTGCGTACTGCTGGGATAATTGATCGACTGCCGGACCGGCAGATACGCACATCCCTCAAGCAGGGCGCATGAACGCCTCGAAGACTACCAGGCGGGTTTGGTCGGCTGTCGAACTTGCCGCAGGGGAATCCTGCGCGACGGCGGCGGGCTGGGGCCGGCAGGCCAAGCCCAGCGCGACGATAAGATAGAGCGCTGTCTGTACTATTCTACGCATTTGCTGACCTCCTGGGCAAGCGGTGATGGGATGATGGACGCGAGCCGTGGCGGCGCCGGCCGCGCGCGCCGCCCTGATCGCCCGTCATTCGGGATCGAAGACCGTGACGGTGTAGTCGAAGGACCGCTTCATGCCGCCCATCCATACGTCGCGCACGCTGACCTTGAACGAGCGGTCCTGCGCCAGGTCGAGCGTGGCGAAGTCAATGTCCGGGATCCAGACGAGCGTATTCTCACAGCAGTTGTAGGCAAGCGGCTCCAGCCTGACCGCGATGTCAGCGCCGTTGGCCGTCATGTGCACGGTCGCCTCAGTGAAATCGGCATCATCATACGAGAACGACCAGCGCGGGAACACGACGGGGCCGGGCACGTAGCCGGGCGGGGGCCAGGCCACAAACTCGTCACGCGTGGCCGGCCGCGGGTCGTAGTAGTGGTAGCTGTCAACTACCCACAGCGCATTGGCGGGCCAGAAACGGTAGTCCGGCGTGCCGGGGACGTCACCCGTACCGAAGGTTCGTGACTGCGGGCAGAGGATCCAGCGCCTGTGTCCAACCTTATAGTTGTTCTCTCCCTCGTCCTCGATATACCCGGATACAGCCAGTGCTCCGACATGACCCAGGTAGAGATTCGAGTGATTGGCCGCTAGCGCCCCGCCAGCTGAGTGGCAGGCCCATTCAGTCGGCGGGTAGTGGCTCAATTCGTCATTCCGGCTCATGATGAGCGCGGCTGCCTGGACCATGCGGTTGAGCTCGGGGGAGAGGCTGATGTCGGCCGGGACGCCCGCCATGGCGCGAAAGTAGTTGACGCGCAGGCGGACGGTCGCTTTGTATTGGCGCGACGTGTCGCCGGGGTCGCAGGACTCGTAGTCTCCGCTCCACGCATGCGGCACGTCTTCCGAGGCCAGGTAGACGTTGCGGTAGAAATCCCGTGAGCCCTCGCGGTATTTGGGATCGACGACGAGGTTCTGGTAATCGACGAACACGGCGGGCAGCCAGAACTCCTGCCTCGCCTCTTCGGGGGAAGAAGCGCCGTCATGGGCCGCTGCAGGCTGCACGCTCGCAGCCGCCAACAACGTGATCAGAGCTAGCGCCAAAGCGAGCGCCAGGGCTGAACGCCGGCGGAGATTCATGGGAACACCACTCCATCTGTGTGGCACGATGCGGAAGCCATTAGTAACGAGTAACGGTTCGAGTTGGCTGCGTCGTGCGGGCTGCCGGCATAGAACGCGGCGCCTGTATCACGTAGCCTATCTCGATCATAGCGGCGTAAGCCGAAAACGTCGGTATTATCCCTACACAAAGGCCTGATTTGCAGATGCAGGGAGTTAGCTTCCCCTTTACTTCCGCAC
>JASGTU010000094.1 GCA_030058085.1 Chloroflexota bacterium
ACCTCATAGGCGAGGATGGCAGCCGACGCGGCCAGGTTGAGGCTGTCGACGCTGCCGAGCATGGGGATGCGCACGCGCTGATCCGCTGCGCCGAGCCAGACGGCGCTGAGGCCTTCGGCTTCGCTGCCTAACACGAGCGCAGTCGGAGCTGTTAGGTCGACGTGCGGGTATAGCATGCTGGCGTCCGGGCTGGAGGCGATGATCTGGATGCTGCGGCGGCGCAGCCAGGCGATTGCCTCTACTGAGGTGGACTGCACGGCCGGCACGGTAAATATCGCGCCCAGGCTGGCGCGCACGACATTGGGGTTGTGGAGGTCGGTGCCGTCACAGGCGATGACCGCGTCGACGCCGGCTGCGTCTGCCGTACGCAGAATTGCGCCGAGGTTGCCCGGCTTCTCTGCGCCTTCGACGACGATGATAAAAGGCGCGCCCTTGAACTTGAGTGTTTGAAGGCTGCGGTCCGGGTAGGGGATGACGAGCAGGATGCCGCCGCTGTCGCCGCGCACGGCCATTTTGGCGAAGACGTCCGGCGTCACCTCGTACAATGGGCAGCGATGCGACGCGGCAAGGCGCCGGAGACGTTCCGCCACGCGGCGCGCATCGGCGTTCGACGCCAGTTCAGGGCAGACGAACGCCTGGTTGGGGACGATACCGGCATCCAGCGCGTGCCAACCCTCGCGCACCCCTTCGACGACAGTCTCGCGTCTCGCGTCGCGCTCATTGCGCTTGCCCAGACGGACGACGTCCTTCACCCTCGGGTTCTGGAGGCTGCTGATGAGGAGCGACATGGCGCTCTATTCTGTCGCGCTCCAGCGGGCGTAGGTTCCGCTAGGCAGGGCGCGGCCAACGCTGTCGGGTACAGTCATTTCACCGTACTCGGTGCGCCCGCTGCGGTTGCGGGTTACGAGGTCGAGCTGGTTGAGCATGACGAGCGGGGTGAAGCCGGGCGTGTGACAACTATAGAATACAAAGAGCGCGTCTTTGGCGAGAATCTGCCTACAGCCGTCCAGGAGATCGACCAACTGGTTTTCGATCTTGAAGACTTCGCCCTTGGGCCCGCGACCGAAGGTGGGCGGGTCGAGGATGATGCCCTGGTATCTGTTGTTGCGCCGAATTTCTCGGTTGACGAATTTGCCGGCGTCGTCGAAGAGCCAGCGGATCGGTCGCTCCGCCAGATGGCACATCTCCGCGTTTTTGCGCGCCCAATCGACCACGCCTTTGGCTGCGTCTAAATGGACGACATGCGCGCCGGCCTGGCTGGCGGCGAGGGTGCTGCCGCCCGTATAGGCGAAGAGGTTGAGGACGTGCAGGTTGCTGTTGCTGCGCTGCATGCGGTTGCGGATGACGGTGCGCAGCCAGTCCCAACCCGCCGCGTGTTCAGGAAAAAGGCCGAGATGGCCGAAATTGGTGAGCTTGACGCGCAGCGAGAGATCGCCGTAGAGGATGTCGAACTCGCGCTTGACGCGCTTGTTGAACTGCCAGGCGCCGCCGCCGCTCGAATCGCGCTCATAGACGGCGTCAGCCGCATCCCATTCGTGCGCCGGGAAGCTGGGCGGCCAAATGGCCTGCGCCGCAGGGCGCACGACCTTGTATGGGCCGATCTGCTCGAGGCGTTTGGCATCGCCTGAATCAAGAAGCCGGTAGTCGCCGGACGGCTGGGCGACAGCGTTGAGAGGGGTAGGCAGCGCGAGTTTATCAGTCATGCGTTGAGTGTAGCACAGGCGGATTGGGGGAGGAAACCGGGCGAGGGGTAAGTAAAGGGAGTGGGGAATAGGGAGTGGTGAGTGGGGAGTGTGCTCATTATTCCCCACTCCCCATTCCCCACTCACCGCATTGGTTTGCGGTTAGGGCGTGACCGTCATGGCATCGCTCATGATGCGGCCTTCTTCGATGACGAAGGCGACGCCGCCGGACGCCAGCGGTTGGGCTGTGTCTTCCACGTCGAAGAGCGGCTGCCCGTCGATATAGCCCTGGAGACGATTGCCCTGAACGCGTAGGCGGAATTCCTTGGTCGCGCCATAGCGCCAGGAGTAGGGCTCCTCTGCCAGCACGGTATCGCCGTCCAGCGCTTTGACCAGGCGCGCCATGCCGTCGTTGCAAAGGAGAAGCGCGTAGTAGCGGCGCATTCCTTGGGCGCGCACGGCGATGCCGGCGTTCTTTGCCAGGTGCAGCGTGATAGCCGCCGTCGCTTCGTAGTCGGTCCAGCCAGGCCCGCCCTGAATGAGCAGTCCGCGTCCTTCGTTCTGCGCCAGGCGATAGGGTTCAGGCCAGCGCAGGTCGTACTGGTCCACGCCGTTGATCCAGGCGCGGCGCCACATGCGACTGGTCGCGGCGTGCCGTCCGATGGCGATATCGCCGGCAGGGCGAGTCAAGACAACGTTAGGCGCGCCGTCCCAGGTGAGGTAGTCAAGGTATGCGGTCCCGGAGGCGCGGCTTTCGCTGTGGAACTCGACGCCGACTTGGGCGATTGGCGCGCCGCCGGTGTCCGGCAGCAGCCAGGTGAAGGTCTGGCGATCGCCCGGCGTCAGATCGACGGCTTCGCCGCGGATGACTTCGAGGTGGTCGTCCGGGTCCCGGAAGACGCTCACGAAGAGGTTGGCACGGACGGGAGCATCATTGCCGGCGCCGGCTTCAACTTCGGCGCGGACCGTCTGGCCCGGATAGAGCGCCGGCGAGGCGTGGAGCGCATATCCACGGCGTTCGAAGTACTCGGCGACGGCGAGTGAGGGGATGAAGGTCGGTGTGCCGACGCGAGCGGTGCGGCCAATAGCGATGTCGCGGTAGTGGATAGCCAGGCTGCGGTCGCCGCGGCTGCTGTGGCCTTCGACGTTTTCTAGCGCAGCCGTGCCAGCGGACTCTGTGCTGTCGTCGACTAGGAAGCCCTGCACGGAGCCGGGCAGCTCGAAGTGATAGCGGGCGCCCTGTTTGGGTGCGATCGGTTCCTGATCGGCGAGGGCGCGGCCAACGTTGACGATGTGCATCGTCTCGGTGACGGCGTCGGTGATGGCGCGAGCGCCGTCGGCGGTGGCGAGATAGAGCCGGTCGGCGACAGGGCCGCGGAAGTCGGGGCCGGAGTCAAAGGCGGCGAGCCCTTGCTTGATGCCGAGCAGACAACCGACGTTGCCGGAGTTGCAGTCGGTGTCCCAGCCGCAGGTGTTGACGATCATAAGGGATTTCTGGAAGTCGTCGTCGCCATGCAGTAGTGAGTGGATGATCAGCGCATGGTTGGGCACCATGTGGCAGTTGCCGCCGTATTTGTCGTAGCCGTAGTGGGCCGCGATCAGCTCGCGCGTGGCCCGCCAGTCATCAGGCGTGGCAGCGTGCCACTCGCGGATCTGGTTGATCATGCGGTAGATGATCGAGTCCTTAGGGATGACGCCGAGGCCGGTGTCGATCAGTTTGTTGATGTCCGATTCGACAAAGGCCTGGGCCTCCATCGCCGCTAGGACCTGTGCGCCGTAGATGGCTTCGCCGTCGTGGCTCACGCTGCCGGCGCGCCGCGCGAAGTCTGCGGCGAGTTCGGGTTCGCCGGGTGCGACCATCGCCCAGCCGTCGATGAAGATCTGCGCGCCGATCTGTTCGGCGACGACCCTGCCGTTAAGCGCGATGGAGCCGCTTTTGGGGGCCTTGTAGCCGTTCTTGAGGCGCATATAGGCTGTGTGCTCGGTCGAGTTGCCTAGGCCGCCCCACCAAAGGACGGTGCGCCGCTCGATCAGGTAGTTGAGCCAGGTTTGGCCGATCTGCGCCGCGGTGAGAGCGCGGCTGTTGCCGTAATCCGGCAGGGCGCGCAGGAATGTGAACGTGCCGGAGATGTCGTCGTCGGTGACGATGAGGGGGACGTCGAGCCGTTCGTGGACGTAGTACCAGATCTCGCCCAATTCCTGCATGATGCGTTCGTAAGTCCAGCCCTCGAAGGGGCGGCCCAGGTAGACGCCGATAATCTTGCCGAGTACGCCGGCATAGACGCGTTCTGTATAGTCTTGTGGGATTGGCATGGGTTGGCTTTCGTTTCTGCTTGATTGACGATAGAGAATGCGAAGCGGGCCTGAGGCGTGAATCCGCTGTCAGCTTGCGGGTTGTTGTCGCAAGGCGGCGAAGCCCTCTTCTAGCTCGCGAAGGTGCGCCATCCGTCTTTGGTGGAGCGAAGCCGCGAGATCGGCCAACGGCTCGGCGAGGGCGGCGAAGTCGACACGATTGGCCTGTTGCACCTGATCGATCCATTGGTCGCTGATGGCTGTAACGCCGTGCAGCGCGCCGGCGATAGCCCCAGCCATGCTGGCGATCGAGTCGCAGTCGCGACCGTAGTTGGCGCCGCCGAAGACGCTCTCTTCGAAGTCGCCGCCGGTGGTAACGAGGAAACCCAGGGCGATCGGCACTTCTTCGATGCTGTGCATGCGACTAGGGTTCCAGTCGTTGCTGCCATTGCCGCGGTTGTGGAAGTCCTCGGCTGCGCCGTCGTAGGGCTGGATGGCGGCGCGCAAGGGCTCGATGGCCGCGCGCCAGTCATTCTGGGTGCGAGCGCAGTCGACGACGGCGGCGATAGCAGCGCGCGTGCCCTCCTGGGCCAGCGACAGCGCCACATCGACGATGGAGTCTACGCTTGCGCCGGGTCGAAAGGCCTCGGCGACGCAGGCAGCCATGACGCCGGCGGCCTCTAGGCCGAAGCTGTGCTGGTGCGCGCTGAAGATCTCGATTGCCTCGCGATAGGCGGCCTGCGGATCGCAGGCGTTGACGATGCCCACCGGCGCGGCGTACATTGCCGCGCCGCAGTTGACCATGTTGCCCAGGCCGCCGATGCGCGGGTCGACGTTAGCGAGCCGCAGGCGGATGTAGAGCCACTTTTCGGGGTAAAAGAGGCGGTCGAGCAGGAGCATGTCACGGCCCCGTTCCGGCACATAGCGCGTGTGGTCGGCAATGGGCGGCACGATCTCTTTGGCGAAGCGGTAGACGTCGAGGTGATCGTTCACATCGAGGTAAATGCGGCTGAGGATCTGCACCATGTGCGAGTCGTCGGTGTAGCGCCCGTCGCCCTTGCCCAACGGGGAGGGACCGTCCCACGGTTCGACAAAGTCGGTGATCCAGCCGTAGCGCGTGCGAATCTCTTCGGGGTTTTTGCCTTCGGGCGGGGCGCCCATGGCATCGCCCACAGCGCCGCCGATGAGACAACCCAAGACTTTCTGTACCAACAGCGGTTTAGTGGAATACTGGTCCATTTGAATCGCTTTCTAGGAGGAGACGGTTAGCCCTTTAGCCCGCCCTGCGTCAGGCCGGCAATGAAGCGGCGCTGCAGCGTCAGGAACAGGATCAGGATGGGGGCAATCATCATGACTGCGGCGGCGCTGGTCAGCGACCAGTCGCGGCTGAAGCGGCTGGTGAAGTTGTAGTAGCTGGTTACCACGGTGAAGAGGTGCTGTTCAGTTAGGAAGACGGTGGCAAGCAGGAACTCATTCCAGACGCCAAGCCCTACGACCAGACCGACCGTCAGGAAGGCCGGCCACGAGAGCGGCAGAATGATCACGGTGAAGACTTGCCATTCGTTGGCTCCGTCTACCCTCGCAGCGTCTTCGAAGTCAGGCGGGATGCCGACCAGGTAAGAGCGCAGCAAGAAGATGGCGAAGGGCGAATGGACGGCAACGTAAATGATGATCAGCCCGAAAAGGTTGTTGACTAGACCCAGGTGCCGCCACAGGAAAAAGAGCGGCACCAAGAACAACTGCACGGGCAGGCTGGAACCGACGAGTAAGTACAACATGAGTAGACCGCCGCCCGGCAGTTTGAGGCGCGCCAGCGCATAGGCAGCCATGCCGCCCAGCGCAAGGACGCTGGTTACCGTGCCGACGACCAGGATCAGGCTGTTGCGCGTGGTAGTGGAAAAATTGCCTATTTCCCAGGCCTGCGGGAAGTTCTGCCACTTGAATTCGGTAGGCGGGCCAAGTGGATTGCGTCCGATGGAGGCTGCGTCCTTGACCGAGTTGAAGCCGACGACGACGACAGGCCCTAGTGCGAAGAGGATCAGGATGATGAGCAGGATATAGTTGGGCAAAAGACTGATGTCGCGCCGCTGGCGAAAGAGTCGTTTCATATTTCCCATCCCCGGCGTCGCAGATAGAGGAAGAGGCTGATGACCATTCCGGCCAGAAGGCTCATAGTGAGGCCGATGGCGGAAGCGTATCCGGCCTCAAAGCGCATAAAGGCCTGCTTGTAGACTAGCGTTCCCAACACCTCGGAGGAACCTGCCGGCCCGCCCTGTGTGAGAATCCAGACGTAATCGAATACCAAGAATGACCAGATGGCGACCATGAGGAGCATGAAGACGATGGTAGGGCGAATGCCGGGAACGGTGATGTGACGGAATTCCTGCCAGCGGCTGGCCCCGTCAATGCGCGCCGCCTCGTAGAGTTCTGGCGGGATGCCCTGCATGGCGGAGAGGAACAGCACCATGAGGAAGCCCCAGAAGTGCCAGTTGTCGACGAAGGCGATTGAGATCAGCGCGGTTTGCGGCCTGCCCAGCCAGGCGACGTCCAGTCCGGAGATGCCCCAATCAGCCAGTAGCGCGCCGATGCCCAGCGTAGGGCTCAGCAGGTTGCGCCAGATGCTGGCAGTGATGACGGCCGGAAGCACATAGGGGATGAACAGCGCGGTGCGGAAAAACATGCTGCCGCGGCGGATTCTGGCCAGCATGGAGGCTGCAAAGAGCGAAACGGCAAACGGAACGGTGAGAAAGAAGGCGAGCCAGGCTAGGTTGTTCAGAAAGGCCCGGCGGTAGTCCATGTCACTAAACAGTATCTTCCGGTAATTCTCAAGGCCGATGAACTCTCCCGCCCCAATCCCGGACCAATCGGTGAGCGAGTAGTAGACTGCGCTGAGCGAAGGGCCGATGACGACGATAATGTTGATAAGCAGGATCGGCAGAGCAAACATCCAGGGCACGACGTATTTGCGGTAACGTCGCTTCCAAGGAGACCGCCCGTCCTGACGAGAGAGCGGCGCGGAAGGGGTGGGCATTGCAGCTTGATCGGAATTAGCCACGCCATCTCCTTTCATGTTGGATAATGCATTCAAGTGCGGCGGGACAGAAAAGCGGCCTGGAAGCGCTCTACAAAATGCGCCCCCAGGCCGCTGGTTAGAACTAAGAGGACACTTCGCGTTCGGGGATGGGCGGGATATCGCCAGCTTCCAGTTCCTCCTGGAACAGATCCTGCAGACCCTGCAGGTACTGCTCCGAGGTGATCTGTCCGGCCCAAACCTTCTCGATTTCTTCGTAGATGTAGACGTCACTCTTGGGCGGCCAGAAAGTCCACGTCGTGTAGCCGTAGTTGCCCTCATCCGACGCCTGGGTCAGACCGGCAAACGCCTTGGCAAAGCGCGGGTCTAGACCGGTCAGCTGTTCTTCGGTGAGCGTGACGGGCGCCGGGGCGACGCCGCATTCGACCAGCAGGGTCGCCTGTGACTCAGGCGAGAAGTAGTACGTCAAGAATTCGGCGGCTGCGTCCGGGTTGGGGCTGGCAGCGTTGATGGAATAGGTGGAGCCAATGCCCAGATCGTAGATGTCTTCGCCGGTGACCGAAGGCACGGCTATGACGTCCCACTCGTTGTTGTTGCCGGCGGCCTCGCCGAAGTAGTTGGACATGTTGTCCAGCGCCCAGGTGCCTTCGATAGTCATGGCGGCGACGCCGTCGCCGAGCATAACACGGCGCTCGTCGTCAGTGCCGGTGTAGTAGCGGTCCAGCCCGCCCATAAACCATCCGTTCAACTGCATGTCGGTGAGAAGATCGATGGCTTCGACAAACTCGGGATCGGTCCACGGCTTCTGACCGGTGAGGGCGAGGTAGACGTTATCCGGCCCCGACACATGGTTGAGGAATTCGCCGATGAACCATTCGTTGGCGGCGCGCCATTCGCCATTGGTGTGGGCGAAGGGGATGATGCCCGCGTCTGCGATTTGTTGCGAGAGAGCGACCATCTCGTCAAAGGTGGCGGGCGGGGTCCAGCCGTTTTCCTCGAACACGGTCTTGTTGTAATAGAGGATCAGTGTTTCCAGCTCGTGCGGTACGCTGTACAGCTCGCCCTCTACCAGGCCGAGGCTCAATGCCCACGGGGCGAAGGTGTCCGCCCAGCCTAGTTGTTCGGCATAGTCGCTCAGCGGGAGGAGCTGCCCGGACTTCGCCATTTCGAAGACGAATGATGGGCCAGGCGTCGTGACAATGTCGGGGCCGCCGCCGCCTGCAACCGCGGTGCGCATGGCTTCCCAAACATTGGGCTGCAACACCGTTTCGACGGTGACGCCTTCGGTCATCTCGTTATAGGGTTCGACGACGTTGGCGATGGTGCATTCGGCTTGTTCGGAGCCGCCGGTGCCGACGCCGATCCAGTGCGTTAGCTTGATGGGCTCGGCTGCGCCTGCTTCGCCGGCTAATGCGGGCGCTGCTGCAGGGGCGCACGCGGCTAATACGAGGGACAGGATGACCAGCAAGAATAGGGACTTCCCTGTGGCGTTTCTCATTACCCTTCTCCTTTTCCCAAATCCGTGGATGCTAATATTGATATGCGGCGGAGAGCTAGAGACTGCCGCATTGACGACAAGAGCGTGATGGGCTGGCATGCGCAACTCAAGAGACGGCCTAAGCCGTTCTCCCTGCGCTGGTCAAATCCAGCCGCTAACTCGATATGGCGGCTGCCATTGGAGGAAACGAGGCCGCTAAATAAACATTCGCTCACATGCCGGGGGATGCATGTCCAGTAACGTTTGCGACAGGCAACGCGGGCGAAGACGAATAATCACTTTCGGGAAACAGATTGTATGGATCATACCATAAGGCGCCTGACCAGGCGAATACCCACTGCCCGACACATATCCGGATATGTGCGAACTAGCTTACCTGGCTTGTTTTGACAGATGCGCGCGGCTTGCATAGACTGGTTGTGTAAAGATGAGTTCATGGGAGCGGAGCAGCCGGACTCCATCGGGCACTCTGTCGACGTTGGCGGAGACTGAGCGGGCCGGTTGCGTTGTTGTTCGGTCCGCTAATGAACGACAAGACGACGTGTGGATGCAGCGCCAATAGCGGTACTTGGAAGGGTGAGACGGGATGAGTTCACGGTTTGCGGTGTATAGACGACTGTTGGGCTATCTGCGGCCTTACTGGCCTTTTGTGGTAATGGCCTATTTCGCCATGGCCGCGGCGACGTTGATCAATCTCTTCATCCCTCAGATCATCAAGACCGCAATTGACCGGGGCCTTGAGCAGGGCCAGGCAGGGGCGCTCTACGTCGCAGGCGCGCTGATTCTCGTTATCGCCGTGCTGCGCGGTGTTGTTTCCTTTAGTCAGCGCTATTACGGTGAGTGGCTGACGCATCGCGTGGCCTATGACCTGCGCAACCATTTCTATTTGAGCCTGCAGCACCTGCCCTTTGCTTTTCATGACCGGGCGCAGACGGGCGACCTGATGAGTCGCGCCACTAGCGACGTAACCGAGACTGAGCGCTTCGCGGGCATCGGGTTGCTCGATCTGGTCGCAACAATCATTCTGCTTGTCGGGGTCTGCGTCGCGATGTTGTTGGAAAATGCGCTCTTGGCCGGGCTGGTAATGATCCCGCTCGCTGCCCTAGTCGCCACGGCTATCCATTTCGGCAATACGATCCGCCCTTTATTCAAGAGCATCCAAGAGCAGATGGGCGTTTTGTCGTCGGTGATGCAGGAGAGCATGACAGGCATCGGCGTGGTGAAGGCCTTTGCCAAAGAAGCCCACGAACTAGAGAAGTTCGATGTGGAGAACAATGAGTGGTTCGCACGTCGCTACAAGTCTATCCGGCTCTGGGGCAACTACTGGCCGCTCTTCACGCTGATCCTTTCCTCGGCGGTTGTGATGCTGTTATGGGTCGGCGGGCCGCAGGCGATTGCCGGCGAGATGACTGTCGGCTCAATCTTCGCCATGATCTCGTATGTTCTCATGTTGAATGCGCCGGTATCGCGGCTTGGCTTCCTGGTTAACATGGCGGCGACAGCCAGCGCCAGCGCGACGCGTGTCTTCGAGATCATCGACACGCCTAGCGAGGTCGTCGAGGCGCCTGACGCCAAGACACTGGACCATGTGATGGGCGGCGTACGCTTTGAGCAC
The DNA here is from genome assembly GCA_030058085.1 of Chloroflexota bacterium. GTDB lineage: Bacteria > Chloroflexota > Anaerolineae > Caldilineales > Caldilineaceae > JASGTU01. The sequence goes on from JASGTU010000094.1 coordinate 10,119, forward strand.
GTGAGCTTCGCTTACCAATCGGGGCGCAGCGCGTTGATCGATATAGACTTTGAAGCTGCCCCTGGGCAGGTGATTGCGCTGATCGGGCCGACCGGTTCGGGCAAGTCGACGATTACGAATCTGATCCCGCGCTTCTACGATCCGACTGCGGGCCGTGTGTTGATCGACGGCATCGACGTGCGCGACGTGACATTGAAAAGCCTGCGCAGCCACATCGCCACCGTGCTGCAAACGCCTTTCCTTTTCAACGACACGATCGCCGATAACATCGCTTACGGCAGGCCCGACGCCTCGATGGACGAGATCAAAGCCGCGGCCAAGACGGCGGCAGCGCACGAGTTCATCGAGTCATTTCCTAAGGGCTATGAGACGATGGTAGGCGAGCGCGGCGTCACGCTTAGCGGCGGGCAGAAGCAGCGCATTGCCATTGCACGCGCCGTGATCTGCGATCCCCGCATCCTAATTCTGGACGACTCGACCAGCAGCGTCGACACGGAGACCGAGCACGAAATCCAGCAGGCGCTCGCCAACCTGATGGTGGGCCGAACGACCTTTATCATTGCACAGCGTTTGCTCACCTTGAAGAGCGCAGACCAGATTTTGGTGCTGGACGAGGGGCGAATCGTCGAGCGCGGCGTGCACGACGAACTGGTAGCGGCAGACGGCCTTTATCGTCGCATTTACGACCTGCAACTGCGCGATCAAGAGGAATTCTCCGCCGCACAGAAACAAACGGCGCCAGTTGCCGGCGCGAGGCCATCATGACGACTCAGACGAAGCACCCCGTAGACGAATACCGATCCGGCGTTGACTCCCCATCGCTTTTACCCTCTCTTTTTGGTAGGCGTGCAAGCGCCGAGGAAGAGGAGCGGTTGGCTCGCGAGACAAAGATTCGCGACCTGCTGCCGGACGAGGACGAAGATAATGTGTTGGGGAAGGCGTATGACTCTGGCCTGTTGCGTCGTCTTGCCGCCTATCTCAGCCCGTACGGCAGACAGACGATTACGGCTATCGTTTTGATGACGGTCTCGTCGATCTTGAGCGTATCTGGGCCGTGGATCATCGGCAAGGCTGTGGACGATGGGATACGCGCCGGCTCCCTTTCGCAACTGCGTCTGTGGGTGATCGTGTTCATTATGGCGATGACGCTTGAGTGGATCACGAATCGCGGTCGCGTGGTGCTCATGGCGTTCGTGGGCACCAAGATCGTGGCGGACCTGCGCAGCGAATTGTTCCGCCATCTGCACACGCTCTCGCTTAATTTTCACAACAACTACAGCGTGGGCAGGCTCATGAGCCGGTTGATCAGCGACGTCGGCGTTCTCCAGGACTTCGTCACATGGTCGATTACGGGGCTGGCGCGTTCGGCCTTCATGCTGGCGGGCATTACCATCGCCATGTTGCTCATGAACTGGCAGTTGGCGTTGGTGACCTTCGCCGCCATGCCGCTGATGATCCTTTTGACCAATTACTGGCGCAAGCGGGTGCGCTCGGCCTACCGAGCGACGCGCGCCCGGCTATCGCTGATCAACGGCTACCTAAACGAGTCGATCTCCGGTATCCGCGTGACGCAGAGTTACACGCGCGAAGCAGCCAACTTCCGGCATTTCGATGAGTTGAACCTTTCCTACTTCGACGCCAATATCCAGGCGACGACGCTTACGGCGCTGTTCTTCCCCGGCGTGGACTTCATCGGTTCGCTGACGACGGCGCTAGTGGTGGCGGTGGGCGGCTGGCTCGTATTAGGCGAAAGCCTTACCGCGGGCGTACTGATTGCGTTTGTGCTCTATGTCGACCGCTTCTTTGACCCGATTCGCGAGTTGGCGCAACGCTACAACACGTTCCAGGCCACCATGGCCGGCTGCGAGCGTATCTTTTATCTGCTCGACACCAAACCTGAGATCCGCGACCGCGACGAGGCTATCGAGTTGCCGCCAATCGCCGGTGCAGTCGAATTCAAGGATGTCGAGTTCCACTATCACACCGACGAGCCGGTGCTGCGCGGCCTTAACCTGCGCGCTGAACCGGGCGAGCGCGTGGCTCTAGTCGGCGAGACCGGCGCGGGCAAGAGCACGGTCATCCGCCTGATCTCGCGCTTCTACGATGTGACCGGCGGCGCAGTGCTGATCGATGGCGTGGACGTGCGCGATGTGACACAAGCCAGCCTGCGTTCCCAACTGGGGATCGTGCTGCAGGACCCGTTTCTGTTCAGCGGTACGATTGCGGACAACATTCGCTATCCACGGCTCGACGCCGCCGACGAGGAGGTGCGTGAAGCCGCCGAAGCGGTCGGCGCGCATGAGTTCATCAGCCAGTTGCCTGATGGGTATGCTACGGAGGTGGGAGAAAACGGCGTGAATTTGAGCGGCGGGCAGCGCCAACTGGTTTCTTTTGCTCGGGCTCTCCTTGCCAAGCCCGCCATCTTGATTTTGGACGAGGCGACTAGCAGCGTCGATACGGCGACGGAGAAACAGATCGAGTACGGCCTTGAGCGGTTGATGAGCGGCCGGACGGCATTCGTCATCGCCCATCGCCTCAGCACGATCGTCCAGTCGGACAAGATCGTGGTAATGGACCAGGGCCGAATCGTGGAGATGGGCAAACACGAGGAACTGCTGGCGAAGAGGGGCCAGTATTACAACCTGTACACCATGCAGTGGGCGGCGCAGGATGGCGCGGGCAGCTCCGGAAATGGGCGCGCGCCAGGCGTAGCGTAATCGGCGCGACGTATAGACGAGCCATGATGCGCACTGGGCGGACGTTAGGCATATCAGCCCTCACCGGGCTGATTGCCGCCCTGCTTGCGCTGACGCAGGCAAACGCCGGCGCGCCCACATTCGAGCTAGGTTTCCACATTCCTCAGGGCGATTCTGTACACCTGGAGGCGGCTGCAGAGGCAGGCGCCGGTTTTGTCGTGGCGGTTTTCAGTTGGCGAGATATTGAACCGGTGGAAGGTTATTGGTATTGGGATCAGCCTGAGGCCATGCTGCGCGGCGCGGAGTACTACGGGCTGCGCGTGATCGCTCGCCTGGACCGACCGCCCGACTGGGCGTTGTCCGGCTCCGCCAGTGTGCCCTGGCGAACGGATGCCTACGCACGCTTTGCCGCCCAGACGGCGATGCGCTATGGCGACCGCCTCGCCGGTGTGATTATCTGGAACGAGCCTAATCTAGCATTGGAGTGGAACGGGCATGCGCCTGACCCCGCCGGATACGCGGCGATGCTTCGGACCGCTTACCAAGCCGTGAACGGCGCTGCCCCGGACCTGCCTGTCGCTATCGCCGGGCTAGCATTTACGCACGGCGACGGGACGAACGCTCTCAATGATCTCGATTACCTGCGATCCGTCTATGCCAACGGCGGCGGCGAGTACTTTGACGCCCTTGCGCTGCATCCCTACGGCTTTGGACAGCCCCCCGAAGCCTACCCGTCGGCGGCTGTAATGAACTTCCGGCGGCTGGAACTCCACCGCGGCATCATGGAAGAGAATGGCGACGCAACCAAGCCCGTTTGGATTACCGAGATGGGGTGGCGAACGTCCGCGCCGGAGCCAGAAGACGAGTGGCAGGTCGTCACGGCGGCGCTTCAAGCCGATTATTCGGTTCGGGCTATGGAATTGGCGGCGCGTGAGTATACATGGCTGGAGCGGCTGGCGTTCTGGGAGATCAACGTCGGGGCGGACGAGTATGGTTACTCGCTTTGGCAAGGGCCGGACAAGCCGACTCCCGCCTATCGAGCGATTGCCGGATGGGCGGCAAGCCAGTTACGGTCGCTGACAGCGAGGGCGGCTGACGGCGCGCCGGGTCGAAATGATGCGCAGGTAACCGAAATCCTCGCGGCGGACACGATAGTGCGGCTGGGCGGCGTTGGCACGCTGCACCCGCACTGGGTGCATCTGCATCGCAGCGACGGTCAGTCGAGCCTGACCTGGCGCGGGGAGTTCTTCCTGCCGCCAGGAAAAGCTGCGGCCAGCGAGTTGCTGATGGAGATCATGCAGGTGGACGACCCGAGCAATGATCTGCATGTGAACGGGGTTTTCCTTGCCAGGCTGCAGCGCCGGCAACGACTTGACTCCACAAGCACATGGGTGACGCAACGTTTCCAGCTTCCGGCTAGGATGCTACGCCCCGGACCGAACGTGTTGGAAGTTCGTAGCGGGCCGCGCAACCCGGTGAGGCAAAACGGCGGGCAGCGGTATGAGAACTTCCAGGTCCGTAATATCCGGATTGCGCCTGTAGAGACGGCCCCTGTACCGCTGTGGACCGACTGGCGGCAATTGGAATCGCCGGGT
>JASGTU010000095.1 GCA_030058085.1 Chloroflexota bacterium
ATGTGGACGGCCGTGCGTTCGAACGTGCGCACCGCAGCCGCGGCCTCTCGCAGCCTGAACGACGGTCTGCGCGTCGCCTTCGGCAGCGGTTCGATCATGGGCATGGCCGTGGTGAGCTTCAGCCTCATCGGCATCACCGTGCTCTACATCGTCTTTAGCGGTCTCGGTCACAGCATGCTGGAGGTCATCACCTACATCGCCGGCTTCAGTTTCGGCGCCAGCAGCATCGCCCTCTTCGCCCGCGTGGGCGGCGGCATCTACACCAAAGCCGCGGACGTCGGCGCAGACCTGGTCGGCAAAGTGGAGCAGGGCATCCCCGAAGACGACCCGCGCAACCCTGCCGTCATCGCCGACAACGTGGGTGACAATGTAGGCGACGTGGCGGGCATGGGCGCCGACCTCTTCGAGAGCTACAGCGGCTCCATCATCGCCTGCGCCACCCTCGGTTTGGCCGTCGCCGCGACGCTACCGGATCAAAACCTGATCGGCCTGGCGACGCTGCCCTTCCTGGTGGCAGCCGTAGGCATCATCGCTTCTCTGATCGGCACCTTCCTGGTCAAGACCCAAGACGGGGCCACGCAGCACGATCTACTCAAGACCCTGCGCACCGCGGTCTACGGCGCGTCGGGCCTCGTGCTCGTCTTGGCAGCAATCGTCGTTCCGCTCTCCGGCCTTAGCTTCCTCTTCTGGGTCGTCATCCTGATCGGCCTGCTGGCGGGCAACGGCATCTCCTTCTTCACCGAATACTACACGTCGTACTCGTCCAAGCCCACGCAAGGCATTGCAGCGGCTTCCGAAACCGGCCCTGCCACCCTCATCATCCAGGGTCTATCGGTCGGCATGATGAGCACCGTCGGCCCGGCCGTCATCGTAGCCGTCGCCATCCTGCTCAGCTATCTCTTGGGCCTGCGTGCAGTCGGACAGGTCTTTGACGCCGCCAGCGCCACCTTCTTCGCCAATGGCGGCCTCTACGCTGTCGCCCTCGCCGGCGTCGGCATGCTCAGTACGTTGGGCGTAACCCTGGCGAGCGACGCCTACGGCCCGGTAGCCGACAACGCCGGCGGCATCGCCGAAATGTCCGACCTGCCGGACGAGGTGCGCGACCGCACCGACGCTCTGGACAGCCTGGGCAACACCACGGCAGCCACGGGCAAGGGCTTTGCTATCGGCTCTGCGGTCCTCACCGCTCTGGCACTGATGGCCGCTTACGTAGCCGCCGTCAGCGCAGCGGGAACGACCATCAATCTCAACATGCTCGACCCCAAGATGCTGCCCGGCCTCATCATCGGCGCTGTGCTGCCCTTCCTCTTCTCCGCCTTGACGATGACGGCTGTAGGCAAGGCCGCTTTCCAGATCGTGCTGGAGGTGCGCCGCCAGTTCCGTGAGATCCCCGGCCTGATGGAAGGTACGGGCACGCCTGACTACCGCACCTGCGTCGCCATCAGCACGCAGAGCGCGCTGCGTGAGATGGTCATCCCCGGCGCGCTGGCTATCGTCGTCCCCGTTGCAGTCGGCTTCATCCTGGGCGCTGAAGCCCTGGCCGGCCTTCTCATCGGCGCCATCGCCTCCGGCTTCATGCTCGCCGTCATGATGGCGAACTCCGGCGGCGCCTGGGACAACGCCAAGAAGTGGATCGAGACCGGCGAGATGGGCGGTAAGGGTTCGCCCGCGCATAAGGCCGCCGTCATCGGCGACACCGTCGGCGACCCCTTCAAGGACACCAGCGGCCCGTCGCTCAATATCCTCATCAAGCTCATGAGCATCGTCAGCCTAGTCTTTGCCGGCCTCTTCGGCACCGGCATATTCTAGGCCGCACCACAACCTAGCTTTATCCAGAGCGGGGGACATGATGTCCCCCGCTTTGCGCGCCCGGCGCCGATCCTGGAACGGTCCTCGGGGCGCTCAAAAGCGGCAAATTTCCACCCTAAACGGCATGCTGTCATCCTGAAGCGAGCGTTAGCGAGCTGAAGAATCTCGTTGTCAGAGGCAGAGATGTTTCGCTCCGCTCAACATGACAACTTGTCACGAGAGTAAAGTTGCTCCATCGATCCCGAACGCCTTGACAACACCCGGTGTATTTCGTATACTCCTTACTAACTACACGAAACGCCTGCGGTCGCCTCGACTCCGGTTGATCCATCTATCACCAATTCCCCCTGGCAAAGGACTTCGCCCATGTCAGCCCAAGAACCGATCCAGTCAAACACCGATACGCCCTCTCAGGACGCTAACGAAATGGACCTGCCGCCGCCGCTGCGCGCCGACAGTTCGCTGACTGCAGCCAACGCAGCTTTCGGCGAATACATGGTGCGCAAAGGCTTCAGCGACAACACCATCAAAGCCTTTCGCAACGACCTCAAAATCTTGCTCGGCTACCTCGGTCCAGAAACGCCGCTGCACCAGGTTTCGACGCGCCGCTTGGAGGAATTCCTGGAGTGGATGCAATTCGGCCGCGGCAAACCGTGCAGCGCCAAGACCCTCACCCGCCGCATCACCACGCTCAAGGTCTTCTTCGGCTGGCTGCACGGCATCGGCATCCTCGGCACAGACCCGGCGGAACCCGTCATCCAGCAGTCCGCCCGCACCCCGCTGCCCACCATCCTGCGCGACGCCGAGGTGAACCGGCTGGTGCGCGCTGCACAGGACTATCTCTGGGACCGGCGCCGCCCTGATGCACGCCCCTACCTGCTCGTCAGTCTGCTGCTTCAGACCGGCATGAAGAAGGCCGAGTGCGCCAACTTACTGCTCTCCGACCTGGACGTCTCCGACCCGCAGAACCCGCAGGCGATGATCCGCTACCGCGAGGAGCGCCACGCCCACAAGAATCGCCGGCTGAGCCTGCATCCCAGCATCGTGCCCGCCTTCAACCAATACCAGGAGCAGTACAAGCCGGACACGTATCTCTTCGAGTGTACGCCTCGTAACTTGGAATATGTGCTGGAGGAATCCGGTGAGCGCGCCGGCATACATTCCGTCCAGGTGGGCTTCGAGACTCTGCGCTGGACGTCGGCGGTCAACGATTTTCGTCACGGCATGCCGGAAGAGCAGTTGCGCCAGAAGATGGGCTTGAGCAAGATCTCCTGGCGAGAGACGCGCGAGAAGATCTTCGCCCTCACCGGGCGGTAAGGGCCCAGGGCGCCGAGCGCGCCCTGCGGCGGCATTCCTAATCCCCGCGGATCATCGGCAGCAGGGCGCGGAAAGCGCTCTGGTACTCTTGATGTACGTCCAGATAGCCTCCGCTCCACCCGCCGATCAGCCAGACGCGGCCATCCTGGGTCGCCGCGGCCAGATGGCGCCACTCTCCGCTGAGGGGCGAAGGGAAGTTGCTCCACTGGTTGGCGTAGGCGTCATAGCGCTCATGCGTGTCGATGGCCCTCGTCCAGCCGCCGCCCAGTGCAAACACGGCCATGCCGTCGTAGACCGCAGTCAAGCCGCTGCGTGGGACCGACATGGGCGGCAGTCGCTGCCATTGCCCCGTCTCCAGGTCGAAGGCTGCGGCCTCGGCTAAGGCGCGCTGCCCGTCATACCCGCCGATGACGTAGAGGCGGTTGCCGGCAACCGTGGCGCCGAAGAACGCAATCGGCGTGTTGAGGCGCGTCGCCAACTCCCAGCGCAGCACGCCGCTGTCGCCGCTCTGGGGCTCTGTGCGCCACACCTCGTCGCGCATACGTTCGCCGTCCCAGCCGCCCAACACATACAGCGCGTCGCCGGCCGCCACCATCGCCGCGCCGGCGAGGGGATTAGGCAGCGTCCCCGCCTGCACCCACGGGCCTTCGGCGGGATCTAGCGCATAAACGCGGTCGCTGACGGCGATCTCGCCCTCCACGCCGGCGCGGTTAGCACTCCCTCCCGCAGCATAAATGCGCCCATTCAGCGCGGCGACGGCCAGGTTCGCCAGCGGCTCCGGCAGCGGCGCCAGGCTGCGCCACGAGTTGAAGAGCAGATCGTAGGCGTCCGTCGCGGCGATGGTCTGCCCCTGAGCGTTCTCGCCGCCTACGACGAAAACCTCGCCGTTGAGCAGCGCTGCGCCGTGCCGGCTGCGCGCCTGCGCCAAGGGCATGCGCGCCTCCCAGCGGGCCAGCGCCTCAGGCGCCAGCCGGCCCCCGGTCGACAAGCCGGCATCACTCAGCAGCGTGAAGGAAGTCTTAGGCCGGGTCAACACAGCGGGCGCAGCCAACAAGAACACAGCCAGCGCCAGCGCGACAAAGAGCGCCCAGCGCTGCCAGGGCGCCGGGACAAGCCGCAGATCATCCAGCGGCTCCGGCTCGGGGATAGCCACTTGCACTGGTTCCGGCTCAGCCGCTTCGACGCCGGGCACTGCCACCCAGCCGCGTTGCAACAACACCAGCGTCGCCTCGGTGCGGCTGCTCACCTGGAGCTTCTCGAAGACATTGCGCACGTGGACTTTGACCGTATGCGGGCTGATGACCAGTTCGCGCGCGATCTCGGCATTGCTGGCGCCGGTCGCCAAGAGGCGCGAGACTTCCATCTCGCGCTCGCTCAACGGGTTCTCATCCTCCGCGGCTGTCGTAGACGCGCTCTCTATGGAATTTGCAGCGGGGCGAGCGGATTGGCCCTTGCGCCCCTTGTGCAACTCATCTTGCGACGCCATCATCGATTCCAACGAGGATTCAATACAACCGGAATTCAGGCGCGCCCCAGGGCAAGGCAGATGGTGCGCCACTCCTGAAGCGTCAACGTTTCCGGGCGGCGGCGCGCGTCGATGTCGCTCTCGGCTAGGGCTGCGCGCACGAACTCCTTGGTCAGCCCCAGGTTCGCGCTCAGGCTGTTGCCCAACTGCTTGCGTCGCTGCCCGAAACCGGCGCGCGCCACCTTAAAATACTGATCGGGCCGCACATCGCGCACCACGGGCTCGGCGTACACATCCAGGCGCAGCACAGCGCTGTCCACCTTGGGCTGCGGGTAGAAGGCGGCTGCGGGCACGACGCGCACGATCTGCGGGCGGGCATAGAACTGCACGCTGAGCGCCAACAGCGACATATCCCCCGGCCCGGCGCAGATGCGCTCGGCGACTTCCTTTTGCACCATGAGCACAGCCAGGCTTGGCGGAGGGCTTGCTTCGAGGATGTGGCGCAGCGCCGCGCTGGTGATGTAGTAGGGCAGGTTCGCCGCCACCTTGTACGTCGGTGCGCCCGCCGCGGCGGCAGGGTCGAGTTCCAGAATATCCCCGTGCAGCACGCTCACATGGGGCCGGTCGACGAAGTCGGCGCGCAACTGGACGACCAGCCGGTCGTCCAGTTCGACGGCGACGACGCGCCCCGCGCGCGCCGCCAACTCATCGGTCAGCACGCCCACGCCGGGGCCGATTTCCAGCACCGTGTCGTCCGGCGTCAGTTCGGCCGCGCCCACGATGTCGGCCAAATAGCGCTCGTCGGTCAGAAAGTTCTGCGCCAACGACTGCTTGGGCCGCAGACCGTATCGTCGGAGTCGTTCACTTACTCGGCTCATGCGAGAGACCGCCGGAAGCGGCTACTCCTCCTCCAGGCGCAGAACCGACATGAAGGCTTCCTGGGGAATCTCCACTTGGCCGACCATCTTCATGCGCTTCTTGCCGGCCGTCTGCTTTTCCAGCAGCTTGCGCTTGCGCGTGATGTCGCCGCCATAACACTTCGCCAACACGTCCTTACGCATCGCCTGCACGTTGGCCCGGCTGATGATCTTGTTGCCGATGGCGGCCTGGATGGGCACCGTGAACATCTGGCGCGGGATGATCTCCTTCATCTTGCTCACCAGCCGCTGCCCCTTGTGATAGGCGTCGTCGCGGTGCACGATGATGCTCAGCGCATCGACCGGCTGCTGGTTGACGAGGATGTCCAGCTTCACCATGTCCGCGGCGCGGTACTCGTCCAGCGTGTAGTCCATGCTGGCATAGCCGCGCGTGCGCGCTTTGAGTTCGTTGTAAAAATCCACGATGATCTCGGAAAGCGGGATCATGCACGCGATCTCGACGCGCTTCGTGTCCAGCCAGGTCTGGTTCTTCAACTCGCCGCGGCGCTTGGTCACCAGGTCCATGATCGTGCCGATATGCTCGGAGGGCGAAAAGATGCGCAGCTCGCACCACGGCTCTTCGACGCTCGTGATCTTGGTCGGCTCGGGCAGCGCGGCCGGGCTGTCGATCGTCATCACAGAGCCGTCGGTCATGTTGACGCGATACTCGACCGACGGTGCGGTAAAGATGATGTCCAGGTCATACTCCCGCTCCAACCGCTCCTGCACGATCTCCATATGAAACAGGCCGAGAAAGCCCAGGCGGAAGCCGAAACCCAACGCCTGGCTCGTCTCCGGCTCGTAGACCAGCGCGGCGTCATTCAGTTGCAGCTTCTCTAACGCGTCGCGCAGTTCGCCGTAGTCGTCGGCATCGGACGGGTACAGCCCGGCAAAGACCATCGGCTTGAGCGGCTGGTAGCCGGGCAAGCGCTCCGTAGCGCCGCCTTCGGCTAGCGTGATCGTGTCGCCCACGTCCAGGTCTTGGAGCGTCTTCAGGCCGGTGGCGATATAGCCCACCTCGCCGGCAGCCAAGCTGTTAGTCACCAGCATAGCCGGCGTCAGCACGCCGACTTCCAGCGGCTCCAGCACCTTGCCCGTCGTCATCGCCGTCAGCCGCGGCGTCCCCTCGATCTTGCCCTCGAAGACGCGCACATAGGCGATCACGCCCTTGTACGGGTCGTACAGGCAGTCGAAGACCAGCGCACGCAGCGGCGCGTTGACGTCACCCGTAGGCGGCGGCACCTGTTCGATGATCTGGTGCAGCACCGCTTCCACGTTCACGTCGGTCTTGGCGCTAATGCGCGGGATGTCCTCGGCGGGCACGCCCAGCAGTTCCTCCACCTCCTCAGCCACATCGTCCGGCATGGCCGCGGGCAGGTCGATCTTGTTGATCACCGGCACAATCGTCAGGTCCTGCTCCAGCGCGGCGAACAGGTGGGCCATCGTCTGCGCCTGGATGCCCTGCGACGCGTCCACCACCAGCACCGCGCCTTCGCACGCCTGCAACGCCCGGTTGACTTCGTAGCTGAAGTCCACATGCCCCGGCGTGTCGATCAGGTTGATCTCGTATTCCTTGCCCTCGTAGCGGTAGATCATGCGCACCGCGCTGGCCTTGATGGTGACGCCTTTTTCGCGCTCCAGGTCCATCGAGTCGAGGAGTTGCTCCTTCATCTCGCGCGCGGTGACCGTGCCGGTCATCTGCATCAGGCGGTCGGCTAGCGTGCTTTTGCCGTGGTCGATGTGGGCGATGATCGAGATATTGCGTATGTGATCCAGGTTCATTCTTCTGCCTAATGGGGCGCGCAGGTCGTCCGCGCGCCGAAAGCCTTGCCCCGCGAACGGCTGCGTTCAGCCGTCCGCGCCTAAGTATACCAGATTGGCCGCCCAGCCGAAGGCATCACCCAGGAACAAATACATTCCAAAGCGGCGAATCCGGCGGCAAGGATGCTGCGGCTAGGGCTGTTGCAACTAGATCGCTGGGCGGAGAAACGTCCCTAATCGCCGATCATGCGCTCGCGGAACCAGGTGATCGTGCGTTCCAGCCCGTCTTGCAGCGCGACCTTCGGCTCCCATTCCAACAGGCGCCGCGCCTTGCTGATGTCCGGTTGGCGCTGTTTGGGGTCGTCCTTGGGCAGCGGCTCGTAGCGAATCCCCGCACGGTTGCCGGTGATGGCGTTGATACGCTCGGCGAACTCGCGGATCGTAATCTCTGTGGGGTTGCCGATGTTGACCGGCTCCGTCTCGTCGCTCAATAACAGGCGGTAGATGCCTTCGATCAGGTCGCTGACGTAGCAAAAGCTGCGCGTCTGGCTGCCGTCGCCATACACGGTGAGCGGCTCGCCTTGCTGCGCCTGCTTGACGAAGTTGGGCACGACGCGCCCGTCGTGCAGGCGCATGCGCGGGCCATAGGTGTTGAAGATGCGCACGATGCGCGTGTCCACGTCGTGGGTGCGGTGATAGGCCATCGTCATCGCCTCGGCAAAGCGCTTGGCCTCGTCATAGACCCCGCGCGGCCCGATCTGGTTGACGTGCCCCCAATATGTCTCCGGCTGCGGATGCACCAGCGGATCGCCGTAGACCTCGCTCGTACTCGCCAGCAGGAAGCGCGCGCCCTTCGCCCAGGCCAGGCCCAACGCGTTGTGCGTGCCCAAGCTGCCGACCTTCAGCGTCTGGATCGGCAGTTCCAGATAGTCCACCGGGCTGGCGGGGCTGGCGAAATGCAAAATGGCATCCAGCGCGCCTTTGATGTATATATAGTTGGTGACATCATGGTGAATGAACAAAAAGCGGCGATTGCCCGCCAGATGGGCCATATTGTCGGCGTTGCCGGTAATCAGATTGTCCATAGCAATCACTTCGTGGCCGTCGGCTAGAAGCCGGTCCACCAAATGGCTGCCCAAGAACCCTGCACCGCCTGTCACGAGTACGCGCATGGCTGTCCCTTTCCGTCAGCGATCGCCGGTCGCGTGAAGTTACGAAGCAAAATTAGAAGACTAAGAGAATGACGACGCCCACATGGCGCCGGTCAATCCCGCCAACATCATGACAAAGCACGGAAGCTGAAAACACAATGTACCCGACGCTGCCCTTTGGCCCCGCCTCCCTGCCCACCGCGCCCATCCTGGCGATCCTAGCCGTCCTCGTCACGCTCGAAATCGCCAGCCGCTACGGGCGCAAGCTGGGGCTGCACCCCGACGACGTGTGGAACACCGCGCTCATCGGGCTGGCCGCGGGATTGATTGTAGCCCGTGTGTGGAATGTTTTCCAGTTCTGGCACATCTATCGCGTAGAACCCAGCCTGATCTTCAGCCTGCGTCCCAGCGGATTCGAGTTCTGGCCGGGCGTCATCGCCGCCTTTATCGGCGGCTATGCCTATCTGCTGTACCGTGCGCTGGACCCTGTGCGCATCGGCGCGTCGCTCGCCGTGGGGATGCTAGGCGGCGCCGCCGTGCAAGCCGTCTCCGGCCATCTCACCGGCGGCATCCTCGGCCTCGTCTCTACCGCGCCTTGGGCACAACCCTACTTCGGGGAATTCCGCCACCCCGCCGGCCTCTATCTTGCGCTGGGATTGGCGCTCCTAGCCGTGGCGATCTGGCTGCGCGGCCCGAGCCAACATCCCGACCGCGTCTTCCTGCTGGCCGTCCTCGGCTACAGCCTCATGCGCCTTTTCGTCGACGGCTTTCGTGACGGCATGGACCTCATCGGCTCCATGCGCGCCGCCCAAGTCATCGCGCTGATCGTGGCGCTGGCCTGCGCCGCACTGCTGGCGCGCCGGCCCAAAGACGCGGGCGAGCGGTCATAACGGGCCGGCGCGGCTCATTCTCTCCTGCCTACGGCGAGCCCTGCACAACCAGCGCCAGGCCATCGGCGATGCGAATCGTCGCCGGAGACGCGGCCAGCACATTGCTGATGCCGCGCGTGCTGCCCAGGCACAGCGTCGCGTCCACGAGCGGATACTCCAGCCCCGTATAGGTAATGCCCGTCACCTTCGGGCTGAGCGGGAGTAGGCTGACCGTGCTGCCCGTCGAGCCCGTCAAGGTCAACGTCTGCCCGCCGTGCAGCACCTGCGCCGACTGGCCGCCTTCGGCGATGCGCACCGGCACGGGCCATTCTCGTTGCGCCAGGATCAGCAGGTTGGCCAGCGTCTGATCCAGCCTGCCGCCCAGCGCACCTAGGAGCAGCAGCTCGCCGGCGCCGTCGCGCAACGCCCGCTCCATCGCCAGTTCCAAGTCCGTCTGGTCCTTGCCGGGCTTGTGCCGCTCCACCGCTACGCCGGCGGCCTGCATCTCTGCCAGCGCCTCGGCGTCGACGCTGTCCAGGTCGCCTACCACCACATGCGGCTGCAGCCCCAGCGCCAGACAGTGCGCCGCGCCGCCGTCCGCCGCGATCAGATAGTCGTCCGGCTGCACCCAACTAGCCAGCGCGCCGTAATCGTTGACCAACCCGTTCACAAAAATGACTGCGCGCATCGCGCTCCTCACAAGAATGCTTGCCAAACGAAAATCGCGACCATCATCGCGGCAATAGTCATCCCCGCCAGCGCAGAAAGCGCCATGCTGGTCAGATAGGCGCGCACGGCTGTTCTCGCCGCGGCCGGGTCGCGCTTCTCCCGCAACTCCACGAGAAACGCCCCCGCCAATGCGCCGGTCAACGCGCCCAAGATCGTGCCGAGAAACGGAAACAGCCCGCTGAGGAGCAGGCTGCCCAGAATGCCGCCTACGATTGAGCCCAAGATGGCCTTCCAACTGGCGCCGGCGCGCCGCCCGATCACCAAGTTTAGGAACAGGTCAGCTGCCCAGGAGAGCAGGGCCAGCAACCCCAGCACGACCAGCGTGGGCCAGCCCACGCGCTCGAAGCCGTCGCCCCAGGCCCAAAGCAGCGCCCCCAGCCAGATGAACAGCGGCCCAGGCAGCACCGGGATCACGGAACCGGCCAACCCCACGAGCAACAGCAACAGACCCGTCCCGCCCAGCAAAGTATTGGCAATGTCTTCCATCGTCGCGTATGCCCCGGTTTTCCAGCCGTTGCGCCGGTTAGATCGCGCCTGCAATCACAGCGCGGCCATCCTCGACGCGCAGGCGCAGGATGGGACTCAGCCCGAAAAGCGGCGGCGCTTCCAGCCCCACTTGCGCATAGAGTTCAGACGGCACGCCGATATCGGCCAGATACAGATCACCGCATGCCGCCCGGCCCGGTTCCAGCAGCAGCCCGGTTTTGGGCAGCGCCAGCGTGCACGTCGCCGCGGCCACGACGTGCGGCCAATAGAGATGCCCGCTCGTCACATCTAGCCCGCTGGGCGTATCCAAACTGAGCACCGGCGCCAAGCTGCTGTTCGCCAACGCTATCAGATCGCGCGCCTTGCCCTGCGGCTCCTGGCGCAGCCCGTAGCCGATAATGGCGTCGATCACCAGGTCGCACGGCGGCAATTCCCAGCCTTCCTCGGCCCAAGACAAGGCCGCGCCCATCTTCTGCAAGATCGCCAGTTGGCTCGCCGCCGCGCCTGTGTACTCCTCTGGCGGATGCGAGCAGAGCGCCTGCACCCACGCGCCCCAGTTATGCAGATGGCGCGCCGCGGCCAGCCCGCCGCCGCCGTTGCCGCCTCGCCCCGCCAACACCACGACCGAACGGTCGGTCACGTCGCCGCCGAGCATGTGTTTGGCGAGCAGCGCCAGGCTGCGCCCCGCGTTCTCCATCATCTGCAGCAGGTCTACGCCTAGCTCCTCGACCATCAGCCGGTCGACTTCGCGCATTTGTGCGGCGCTCAGCGCGGGCGCTTCGTACTCTGCCATCGGCCTTCCCTTGTCGCCGGTCCCGGAGAAATGGCCCTGTCACGCAGACCGGACAGGGCATAGCTGTATCATACTGCACGGCCTGAAGCGTCGCCAAGCAGGCGTCAGGCGGCAGAAGTCACAAGTTAGGATTGACGGATGACTCGTGACGCCTGACCCGTGACCTCCGACGTTACCGCCGCACGGTTAGGCCAGCGCGTACACCGTCGATCCGTTGTACGGGATGATGACCGTCTGCGGCCCATCCGCCGGGAACTGCGCCGCCCACTCCTGCGGGTCGTAGGTGCGCTTGACGAAGCACTCGTAGTGCGCGGGCACAGCCGCCTTAAGCCCCAACTTGAGCGCCGTCTTGACCGAACCGTCGAAATAGGGGAACTCGCCTTCGTTCGGGTGCGTGGTCAGAAAGCCGATATCGGGCCGCAGCGCCGCAATCGGCTCCAACAGTTCGTCATGCTCTGCGAACGTGTTGATCGGGTCGCCGGAGATGTAGACGCGCACGCCGCCGATCTCCACCACATAGCCGAGATGCGTCACGTCGGGCGGCTCGATGCCGTCTTCCGGCGCGCCGCCGGGCGGCTTGGCCCACACGGCATGCGCGATCACCGTGCCCAGCGCCACGCGTTCGCCCGCCGCCACCGTCGTCAACTGAGATTCGCGAACGCCTTGCTCGCGCAGGTTGTCGATGCTCTCCGCCGGGCCGACAAAGCGACAGGCCGGGAATGTGGCGTGGATGCGCAGCAGCGACTCCGGCCAAGTATGGTCGCGGTGATTGTGGGTCAGCAGCACATAGTCCGTAGGCAACGTCGTCTCGTCCAGCGGCGGCGCGTCGTGGATGAACTTCTCGGCTGGGCGCTCCGTCGGGAAGTACGGGTCGACCTGCACCACCGTTCCCGCCGCATCCTTCAGGGCGAACGAGCTTTGCCCGAACCAATGGATGCCCACTGCGTGTTCCTGAACCTTCAATTCCGTAAAGGCGTGCATGAAATCTTCTCCTCTAGGCTTCCTCTAGGCTATAGTAAGGCAGATTGGCAATCGGGCTTGCGCAGGCGGAAGCCAAGACGCGCAACCCTATGCTAGACGCTCTCAGCCCCGGACATCCCGCCGATTCGCACGAAACGAGGCATATATGGCATCCCAGGAAGGCATCATCAAATTCTACCTGGCATTCACACCCGGCGACTCGCTCAGCGCCGGCGAAATCGCCGGCATCAACCGCTGGCGGGGCATCATGCTTGCCCGCGGCCTCATCGGCCAAGACCCCAAGCGCTACGACGGCTACGGCTTCGGCAACATCAGCCGCCGGCTCCCGCCCTACGACGCACCAGCCGGGCATCGGCGCTTCGTCATCAGCGGCACCCAAACCGGCCACATCGCCGTCCTCGGCCCGGAGCACTATGCCCTTGTCACCGAATACGACCCGGACCACAACCGCGTCGTCGCCACGGGGCCGGCGAAGCCGTCTTCCGAGTCGCTCACCCACAGCGGCGTCTACGACATGGACGACGAGGTGCGCTGCGTCATCCACGTCCATTCGCCGGAAATCTGGCACGCCGCTGCGCAACTTGGCCTGCCCACCACCGACGTCGCGGCCATCTGCGGCACACCTGAGATGGCGGTCGAAGTCGCACGTCTCTTCGCCGATACGGACGTGCGCGCCCGGCGCATCTTCTCGATGGGCGGTCACGAAGACGGCATCGTCGCCTTTGGCCGCACAGCGGACGAGGCCGGCGATACGCTCTTGGCCGTCCTGGATCAGGTCCGGCGCGGTTAACCGCGTGCGCCAATAGGCTCCTAAGTACAATTACACTGGCCCTTAGGGATTGACGTCGAGACCCTTCACTTCGTTCAGGGTGACAGTGACCACAGGAATTCGTGACACCGTACTGAAGCGGTTCGTTCGCCAAGTGTCTGTCATTCTGAAGCGAGCGTTAGCGAGCTGAAGAATCTCGTCATACCAGCGCTCGGGATGCTTCGTCCGCGATTCCTCGCTTACGCTCGGAATGACAGCTTCCACGTAAGCGCCGTTTTGGCCTATCTGCCCGCGGGTTCCACCCGCGGGCCGCTTCGCAGTTGCCCCGTCACTTAGGCGCAGCATGCCATAGCACGCACCTTCCGGCAAAGCCCGCTTCGGCCCACTTCAGCCGCGCATCATCACATTCTTGCCCGCCAGGACTTGCGCCAAGCCATTGCGGGCGGCATCGAGAACGTTTATAATGATTGGATAAACCCGCAACCTCTCCGACAGAGGGAAGGCGCAGCGGCGCATGGCGAGTATTTTCGTAGTTTGGGGGTGACACAGAATGACTCGAACCGCTAATGATAGGACGAGAGAAGCGGGCAAAGAGGTCGCCACAAGCCAAGACGCCAGCACACTTGCCGCCATGACCAGCCGCCCGGCACGCAACGTCTCAGCCGCCGGCGCCCCCGCCCACAGCAGCGCCCTCGACGCGCCCGCACACGCGGGCGATCACGTTGCGTTCGGCGGCGATCCAGCCCAAGAAGAGTCGTTTATCCCGCTCCTGACATCCCTGCGCCTACGCCCCCCCATCCTGCTGTCCGACAAATCCCACTTCATCCGCATCGCACCCGGCCCCGACGAACTGCAAGCGCTGGATGCGCTGCTGCAACGCCTTACGCGCGCCTACATCGCAACAGACAGAGAATTGTTGCTCGACGCCTATACCGTCGCCAGCTACGCCCACCGCGAGCAGTCCCGCCAAAGCGGCGAACCCTACGTCACCCACCCCATCGCCGTCGCCGCCATCCTGGCTGAACTGCACATGGACCCCGACACGCTCGCCGCCGGCCTGTTGCACGACGTCGTAGAAGACACCGAACTTGACCTCGACTATCTGCGTGCGCATTTCGGCGATTCTATCGCTAACCTGGTGGATGGCGTCACCAAATTGAAGCGAATCAACGAAATGGGCAACGCACAGCAGGGCATCGCCGACGCCAAAGCCGAGTCATTGCGCAAGATGTTCCTGGCGATGGTCGACGACATCCGCGTCGTCATCATCAAACTCGCCGACCGCCTCCACAATATGCGCACGCTGGGCAGCCAGAAGAAGCACAAGCAGAAGCGCATCGCCCGCGAAACGCTGGACATCTTCGCCCCGCTCGCCAATCGCTTGGGCATCTGGCAGATCAAATGGGAGCTGGAAGACATCAGCTTCCGCTATCTGGAACCCAATTCTTATCGCGAGCTGTCGCGGGCCATCGAGCAAAAGCGCGATGAGCGTGAGAAATGGGTCACCCGCATCAAGCATGAACTGGAAACGGAGTTGGCGGCGGCGGGCATCAAGGCCGAGGTGAGCGGGCGTCCCAAGCACATCTACAGCATCTACCGCAAGATGAAGCGCAAGGACGTCGACTTCGACCAGATCTACGACGTACACGGCTTCCGCATCATCGTAGAAGACGAAGCGCAATGCTACGTCGCCCTGGGCGTTGTCCACAACAACTGGCGTCCCATCCCCGGCGAATTCGACGACTACATCGCCAACCCCAAGGACAACATGTACCGCAGCCTCCACACCGCGGTGTTGAGCCGTCGCAGCGGGCGCCCTATGGAGATCCAGATCCGCACCAGGGAAATGCACGAAGTAGCCGAGCGCGGCATCGCCGCCCACTGGCAGTACAAGGAAGACATGCTGCACGACAAGCGCTTCCAGGACAAGATCGCCTGGCTGCGCCAACTGATGGAGTGGCGCCAAGACGTCGCCGACGCCGACGAATTCGTCGACGGCATGAAGTCGGACGTGTTCCACGACCGCGTCTACGTCTTCACGCCGCAGGGCGATGTCATCGACCTGCCCGCCGGCTCCACGCCCATCGACTTCGCCTACGCCATCCACACCGAACTGGGCCATCGCTGTCGCGGGGCCAACATCAAGGGCAGGCTCGTCCCGCTCGACTACAAGCTCCAGAACGGCGACCAAATCACGATCATCGCCGCCAAACAGAGCGGCGGCCCCAGCCGTGACTGGCTCAACCCGAACCTGGAGTACATCGCCACCCAGCGCGCTCGCAGCAAGATCCGCAGTTGGCTGCGTAAACAAGGCCGGGAAGAAAACATCCAGCGCGGCCGCCAAATGCTGGAAAAGGAGATGAAGCGGCTCGCCATCTCCGACAGCTACGAGAACCTCTCCAAGCTGTTCGGCATCGAAAAAGTCGACGACTTTCTCGCCGCCATCGGCTACGGCGACATCAACTCCCAGCACATCGCCCAGCGCATCCTAGAGCGCGAGCGCAAGGAACAGGAACGAGAGGCGACCTGGGAAGACATTGCCGGCGGAACACCGGATGAGGCGCGCCGTCGCGCCGGAGAAGAAGGCTTCACCGTCCAGGGCGTGGAGGGCTTACTCACCCATCTGGGCCGCTGCTGCAACCCGGTGCCGGGCGACTCGATCATCGGCTATGTCACCCGCGGACGCGGGGTCACCATTCACCGCACCAAATGCCCCAACATCACCCACATCGTACGCAACGGCCAAGAAAACCGTCTGGTCGACGTCAAATGGGCGGATCGCCCCGAGGCGAGCTACCCCGTGAAGATTCAGGTCAGCGCCTATGACCGGGCCGGGCTGATGCGTGATGTGGCGTCGTTGGTCGCCGACGAGCACATCAACATGATCAGCGTCGAGGCGCTCACCGGCCAAAAGGACAACTTGGCGCTGATCAACGCCACGCTCGAAATTCAGAACGCGGCGCAGTTAACGCGCATCCTCACCAAAATCGACCGGCTGCCCAACGTGGTGGAGGCGCGACGCCGGGTCGGTTGACAACGCTTCGCCCCTCTTTGCCGCCCGCCGCTCAGGGCGACGCATACCCCGGCGCCTGAAAGGTATAGCCCTGCCCGCGCACCGTCAACAGATAGTGCGGGCTGGACGGATCCGGCTCGATACACTCGCGCAGCCAGCGGATATGTACATCCAGCGTGCGCGTATCGTCCAAATACGACGTTTCCCAGATAGCCGCCATGATCTCGCGCCGATGGACCACCTGGTTGTGCCGCCGCATGAGCAGTTCGAGCAGGGCGCACTGCTTAGGCGTCATGTGGCGTGCGCCGCGCGGCGTGTCTAGCGTACGCGTGGCTAGGTTGAGGCAGAACGGCCCGCGCTGCAGGACATGGCCGGCAGAACGGTCGCGGATGCGTTCAATCAGCGCGGCAACGCCTTGACTCGATAACGGCAAGGCCAAGAAACCGTCGAACACCGCTGCACGCTGCGGCGGCTCTGTGCCCACCGCCAGGATTGCCAGCGTCGGCAGCCGGCTGCGCACCGTCGCGCAGAAACGCAAGCGGCTATCCGGCCTTGCGTCGATCTCCACCAGCAGCGCACGCGGCGGGTCGGTGCGCAATAGACGCAGCGCGGCCTTCTGATTGGTCAATGGGGTCACGGCAATGGCGGCGCCTGCTTGGTGCGCGGGCGCGTCTGCGGTTTCGCCGGCTAATAGCGCTTCCAACTGCGCGGCGACAGAGCGTCTGCCCACGAACGCCACGCGGATCACCCGCTGCGGCTGGTCAGGTTGCTCCTCCAGCCCAGCGGCGGTCCGCACACGCCCACTTATTTCCGACATAGTCCCCTGCATGTCCGCTGTAGCCGGCATCGCCCGCCACGCGACCGGTATCCGGATGTGATTTGTCTCCTTCGGTAAGTTCAGTATACCAGTGCGACTGCACGCAGGCAAAGACGCACCGCAGGCCTGTGCGGAGAGATGACTCCAAGCAGCCAAGCCTGCGGTGAATGTTGACGCCGGCGCGCTCGCCGCGCCCTCAGTGCATTGCTCTCTGTCGTGCGGCCTACGCTCGGATCGCCTCCAACTGCTCGATCATGTCGCGGATCACGTCGAAACCGCCCTGCCAGAATGCCGGGTCCGACATGTCGATGCCCGCCTCTTGCAGGATATCGGCCGGCCGCGCCGAGCCGCCATGCGCCAACAGGCGCAGATAGCCCGGCTTGAACGCATCCCCCTCCTGCTGGTAACGCCGGTAAAGCGCCAACACCAGCAGTTGGCCGAAGCTATAGGCATAGCAGTAGAAGGGCGTAAGGTAGATGTGCGGGATGCTCACCCACTCGTAGCGGAACTCGTCGGCAAGCGCCACGCTGTCGCCGAACTGCTCTTCCAGGTTCGCCATGTAGAGCGTATACAGATCGTCCGCCGTCTTGTTGTCCAGGATCGCCTGGTGCGCGTCGCGCTCAAAGAGCACGAAGAAGGCCTGGCGCATGACCGTGGCGTACATATCGTCCACCGCAGTCGCCAGCAGTTCACGCCGCACCAGCGGGTCCTTTTCCTGTTCCAGCAGCCGGTCGGTGAGCAGCATCTCGGCGAAGACGGAAGCCGTCTCAGCCAGGGGCAGCGCTGCGTGTTGCGTCAGCACCGAATGATCTTCCGCCATCATACTGTGGATGGCGTGGCCCAACTCGTGCGCCAGCGTCGCCACATCGCGCACCTTGCCCGTGAAGTTCATCAGCACCCACGGCGTCTGCGAAGGCAGCACCGTAGCGCAAAACGCGCCGCCCCGCTTGCCCTTGCGCACCTCGCTGTCGATGTGGTTATGCTCGAAAACGCGCGCCGCCTGTTCCGCCACCGCGGGGTCGAAATCGGCGAAGGTCTCCAGCACCATGCGCACCGCGCCGTCATACTCGACCTCGCGGTCCGATTCGGCCAACGGTGCGTAGATGTCGTAGCGGCGCAGCTTGTCCACGCCAAGCCAGCCCGCCTTGAGCCGGAAATAGCGCTGGAACACGTCCGCGTTGCGCCGGCACACCTCCAGCAGCGTATCCACGGCGTCGTCGGGGATGTCATTGGCGACATTGCGCACGGTGATGGGCGACGTGTGACCGCGCAGTTCCACCTGTTCCGCGTGCCAATCGCGCACGCGGTTGGCATACACCTGCGCCAAGACGTTCGCCTCCGCCCCGTAGACCCGGTACAACTCCTGGTACACAGCCTCGCGCAACTCCGGTCGCGGAGAATGGGCATAGCTCATCAACGCATCGCGCGTCAGGGTCTGCTTCTCGCCGTCTATCTCAAGCGTAAACTCCAACCGGCTGGTCAACATCTCGTAGAGCGTCATCAAGGCGTCCATGCCGTTGGCATCCTTGATGTTGACGATCTGCTCCGACTTCTCGTCCAGCGTATACGGCTTGGTGCGCCGCAGGTCGGCCAAGTGATGGCGATAGTCCGCATACTGCTCGGCGCTCGGCAGAAGGGCTGCGGCCTCGTCGTCGTCCAGCCCCTTCCACCACAGGTCAAAGAAGAGCAGCCGGTTCTGGATGCCGGTCAACGTCTGCTGCATGCGGTTGCGAAAGCTCAGGGCCGCGGTAGACTGCGTATCCGCCGAGAACCACAGGCTGCCATAGGAGCCCAACACATAGACCTGTTCGACCAGGCTCTCGTACTGGCGCACCAGTTCGACCAGCAAAGCCGGGTCCATCTCCGGGCTAAGTTGTGGGCGCTGCGCCTCGAACGCCGCCACGGAACGCTCCAGTTTTTCAGTCCGCTCGCGGATCACCGTCTCTGATGCGTCGGGCAACAGATCGGACAAATCCCAGCCCGCCGGTTCGTACCGTCCGTTATTCATTCAGTTCTCCTCCTGCAACTGCTCGCGCACGATGCGCCGCAACACCGTGTGCAGAATGCCGCCGTTCTTATAATACTGAACCTCGACAGGCGTGTCGATGCGGCTGAGCGCCTCGAATATGGTGACGATGCCGTCATCCGCGACAGCGCGCACCGTATAACGCTGTCCGGGCGTCATCTCCTCGTCCAGCCCCAGGATATCAATCGTTTCGTAGCCGGTCAGCCCCAAGGTCTCCGGCGTCTGGCCCGGCAGGAACTCCAACGGCAGCACGCCCATGCCCACCAGGTTGCTGCGGTGGATGCGCTCGAAGCTTTCGGCGATCACGGCGCGCACGCCCTGAAGCTGCGGCCCCTTCGCCGCCCAGTCGCGGCTGGAGCCGGAGCCGTATTCCTTACCGGCAAGGATGATCAGCGGCGTGCCTTCCTGCATGTAGCGCTCCGCCGCATCCCAGATGGGCAAAATCTCGCCGCTGGGAATGTGCTTGGTGACGCCGCCCTCCACACTGGGCAACATGCGATTTTTGATGCGGATATTGGCGAAGGTGCCGCGCATCATCACCTCGTGGTTGCCGCGGCGGCTGCCGTAGCTGTTCCACTCCGAGCGCTCAACGCCGTGACTCACCAGATACTTGGCCGCGGGGCTGTCCGGCGCGATAGAACCGGCGGGGCTGATGTGGTCGGTTGTCGTGCTATCCGGCATCATCGCCAACACCCGCGCCCCCTGAATGGGCATGACCGGCGGCAAATCTAAGCCGATGTGGAAGAAAGGCGGCTCCTTGATGTACGTGCTGCCGGGATCCCAGTCGAACAAGGCCCCGCCCGCCACCGGGATGGCGTTGAACTGCTCGTTGCCGGTGAAGACATCGGCGTACTCCTCGCGATACAATTCGGGCTTCAGGCTGCGGCGGACAGCAGCCTTCACCTCGGCCTGGGTGGGCCACACATCGCGCAGATAGACAGCTTCCCCGTTCGGGTCGTAGCCGAGCGGCTCCTGCTGCAGGTCGATGTTCACCGTCCCGGCGATGGCATAAGCCACCACCAGCGGCGGCGACGCCAGGAAGTTGGCGCGCACATCCGGGCTGATGCGGCCTTCGAAGTTGCGGTTGCCGCTCAACACCGCCGCGGCTACCAGATCGCCGGCATGGATCGCCTCGCTGATCGGCGCGGGCAGCGGCCCGCTGTTGCCGATGCAGGTGGTACAGCCATAGCCGACCGTGTGGAAGTTGAGCGCCTCCAGATAGGGGATCAAGCCGCTCGCCTCCAGGTACTTAGTCACCACCTTGCTGCCGGGGGCCATGCTCGTCTTCACCCACGGCTTCACGTCCAAGCCGCGCTCCACCGCCTTCTTCGCCAGCAGGCCGGCGCCGATCATCACGCTCGGGTTACTGGTGTTGGTGCACGAGGTGATGGCCGCGATGACGACGCTGCCGTGGGTCAACTCGAAGTGCTGCCCGGCGTGCTCTACCGGCACGGTTGCACTCGCCTTATCCGGGCTGACGTTGAAGCTCTGCGGCCCGACGGGCGCAGTCAAGCCTGAAGCCCACACCTTTTTTACGTCGCTCAGGTTGATGCGGTCCTGCGGTCGCTTCGGCCCCGACAAGCTGGGGACGACCGTGCTCATGTCCAGTTCCAGCGTGTCGCTGAATTCGGGCGCGGGCGTTTCCGGCGTGTGGAACAACCCCTGTTCCTTGCTGTACCGTTCGACCAGGTCGACCAGTTCTTCGCTGCGCCCCGTGCCGATCAGGTAGCGCAAAGTCTCGGCGTCGACGGGGAAGAAACCTGTGGTAGCGCCGTATTCAGGCGCCATGTTGGCGATGGTCGCACGGTCGGGCAGAGAGAGGTGGGGCAAGCCGGGGCCGAAGAACTCGACGAACTTGCCGACCACGCCCTTCTTGCGCAGCATTTCGGTGACGCGCAGCACCAGGTCCGTTGCCGTGGCGCCCTCCGGCAACTCCCCGGTCAGGCGGAAGCCCACGACCTCCGGCATCAGCATGTAGATGGGCTGGCCCAACATCACCGCCTCGGCCTCGATGCCCCCGACGCCCCAGCCCAGCACGCCCAGGCCGTTGATCATTGTCGTGTGGCTGTCGGTGCCGACCAGCGAATCGGGATAGGCCACGGGCGTGCCATTATGCGCCGCCAGATGCACCACATCCGCTAGGTACTCCAGGTTCACCTGGTGGACGATGCCGGTCGCCGGCGGCACCACGCGGAAATTATCGAACGCCTCCTGGCCCCACTTCAGGAACTCGTAACGTTCTCGGTTGCGCTCGAACTCGCGCTCGGCGTTATAGAACAGGGCGAATACGCTGCCGAAACGGTCCACCTGCACGCTGTGATCCACCACCAGGTCAACCGGCGTCAGCGGGTTCACCGCGGCGGGGTTGCCGCCTAGCCGCGCCACGGCGCTGCGCACCGCGGCCAGATCGACTACGCTGGGCACGCCGGTAAAGTCTTGCAGCACCACGCGCGCCGGCTTGAAGGGAATCTCCACCTTGCCCGCTGTATCCGGCCCCCACTGCGCGATGGTCTTCACCGCTTCGGGCGTGATCTCAAACCCGTCCGCCTGACGCAGCGCGGCCTCCAGCAGCACCCGGATTGAGAAAGGCAGCCGGGAGATCGTCGCCGCTCCTTGCTCCTCCAGCGCCGCAAGGCGATACAGCGTCGCCGGTCCGCTCCCGGTATCGAATGTGGCTTTTGCGCCGAAATAATCCTGCCCAGCCATCGTCTCATCCTTTCGCTGTAGGCGTCCAAACAGCGGCAGCGCCGCGTGCTCCGTAGGGGCTCTTAGTCATTCCTCGTCTATGGTCTCTCTGCGAAAACGCGCATTATCATACCAGCTATTGCCGAAGAACCCGGAATCGCCACGTGGATGGCGGACATTTTGCGCACAACCCTCCCTCTGCCACACCGTAACCTGGCACGTGCGCCCAGCCGTATTACTGTGAGAACATGATTACTGTGAGAACATGCCGTCTAGGTCGAGAGCATCCAAGCGGCATAGCCTGACCAAACGCCAACCGATTACGCCAAAACTCGATTTGAAGTTGTGCGCCGCTTGTGATAAGATAGTTGCAGGAGCATGGAGCAATCCGCCCCATCCTATTTGTTTGGCATTTATTCATCGATCTGTTTCATCATCCGCTCATTCTCAAGTGGAGAAGTGCCCATGAATCGATACCGACAGTCCTATCTCTATTTTATTGCAGCTGTATTCTTAGTTCTTTCGTTTGCCATCATGTCCTTGGGAAACTTTGCCGTGCCTGCAGTAGAGGCTGCGCCGTTGGCCGCTGATACGCCGACCTCGCAACCAACCTTGCCGACGGCGACGAATACGCCTGTGCCGCCAACGGCGACGAATACGTCTGTGCCGCCGACTGCAACAAATACGTCCGTGCCGCCAACAGCGACAGAACCCGGCCCGACCGAGACCCTGCAGCCGCCGCAAACTGTGACGCCGCCGCCGACGCCTGTACCGCCGGCAGAGATTCCCGAACCTATCACGGTTGTCCTTTTCGGCACCGGCCTGGCCGCACTCTCCGCCGCCGCTGCCTCGCGGCGCAATAAGAAGGCGGAATAGCCGCCGGCTTCGCTAGCCGAACCTGGCCCGCGGGCTAGGTTCCATTGTTGCTTCGCTGAAAAACGCTCCGGCAGATAAACGCTGTCGGAGCGTTTTCTATACCGGCTGATTATGCCGCGTCATCGAGCGCCGTCGGGAACTTGGCGGTATTGCGTACAGTTATTCCGTAAGAGTCTGGTATAATTCCGGTCTTCGGAAACGGTGCAGCGACCCTCTGCTATGCACGCCGGTTGTGCAAGCACGCGCAGCGGTTCGCCCTAGCGACTGAGGATAATCCTATCGTGCGCAATTCCTTTCTCAGGACAGTCAGAGCAGCGGTTATAGCCTTGTTGGCAGCGTCGTTCCTGCTGCCTCCCGGCGGTGCGCCAACGGTGCAAGCCCAAGAGCCGCAGAACGTTGTCGCTCCCGCCCTCGCCGTGAACGCGGCGCCCGGAGAGACGCAAGTGCGCTGGCAGGCCGCGCCCTCCGCGCTCGAAGCCGCCGCTACGACAACGCAACTGCCCCTGCAACCTTATGGCGCGTACCTGCTGCCCATGCAGACGTTCGCCGTACGCAGCGACGGCGACTTCGTGTCCGCTGCGACCGCTACGCGCCTGGTCGACGTCGCCTGGACGGGCCAACTGCCGCCCGCCCCGAAGCTGTCGCCGCCCGCGCTCGACTGGGAACCGGTCCCCTGGCTCCAGCGCGCGGCCCCCACGCCCCTGCCCAACGCGCCGCTCTTCGTCCTGCGCACGGGACGGCTGCGCGGCGCACAGATTACGGTCTATGCTTTCAGCGAAATCTACCAAGACGCCTCCGGCGCGCTGCGCCGCGTGGTCGAATTCGACGCCGCCATCCCCGGCAGCCAACCCGTCGACGAGCTCTCTGCGTTCGTGTCTTCCGGCGAGCCGGACGCTCTCGAGAGTCAAGCCGCTCCCGCACTCGCCGGCGCGGCCTCGCCGCCAACCAACAGCCTGGCGGGGCGCCGCGCGGTCAAGGTGTTCGTCGCGCAAGCCGGCATCCAGCGCATCACCGCCGACGAACTCGCGGGGGCGGGCCTCTCCAATCCCGCCGCCGCAAAACTGCGCCTCTACTATCGCGGGGCGGAAGTCCCGCTCCAGGTCTTTGACAGCAACCGCAACGGCGTCCTTTCCGGCGGCGAGTCGCTGCGCTTCTACGCCCCCGCGCCGGGCGATGTCTGGAACCTCGAGGACGTCTATTGGCTGATCGAAGCCGCCAACGACGGGCTGCGCATGGCGACGCGCGACGTCGCCCCCAAGCAGGCGAACACGCGCACCGTGGCGCTAGAAACCGGCGTGTGGCGGCTCAACAAGCTCTACGAATCCACCATACCCGGCGCCGACGGCGACAACTGGTTCCACCTGCGCGGCAACCTTACGCCGTCCACGACCAACGCCAATGCGCCCAGTTTCCAAGCGGATCTCGGCGTGCGCCTGCCGCTTGCCGAGAACGCCGCGCTGCCCTCCGTCTTCACCCTAGCCGTGACCGCAGCCCAAACCAATGACACGACGCAGACCCAGATTCCCCATCGCCTGCAACTGAGCGGCGGCACAGTCGCCCATACCGACGGTAATGCCGGCTGGATCGTCGACTTCGGCCAGGGCAAAGTGCAGAACTTCAGCCGCCGCATCGAAACCGGCGGGCGCACGAAAGTGCTCACCGTCAAGCTACTGCCCAACGCCAACGGCAGCGCCGTCTTTTTCGACGAGATCCGCTGGGAGCAGCCTGTGTCCCTGTCGCTGGGCGGCAAGGGCGCCACCTTCCGCGGCGTGGCCGGAACCTGGCGCTACCAGGCCGGCGGCGCGCCCGACGGCGCCTGGCTATACGATATAACCGACCCGCTCGGAACCAAAGCGCTTGCCCAAGCGACCGGGGCGGCGCTCGAATTCCAAGACGGCCCCGACGTGCGCGACTATCTCGTCGCCGGTGCGGGCACGCTGCACACCCCCCGCCTGGAAGCTCACAGTCCCGTCTCCTTCAGCGGCGGCGCAGATGCCGTCTACATCGCGCCGCGCCTCTTCCACGACGCGCTGCAGCCGCTCGTCGTCCACCGCACCGGCCAGGGCTACCAGGCGCAGGTTATCGACGTGCAAGCCATCTTCGACGCCTGGAGTTATGGCTTTGTCGACCCGGCGGCCATCCGCAATTTTCTGCGCTACGCGGTCAGCACATGGAAACCGTCGCCCATCTCTGCTGTGCTCGTCGGCGACGGCACGCATGACCCGCTCAACTACCTGGGCCACGCCAACCCCAACCATATCCCGCCTTACCTGGCGGACGTGGACCCGGAGATCAGCGTGACGGCCTGTGACGTGTGCTACGGACAACTCGACGGCGATGACCCGCTCACCGGCGACGGCCTGGGCGTCGCGTCTGTCGCCGTTCCGGCTTTCCTGATCGACATCTGGATCGGCCGCCTGCCCGTAGCCGATACGGGCGAATTGCAGATCGTCGTCGACAAGATTCTGCGCTATGAAACGGACAACAACGCCGTCGCCCCCTGGCGCAACCGCTCGATCCAGATCTCCGACGACTACCTTATCCAGTCGCAAGACGGCAGCGTTAACACGGATGACGCCGGCAATTTCTGGCAATACATCGAGAGCATCATCGAGCTCCAGCCGGCCCGGATCAACACCGCTCGTATTTATTACAATGCCGCTGTCGACCCCAATCTGTTAGACGATAACTTGCGGCAGTGGTACCAGAAGGTGCTGCCCTGGCTCGTAACAAACGAAAGCGCCGCTCAAGCGATGGCGATCAACACACTCGGCGGCGGCGCAGGCCTAGCCACTTTCACCGGCCATTCCAACCACTGGCAGTGGGGCAGGATGGGCGATACGGCGGGCTATGACAAACGACTCTTCGGCCTGACCGATGTAGACTTGCTCGGCAACCGCAACCAGTTGTTCATCGGCCTATCCATGACCTGCTACACCGCTCAGTTCACCATTCCGGCGGATTACCACGGCACGCTCGACGAACGCCTCGTCCTACACCCGAATGGCGGCGCCGTCGCCATGTGGGGACCAACCGGGCTTAGCACGGTGCCCGCCCACGATGCGCTCCAGATCGGCTTCTACCGCGCCCTGTGGAAGGCTCCGCCCCTACGCGGCAAGCTTGGCGAGCTCACCCAGGCAGGCTATACTTACGTTGTTACAGAGTCGCCTGACCACCATCAGGATGTGACAAAGACTTTCCTGCTTCTCGGCGACCCGCTGACGCCGGCGCGCGTACGCCCGCTCGACATCCTGCACCTGCCGCGCATGAGCAGCGCAGTTCAGCCTGCATTCAGCGCTGCGGAATAACCGAGGCCGCCGCCTATCACCGGCCGCTATGCCCGGCCCAAACGATGACACGCGACTTTCCCGCCATTCAACGGGTGCTAATCGTCACCTTCCTGCTCAACATGCTGGCGACGATCCCCAAGCTGGTCGTCGGCATCGCTACCGGAGCGCTCAGCCTCGTAGCCGACGGCCTGGACTCGCTCTTCGACGGGGTGTCCAACGTCATCGGCCTGGCCGCGGTGCGCGTCAGCAGCCGCCCGCCCGACGACGAGCACCCCTACGGCCATCGCAAGTTCGAGACCGTGGCCGCGCTCTTCATCGCCGCAGCGCTGTTCATCACCGCCTGGGAGCTGGCTCGCGGCGCCGTCGACCGGCTGCTTGACCCGCCCTCGCCGCTCGTCGACTGGCGCAGCATCGGCGTGCTCGTCTTTGGCGCCACGGTGCAAGGCGCAACCGGCTGGTGGGAGCTGCGCCAGGCGCGGCGGCTCAACAGCGAAGTCCTGCACGCCGACGCCCGCCACACCCTCGCCAGCATCGGCGTGAGCGCCGCCGTGCTCGCCGGCCTCCTCCTGGTGTGGCTGGGCTATCCCCTCGCCGACCCGATTGTGGCGCTGCTCGTCGCCGCCGTCATCGCCAAGATCGGCGTCGACACCGTGCGCGAGAACCTGCCCGCCCTCGTCGATCGCGCCACCCTCTCCGCCGAGAACATCGGCGCGGTCGTGGCCGGCGTCGAAGGCGTGGAGAGCTACCACCGCATCCGCAGTCGCGGCCCGCTCGACAGCATCGCCATCGATCTGCACGTGCGCGTCGCCCCACATCTATCCATCCAAGACGCCAACGCCATCGCCGACGAGGTGCGCCGCCGCCTGCTCATTCTGCCGGGCGTGGGCGACGTCACCGTCCATGCCGAGGCCGAGCGTCAGAGTAACAGCGCCATGGACCTCTACACCGCGGTCAATCTAGCCGCCCAGGAGTTGGGCATCTCGCTGCACGAATGCTGGGTACAGGCCGTCGACGACCGGCTTAGCCTGCATCTGCATGTTGGCGTGGAACCCACGATCTCGCTGGCAGAGGCGCATCAACTGGTCGACCGGCTAGAGCGAACCCTCATGGAGCGGCAGCTTGGCGTCGCCTCGGTGCACAGCCACATCGAGCTTGCCAGCCGCGAGGTCCTGCCCAGCGCTCGCGTCAGCAGCGGGCTGAACCGCCACATCCACCAGCTCATCGAGCAGGCGGCTACCGGCATCGACGACCTGAGCGAGCCGCACAACATCCAGGTCCGCCAGGTGGAGGGCAAGCTCTTCATCACGCTGGAAGCGCTGGTCGACGGCGAGCTTTCGATGACGGAAGCACACGAGCTAAGCACCCAGTTGCAGGAGGCAATCCGCGCCAGCGTCCCCAACGTCGGCGAAGCCCTCGTCCACCTGGAACCGGCGACAGAGCTTGCAACGCCCGCGCCGGAAGGTCAGGATGCAGTCGCCGGCTAAACGCCAATCGGCAACCCGCCCCCTCCACCGCCATATGCTATAATGCCCTGCGGGCCTCCATACAGCCCGGCGCACGCAGCCTACGCCTCCAATCGGAAAGGAAGATGCCTCATGCAATATGTCAACCTTGGAAGCACCGGCCTGAAGGTCTCGCGCATCTGTCTAGGCATGATGACCTACGGCACATCCAAGTGGCGCGACTGGGTGCTGAATGAGGAGGAGAGCCGCCCCTTCGTGCAGCGCGCCCTTGAACTTGGCATCAACTTCTTTGACACGGCGGACGTGTACTCGCTCGGCGTCAGCGAAGAGGTCAGCGGACGCGCCCTGCGCGACTTCGCCAAGCGCGACGAAGTGGTGCTCGCCACCAAGGTCTTTAACCCCATGAGCGACGCGCCCAACGACCGCGGCCTCTCGCGCAAACATATCATGGCCGGCATCGACAACTCGCTGCGTCGCCTTGGCACCGATTATGTCGATCTCTACCAGATTCACCGCTGGGACCGCCACACGCCCATCGAAGAGACGATGGAGGCCCTGCACGACGTGGTCAAAGCCGGCAAGGCACGCTATATCGGCGCCTCCAGCATGTACGCCTGGCAGTTCGCCAAAGCGCAATACACCGCACACCTGCACGGCTGGACGCGCTTCGTCTCCATGCAGAACCACTACAACCTGGTCTATCGCGAGGAAGAACGGGAGATGATCCCCTTCTGTATCGACCAGGGCGTCGGCATCATCCCCTGGAGCCCGCTGGCGCGCGGCTTTTTAACCGGCAGCCGCACGCGCCAAGGATGGGGCAAAACCACCCGCTCCAAGAGCGACGCCTTTGCGCACGACATGTACTACGCCGGCAGCGACTTCACCGTGGTCGACCGCGTCGTCGAACTAGCCGGCAAGCATGGCGTCTCGCCCGCACAGATCGCGCTGGCGTGGATGCTGCACAAGCCCGGCATCACCGCGCCCATCATCGGGGCCAGCAAGATGCCGCACCTGGATGACGCCGTCGCCGCGCTCGACATCGAGCTGCCGGCGGAGGACATGGCCTATCTGGAAGAACCCTACGAACCCCACGCCGTGCTAGGCCACCAATAGCCGCCGGACACGCGCCGAATCGCCAACCTACAGCCGCCATCACAGCCCGAACAGGAGGAATGCATGAAAACCATTCGCATCAACCGCACCGGCGACGCCGATGTGCTCGAATATGAAGAGATCGCCACGCCCGCACCCGGCCCAGGCCAAGCGCGCGTCAAGGTCGAAGCCGCCGGCCTCAACTTCATCGACATCTACCACCGCATCGGCGCCTACACGCTCAAGCCGCCCTTCACGCCCGGCATGGAAGGCGCGGGCGTGGTCGATGCCGTCGGCCCCGGCGTGACCGGCCTGCAGCCGGGCGACCGCGTGGCGTGGACCATGCAAAGCGCGTCCTACGCCGAGTACGTCTGCATCGCAGCCGAGAAGCTCGTGCCCTTGCCCGAAGGCATCAGCAGCCGGCAAGCCGCGGCGGTGATGCTGCAGGGCCTGACCGCGCACTACCTCTGCCACAGCACCTATCCCGTCAAGCCGGGTGACAAGACCGTGGTCACCGCGGCCGCGGGCGGCGTCGGCCATCTGCTCGTGCAGATGATCAAGCGGGCGGGCGGCTGGGTGGCGGCTACCGTCTCCACCGAAGAGAAGGCCGCGCTGGCGCGCTCAGCCGGCGCCGACGAGGTCATCCTCTACACGCAGACCGACTTCGAGGCCGAGGTCAAACGGCTCACCGGCGGCGCGGGCGTCGAGGTCGTCTATGACTCGGTGGGCAAGACCACCTTCGACAAGAGCCTCAATTGCCTGAAGCCGCGCGGCTACATGGTGCTCTACGGCCAGGCCAGCGGCCCTGTCCCGCCCGTCGATCCGCAAATCCTCAATCAGAAGGGGTCGCTCTTCCTCACGCGCCCCAGCCTGGGCGCGTACATCCTCACGCGCGAGGAACTGCTGGCGCGCAGCCAAGCCGTCTTCGACTGGATGCTCTCCGGCGCGCTCGAAGTGCGCATCGACCGGGAATTCCCCCTCGCCCAGGCCGCGGACGCGCACCGCTACATGGAAGCGCGCCGGACCAAGGGCAAGGTCTTGCTCATCCCGTAGCTGTGTCCATATAGCCGCGTCCATAGCCATGTTCGTCCCTTGCCCCTCCCAGGAAGCGCTTGACCCGCCGCCTAACCCGCCGCCTGAGGTCAAGGCCCGCTTCCGGGAGGGCTAGCCATCCCCATAGGCACGCCTGTGCGCCGCAACCCCTCCCTCTATTGGCTCGTCTTTACCAGCGGCGCGGTGACGCTGGGCATGGAGTTGTCCGCGTCCCGCCTGATCGAGCCGGCTTTCGGCAATAACCAGATCGTATGGGCCGCGCTGATCGGCCTGATCCTGCTCTGCCTGGCTGTCGGCGCCTGGCTGGGCGGACGGTTGGCGGACCGCTACCCGCGCCGCCGCGAGTTGGACCTGGTATTGACCCTCGCCGCCGTCGGGGTTGCGCTTGCCCCCGCGCTCAGCCGCCCGGTGCTGCGCCTCGCCGTCACCGGCATGGCCGCGCTGGACGTGGGGCTGCTGGCGGCTGCGCTACTAGCCGTGCTGCTGCTCTTCAGCATCCCCGGCATCCTGCTCGGCACAGCCAGCCCCTGGGCCCTGCGCCTATCCATGCACAGCATAGATGAAAGCGGCCACACCGCAGGCCGCCTCTACGCCATCTCCACCGCGGGCAGCTTGCTGGGGACGTTCCTGCCGGTCCTCTGGCTCATCCCCGCCTTTGGCACGCGCTGGACCTTCTACCTGCTCGCGCTCAGCCTGCTCGCCGTGATCAGCCTGGGCAGCCTGCGCGCCCGCCATCGCTGGGTTCCGCTGGCAGGCTTCGTCCTCGTCCTGCTGCTCGCACTGACGACCGGCCCCGGAAGCTCCCTCACCGGCGATTGGGACGCGGATGCCGGCGCCATCCTCTACGAAGACGAGAGCCTCTACAACTACATCGTCGTCCGCCAATGGGGAAGCGAACGCCACCTCAGGCTCAACGAAGGCATAGGGTTGCACAGCGTCTACCACCCCGACATGCTGCTCAGTCAGGGCATCTGGGATTACTTCCTGCTGGCCCCGCTTTTCAACCCGGCCTCGTCCACGCCCGGCGACGGCTATCACATGGCGCTGATCGGCCTGGCCGCGGGCACGGTCAGCGAGCTGTTCACCGACATCTACGGCCCCATCGACATCACCGGCGTAGAGCTGGACCCGGCCATCATCGAGGTCGGTCGCCGGTACTTTGCCATGAACCAGCCCAACCTGACCGCCGTCGCGGCGGACGGGCGCGCCTGGTTGGCCGGCCAGCCGCCGGAGACGCGCTTCGACCTGATCGCAGTCGACGCCTATCGCCCGCCCTACATCCCCTTCCATCTGACGACGGTTGAGTTCTTCGATCTTGCGCGCCAACGACTAAGCGAAGACGGCATCCTCGCCGTCAACGTAGGCCGCACCTCGACCAACTTTGCCCTTGTCGACGCGCTTGCCGCCACCGCAAGCCAGGTCTTCCCTTCCGTCTACGTCGTCGACGAGCCGGGCCCGCCCGACGCCATCGGCAACTCGCTGCTGGTAGCCACCGTGCAGCCGACGCAGCTTGCCAACCTGTCCGCCAACATCGCGCAACTGCCCGCACACCTTCCCGCCGAATTCGTGCAGTTTGCGACAGACGCCCAGGCCTATGCCCGGCCCGCCGCGCCGGGACCGGACGCGCCCGTCTTCACCGACGACCGCGCGCCGGTCGAGCGGATCGTCCACAGCATCGTACTCGACTACGTGCTGCGGCCCTGACGGCATCCGCAAGGGCCCGTTATAAGTTTCCGGAAACGGCTGGCAAAAAAACCGTCTGCCTGACGGCAGACGGCGCTCTTTACGTTTCGCTTGACACATTGCCCGACGGGGCGCAGCTCACTCGCTGCGAAGCAACACGGGGCGGAACTTATAGCCGTAGATGATCTGGCCTTCCTCACCTTCGTCGCGCAGCTTGCGCGTCACCATCTCCACGGGCATGCCGATCTCTACATCGTCCAGCGCGACATCGGTCAACTGGGCCGTCACCAGCGGGCCTTCATCCAGCTTGACCAGCGCCACCACATAGGGCTTTTGGTCCTCGTACCCCTTGGGCACGTTGT
>JASGTU010000096.1 GCA_030058085.1 Chloroflexota bacterium
GCAGGGCAGCGACTCGATTGGCAACCGCACGCGCGTGACGGTGCGCAAGAACAAGGTCGCCCCGCCCTTCAAGGTCGCCGAGTTCGACATCATGTACAACGAGGGC
Organism: Chloroflexota bacterium; assembly: GCA_030058085.1. GTDB lineage: Bacteria > Chloroflexota > Anaerolineae > Caldilineales > Caldilineaceae > JASGTU01. Next base: position 107 of record JASGTU010000096.1, read on the forward strand.
ATCAGCACCTCCGGTGACCTCGTCGACCTGGGCGTAGAGTACGACATCCTCTCCAAACGCGGCGCTTATTACCGTTACAAAGATGAACTGATTGGTCAGGGAAGAGAATCCAGCAAGGAGTATCTGCGCGAGCATGTCGAGTTGGCGCGCGAGATCGACAATCTGATCCGAGCCAAAGCTGGGCTTCCCCAACGATACCCGGCCAGTGAGCCGGCGTCAGCCGTTTCGGAAGATGCGGCGGCCGTCTCCTAGACAGTGCGCCTTGCCCAGCGCGGCGGGCGCGGTCTCCGGCGGATAGTTCCAAGCGAATGGCAAGTATCTGAAGCTAACCGGCGGACAACCACAACCGGCCAGAACGGCGAAGTTGGTCGCCGTCGCGCCTCGCCGGCGCCGACCTGGCGGTTGTGCTGAGTGGCCTGGTTCTCTGCCTGCGGCGGAGGCTTCATCTTGCGCTGTAGCGTGTGCTGCAGCGTTTTTTTGTTGAAGCGTCGTCGCAGACCGGCGCTAAATTGGGCGCCATCTGGGTTCGATTTACCCTGCACGGCCCTGATGAAACAGGGGCGTACCATTTGAGGACTAACGCATGGACGTAATAATCTGGATCCTGTTGATCCTCCTGTTCTCGATTGCCAGCGCTGTGGCCGCGGCGTACTTCGCCCACCGGGCGGGGCGCGCGACCGGGCTGCAAGCGGAACAGGAGCGGCAACGTCAACTCTTTATGAGCGCCGAGGACCAAGCCGAGCGCATCCTGGCTGAAGCCGAAACCAAGATCAAGCAGCGCGAGCTGGCGATCAAGGAAGAGCAAGTCCAGTTGCGCAACGACATGGAGGCCGAATTGGCCCGGCGTCGTCAGGAACTGGAGCGCATCGAGGAGCGCTTGCAGAACCGGCTGGACAGCGCCGAGCGGCGCATGGAGCAGCTTGAGAACCGTGAGCGCAAGCTCAACCAACGGGAGTCTCGGCTCGACCAAAAGGAAACGCAACTCGCCGCGGTGGAACAGGAATGGACTACCGAGTTGCAGCGCGTGGCGCAGATGACCGAGGCCGAAGCCCAACAGCTGCTCCTCGAGCGCGTGGAAGCCAACGCGCGCAAGGAAATGGCGCAGACGATTCGCTCCGTCGAGGCCGAGGTGATGGACCACGCCGACCGTCGCGCCCGCGAGATCATCACCATGGCGATCGAACGCACCGCCAGCGAGCACGTCTCCGAATATGCGGTGAGCAGCGTAGACCTGCCTTCGGACGAGATGAAAGGGCGCATCATCGGGCGGCAGGGCCGCAATATCCGCGCCATCGAGCAGGCCGTCGGCGTCGACCTGGTGGTGGACGATACGCCCGAGGCCATCATCATCAGCAGCTTCGACCCGGTGCGCCGCGAGATCGCACGCATGGCGTTGAGCAAGCTTGTGGCGGACGGGCGCATTCACCCAACCCGCATCGAGAAAGAGGTCGAACAGGCCAGGGCTGAGATCGACCGGGTGATCATCGAGGCCGGCGAGCAGGCCACCATCGAGACCAACTCGCAGGGGCTGCACCGCGAACTGCAGAAGCTGTTGGGGCGGCTCAAGTTCCGCACCAGTTACGGCCAGAACCAGCTCAACCACGCCGTCGAAACGGCCCACATCGCCGCTCTGATTGCGGCGGAACTGCACGCCAACGTGCGCGTGGCGCGGTTGGGCGGCCTCTTGCATGACATCGGCAAGGCCGTCAGCCACGAGATCGACGGGCCGCATGCCATTGTCGGCGCGGAGATCGCCAAGCGCTACGGCGTCAACGACGTGGTCGTCAACTGCATCGCCAGCCATCACGGCGAGGTGGAGCCGCAGTCGGTGGAAGCCGTCATTATCGCCGCGGCCGACGCCATCAGCGGCGCCCGCCCCGGCGCCCGGCGAGAGAGCTTGGAAACCTATATCAAACGGGTCACCGAACTGGAGGAGATCGGCAACAGTTTCGACGGCGTCAGCCAGACTTTTGCCATCCAGGCCGGCCGCGAGATCCGCGTGATTGTCCGTCCCGAGGTCGTCGACGATCTGGCTGCCATCGAACTGAGCAAGTCCATTGCCAAGAAGATCGAAGACAATCTACAATACCCGGGACAGATCCGCGTCACGGTCGTGCGCGAGACGCGTTCGGTCGAATATGCCAAATAGCTGTGCAACGGCTTGCCGGGCGGCGTCTTCTGTTTGGTGTCAGGGTGGATTTTGGTTTGTGTCGTCGAAACAGAGTATGTGATAGAATTCCGTGAAGCTGGCCGCGTGACGAGCGGTGTGAACGCCCGCCGGTGAAAGAGGTCCGCTTCGGGCGTACAGCGTTGGGCTGTCGCTGCTATGGATCGTTGCCGCTTAGACGGAGGACTTGCCCGCAGACATCACACACAAGGTTCAATCGGCATGCCGGACATTGTTCTTGCATGCCACGATGCAGACAACTGGACTGTCAGACGCAGACAGGCGTATTGGGAGGAGGAACCGAACTGTCATGGCTGAACTCATCAAAGTGTCTGCCCAGTCTCGCTCGACCGCTGTAGCCGGCGCAATTGCAGGCGTGATGCGCGAACACGGATATGCAGAGGTACAGGCTATCGGCGCTAGTGCGGTGAACCAGGCAATCAAGGCAATTGCCATCGCTAGAGGGTATTTGGAGCAGGACCAGATCGACTTGGCTATCGTGCCCAGCTTTACCGAGGTGGACATCGACGGCAACGAGCGAACGGCTGTGCGCTTGGCGGTCTTCAAACGACCTGCCACCCTCACAACCACGGTGACCCCCTAGCAGGTGGGATGCGCGACCGGCCTATCTGAAACGATGCCGGAAAAGAGAAGATCACGCCAAGAGAGAGGGGGAAAGCCGCCGGCCTTCCCCCTCTCTCGTTGTTTGTGCTGCTTACAATGGCAGGCGGCGCTAAAATTGCATCGGGAAGCCGCCTAGTCCTCTCCGCCTTTACGCGGTCTGCGCCGCCGGCGGCTGCGTCGCCTCTTGGCGGAGCCGGTGGCGTCGCTTTCCGAGGCGCCGGCGTCTGGTTCGCCTGACGCCGCCCGTCGCGCCCGCGCATTGTCTTGTTCTGCGCTGGCGCGGCGTTTGACCGTACATCCGCCGCATGTGCTGCAGCCGGCGCCGGCTGCGCTTTTGCTCGTAATCAAGTCCGCCACGGCGAATTCACTCAACACCGAACTCTGTAAGAGGACGGTAACCGTTTCTTTGAGCGGATGAATGTGGCGCACGCGCCCAACGCCCTGCGGGGTGATGACCTCCGCGCCCATCTTCGGCATCTTTTTGTTCTGCTCGCGGTAATGCGCGTTTTCGTACGAGAGACAGCAGAGCAGCCGCCCGCACACCCCGCTGATCTCATCCGGGTTGAGCGGCAACTGCTGGTTCTTCGCCATGCGAATGCTGACCGGCGTAAACTCGCGCAGCCAGCTTGTGCAGCACAGCTGCCGCCCGCACTTGCCTACGCCATCGAGCAGTTTGGCCTCGTCGCGCACGCCAATTTGGCGCATCTCGATGCGCGTGTGAAAGATGCGCGCCAGGTCGCGTACCAGGTCGCGAAAGTCGACGCGCTGCTCGGACGAGAAATAGACCAGCAGGCGACCGCCGTCGAAACTGTATTCGCAACGCACGATCTTGATGTCCAGGCTGCTGGCGCGCGCCTTATCGCGGCAGACGGCCAATGCCTCTTGTTCTTTGCGTTCCCAGCGATCCTTCTGCACCAGGTCCCAGGCGGTAGCGCGCCGCGCCACCGGCTTGATCTCGCCCACGACTTCGCTCTCGTCGATCATGTGCGGCGGGGCGACCACCTGCGCCACCTCCTGCCCGCGCGACGTCTCGACGATCACATAGTCGTCGACGGTCAGGTCGAGCAGCGGTCCAGGGCTGAAATGATAGAGTTTGGTCACGGGTCGAAATTGAACGTTTATGACGGTAGGCATAACCGATAGGCTCCTATAGAGGCCGGCGACGCAGCCCGTCGCCGGAGATGAGTCCACTGTTGCACATTGAAAGGCTGGGCGACAGGCTGGACGCTGTCTCCAGCCTTGTCAGGCGGGCAGCCGCGGCAATTCCAGCAGCAGCACGTCCATCGCCAGCCGCGTGTTCACCGTGTGGTGCAGATAGCGCTCGACGCGCTGCAAGGTGTCGAGGAAGCGGCGGACGGACGCCTCCGGCAGCGCCCCGGCTTGGCGGTCGATCTCGGCGCGCTGGTCGACGTTGCTGATCGCGTCCAGGCAGCCGTTCTGCGCCAAGAACACGTCCCGCCACCACGTTCCCCAGGCTTCGAGCATGGCGAATAACTGCTGGTTCTCGCGCTGCGCCGCGGCCGCGCTGGCGAAATCGAGCCGTTCGACGCGACTGGCTGCGGCAAGACGCCACAACTCTTGCAGCATGTCCAGGCGCTGCGTCTCGGCAGCCTCGTCCCCTAGCTGGCGCACCGCCCAGCCCAGCCGCCCGTTACACAGTCGCGCCAAAAGTTCGGCGCGTTCGGCTGTGACGCCCCATCCCGCTGCTAATGCGGCCTTCGCTTTCGCCACAGGGAGGGGACGCAGCTCAAGGACTTCGCACCGGCTGATAATCGTCGGCAGCAGGCTGCCCCGGTCGGCTGCTGTGAGGCAGATGACCACGCCCTCCGGCGGCTCCTCCAGCGTTTTGAGCAGCTTGTTGGAGAAGCTGTCATTGGCGCGATGCGCGTCTTGGATGGCGAAGACCCGGTAGCGGCCCTCGACCGGACTTAAGGCCGCGTCGTGGATCACCGCGCTAGCCTGCTCGACCCGCAGCATTCCGCCCGCCCGGTCGATCTCTCCACCCGTGGTGACCGGCTGAACCAGCCGAAAGTCCGGATGGTTGCCGCTGGACATTAGCCGGCACGAGCGGCACTGACCGCACGGCCGCGTGCCATCTCCGGTGCACAACAGCGCCTGGGCAAAGGCGCGCACGAGCGTGCTTTTGCCGATTTGCGCCGGCCCGAGGAACAGATAGGCATGGCGCGGCCCGCGGCGTCGCGCCTCGCCATGCCCCGCTTCGAGCGCGCCCTGCAGGTATTCGACGGCCCATTCGTGGCCGAAGACGGGCCATGAAGGGTGCGCCGGATGGTGTTCTGCAGGGAGTTGTGTGCCGGACATGGTGTGACTGATTGTAGCATACAGCCCGATCCGCCAACAAATGAACTTATGCAAACTTGCGTAAACGCGGCGAGCAGCGGTTGTGATATAATGACGCGCTGTGCGGCCCTTGTCGCACGATAGCCGGCGTTTGAGTTGCCTGTGTAGGGAGAATCATGTCGCGCCTATCGTCCCGCCTTCAGTTAATCGTTTGCGACTTTCCCGGCGAGGGTTTTCTTTCCCGCTGGGCCAGAGCCGCGCGGACTGCGGCCCGCATCCCGGCCTGGCTCTTGCTCGCAGTCGCGATTGCCGGATGCAGCGGAGACTTGGCCCTCGCTACGCCTGCCCCTGCGGAAGCGGAACAGAACTCGCCTACGCCGGTCGCGGCGACGCCTGCCGCCAACGCCGCACCCGACGCGCCGCGGCCGGATAGCCGGCAGCTTGTCGTCTGGCTGCCCGCCTTCTCCGGCGTCGCCGGTGAGGACAGCGCCGGCGACGTTCTCGCCGCGGCGTTTCATCAGTTCGAGCAAACTCACCCGGGCGTACGCGTCGACGTTCAGATCAAGTCTGAGTCAGGACCGGCCGATCTTTTCTCGTATTTGCGCAGCGCCCAGCGCGTCGCTCCCTCCATTCTGCCGGATGTCGTTCTCATCAACACGCAGGCGCTCTGGCAGATCGTCGATTTGGGGTTGGCGGCGCCCATTGCGGCGGACCAAGCCGCTCGCGTCGACGATTTTTATCCCTTTACGATGGATGCCGTTCGCTATGGCGGACAGGTTTATGGCATTCCCTACGCGGCGGATGCGATCCATCTCGCCTACCATGCGGACCAAACGCAGCAGCCGCCTGAGACCTGGAACCAGCTGTTTACGGGCGGGCGACCTTACTGGTTTGCCGCCGGCGGCAACGATCTCTTTCACGATGGCGTGGCGCTGCTGCAATATGTGGGCGCCGGCGGGCAGTTGCTCGAGGACGGGTCCACCAGCAGCGACGAAGCGCTCAGGGCATTTTTCGATTTCTTGGTCGAGGGGCGTATTCGCAATGTGATCCCTACCGAGGTGGCGGAACTGGCGACGCTGGATGCGGTCTGGAACCGGCTGGCAGGACCCGAGCCTGATCTGGGCAGTGTGGCTGCCAGCGCCTATCTGATCAACCGCGACTCGACGCCGCAACTGCACTTCGCCCAGACGCCGACGCGCAACGGGCTGCCCATCACTTTGGCCTCTACGTGGGCTTTCGCCGTGCTTGCGCCGGGCGAGGAGCAACGCGATTTGGCGTTTGCGCTGATCGACGCGCTGTTGGCGCCGGAGGTTCAGGGCGCATGGAGCCAATATAGCCATCGTCTGCCCACGCGGCGCAGCGCCATGCAGGCCTGGGCCAACCCAAACCCCTATTACGAATTCCTCAGTCGCCAGTTGGATGTGGCTGTCGCCTTGCCCAATGGCCGCGCCTTTGCCGACTTTGCGCACCGCGTACAGGAGGCGCAGCGCGGGGTCGTGCTCGGCGAGATCACGCCGCAAGACGCCGTTCAGATTGTGCGCGGGCCGGAGTAGAACATCCCTTGGGCGGGCAATAGGCCGTGCGGAAACAAACGGGGAGGCGCGATGTCGTTCCAGCGCCTCCCCGTTTTCTGTTCTTCTGTTACGGTTCCAACCACTGCGGCTGGAGGGTGCTTACTTCAACTGCACCGTAGCGCCTTCGGCCTCGAGCTTGGCCTTGGCATCGGCAGCCGCGTCCTTGCTGATGGCCTGCAGAATGGTGGAGGGAGCGCTCTCGACGACTTCCTTGGCCTCTTTCAGGCCCAGGTTGGTGATGGCGCGCACTGCCTTAATGACGTTGATCTTCTTGGCGCCAATATCGGCCAGAACGACGTCAAACTCGGTCTGCTCTTCCTCGGCCTCGGCTGCGGCTGCTGCACCGCCGCCGGCTGCGCCTGCAGCCGCCATGGCGACCGGCGCCGCTGCGCTGACGCCCCAGGCCTCTTCCAACATCTTGACCAGCTCCGCCGCCTCAAGCAGCGTCAGGCCGTCCAACTGTTCCTTGATTGCTGACAGATCAGCCATTGGTAGTTTTCCTCTCGGTTAAGGTTGTATAGCCCTGCATCATACAGGGGCCAGTTCTCGTGCCAACTCTGGTTTGGGCGTTTACGCCCGACAAGACAATCTACGGCGAATGGCGGCGCTGTTATGCCGCCTCTTCCCCTTGCTGCTTCTCCACGTAGGCGTTGATCACGCGGACGAGGCTGCTGCTCGGGGCGTTCAGGATACGGGCAAGGTTGCCGGCTGGTGCGTTCAGCACGCCCAGGATCGAAGCCAACGTCTGCTCCTTGGTGGGCAGGTCGGACAGCGACTCGGCTCCGGCGGCGTCCAACACGGAAGTCTCAAGCAGGGCGCCGGTGATCTCGACGATCCTCTCGGTTTTGATCCAGTCCTTGAGCGCGGTGACACCCTTGCCGATGTCTTCGCCGACAAACGCCACCGCCTTGGGGCCGGTCAGCAGTTCGTCCGTGAAGTTCCGTCCCGATTGCTGGAGCGCCAGAGCGAGCAGAGAATTCTTCACAACCATATAGGTCGTGCCGGTCTCGTTCAGCTTGGCGCGCAGCGATTGGATCTTGCTTACAGATGTGCCGCGGTAGTCGGTGAAGACGATAGCCGGAGCATTCTCGATCTGCTCCTTATACCGCTCCAGCAGTTCTTCCTTCTTCTGTTTGTTAATGGCCAAGTTCGGATTCCTCCTTTCCTTCAGAATCAAAAGCGACGTCTTCCGGTTATTGCAGAAGACGCCGCTCATAGGCACAGGTCGGAATCCGGCACAGTGTAGGAACTGCACCGGCCGGCTCTTATCGTGCGCCTCGGCAGGCCGTGTCTGGGTACAGACACAATTAAGGATGCCGCCTGCTGTCTTCAGCATTGGGGGTAATGGCCGTATGGCCGCACCCCAAACAAGCCTATTCAGTTGCCGGACAAATTATACGCGCCTCGCGCCTATCGGCCAAATCCTAGTCGATGTGTGCGAGCCGGTGTTGCTAGTATTGGTCGGCCTGCAGCGAGCTGGCCGCGCCTACGTCCACCTTCACGCCCGGCCCCATCGTGCTGGCCAAGGTCACCCGATGCAGGTAGTTGCCCTTGAGCGCCGCGGGCTTGGCGGCGACGATCGCCTCCATCAGCGCGGCGAAGTTCTTCATCAGCTTGTTTTCGTCAAAGGAAGCCTTGCCGATGGGCGCGTGGATGTTCGAGGTCTTGTCGACGCGGAACTCGACGCGGCCCAGCCGCGTCTCTTCGATAACGCGCGGCAGGTCCTCGGCAGGGAGGATCGTGCCGGTTTTGGGCGTGGGCATCATGCCGCGCGGGCCTAAGACGCGGCCGAGACGGCCGACAACACGCATCATGTCAGGCGTCGCCAGCACAACATCGAAATCCAGCCAACCGCCCTGAATCCGTTCCGCCAGGTCTTCCCCGCCGACATAATCTGCGCCGGCGTTGCGGGCGAGTTCCTGGCCGTCCGGCCCGGCAAAGACGAGGATGCGGACCTCGCGCCCCGTGCCCGCGGGCAGGGTGACGACGCCGCGCACCTGCTGCTCGGCGTAGCGCGGGTCTACGCCGGTGCGCAGATGGACCTCGACGGTCTCGTCGAACTTGGCCGTCGCCAAGTCTTTCACCAGGCGGATGGCCTCCGCCGGCTCGTGCACTTCGGTCGAATCGACGCGGGTCTTGATCTCGTTAAAACGTCTGCTGTGTTTTGGCATCTCAATTCCTCCGTGGTCTTAGCGGGAGCGAGGCTCCCTTCCACTTTGTTTTCAGTCCTCGGCTTCAGTCGACGACGGTGACGCCCATGCTGCGCGCCGTGCCTTCGACCATACGCATAGCGCTTTCCACGCTGACGCCGGTCAGGTCCTTGAGCTTGATTTCGGCAATCTCGCGCACCTGTTGCTTGGTGAGCTTGCCGACCTTTTCCTTGTTCGGCTCGGCGCTGCCGCTGGATAGACCGGCGGCCTTCTTGATCAGTTCCGGCGCCGGCGGCGTCTTCGTGACAAATGTGAACGAATTGTCCGAGAAAATCGTGATAACGACCGGAATAACCTGCCCGATCTGGCCTTGGGTGCGAGCGTTGTATTCCTTGCAGAACCCCATAATGTTGACGCCGTGCGGGCCAAGGGCGGTGCCCACGGGCGGCGCAGGCGTTGCCTTGCCTGCATTCAACTGCAATCCGACGACTGCCTTGACTTTCTTTGCCATTTCTCAACTCCTTCTGGTTCTGGTGTGCGCCTTCATCCGGCTGGCGACCGGTTATCGGCTCCCAGAGGCCAGCAATGGTACACCGAACAGATTCAAAAAGGTTCGAGTGCTGGGCCCGCCGCTTGCGGCTAGGCGTCGCGCTCCAACTGCAAAAAGTCCACTTCAACCGGCGTTTCGCGGTTGAAGAAGCTGACCAATACCTTGGCTTTGCCCTTGTCCGGGTAGATCTCGTCGACCGTACCGCTGAACTCGGCAAAGGGGCCGCTCATGATGCGCACGTGTTCGCCGGGCTGGAAGCTGACCTTGATGCGCGGCTCATCTGACTCGATGCGCTTCATGATCTTGTCGACTTCCTCTTGGCGCAGCGGCGTCGGCTTGTTGCCCATGCCCACGAAGCCGGTGACGCCCGGCGTGTTGCGCACGACATACCAACTGTCTTCGTCCATGATCATGTTGACCAAGATGTAGCCCGGAAAGACTTTGCGCTCCACTTCCTTGCGCGCGCCTTTGCGAATCTCAATCTCAGTCTCCGTCGGCACGACCACCTGCAGAATTTTGTCCGACATGCCCATGGACTCAGCGCGGTGTTCGATATTCTTCTTGACCTTATTCTCCATGCCGGAGTAGCTGTGAATGACAAACCACTCCGTTTGCGGACCGGAGTCTTCGACCTTTTCGTCGTCCGTGGCCGCAGATTCGTCGAGTTCTGACACCGGCAAATCTTCGTCCGCGCCGGACTGCAGCGCCAGATCTTTTTCCTCAGCCTCCATGTCCTTCTCCTTCATCTGCGCGGTAAAAGGCGAGCCAGCGGCCCGCGCTCCCGCACACTCTCTTCACCGCAACCCGTCTCCGGGCGCTATAAGGCGCCGATCAGAGCGGCGACAACTACATTGAATGCCGAGTCTACTATCCAGAGAAAGATGCCCGACACGACGGTAACGGCCAGGACGATGCCCGTGAGGCGCAGACCGGTCTCGCGAGTCGGCCAAGTCACCTTCGACACCTCCGCCCGCGTATCGCGGAAGTAACGGACCAGGGCGTTCTCTGATTTAGGCTTGGCTGAAGCGGAATGACTCATCATTCACCTAATTTCCATCGGTTGTGAATCACACGGGTCAGCCGCCACAGGCTTTCCCGCTCAGCGCTTGTTTCGCCGAAAAGCGGCTTTCTCTGTCGAAAATAACCACCGGCTCCTGTAAGCCGGTGGTTATGCCAGGCAGGCGAGGCAGGATTCGAACCCGCAACCTGCGGTTTTGGAGACCGCTGCTCTGCCAGATTGAGCTACTCGCCTCTATGGCAGGGGCGCGCGCTGGCTTGGCCGCGCCCCTGGACAGTCCCGCTACTTCAAGATATCGGTAATCACGCCGGCGCCGACGGTGCGGCCGCCTTCGCGGATGGCGAAGCGACTGCCCATCTCCAGGGCCACGGGCGAGATCAACTCGACCTTCATGTTGACGTTGTCGCCGGGCATGACCATCTCCACCCCTTCGGGCAGCGTGATCGAGCCGGTGATGTCCATCGTGCGGATGTAGA
>JASGTU010000097.1 GCA_030058085.1 Chloroflexota bacterium
ACGGGGCGCGGCGTGGCGACAGCCGCTTGGCTGCACGCCGCGGTCAACAGCGCCAACAGCGCCGCCCAGAGCAATCGCCCGCGGCGCAAGGCTTGCGACCGTTGTGTGGACGGCGCGAATCGTGGGCAGCGGCTGGCGGCAAGCATCTCTAGGCACGCAGGAAGGTAAGGGCAATCACGGCGAGACCGGCGACAAGACAGTAGATCGCAAAGATGTGCAGGGTATGCCGGCGCAGATAGGCAAGCATGAAGCGAATGGCGATGAAGCCCACGACGGCGCTGGCTACGAACCCGGCGACGAGCGCAGGCAATTGCGCGGCGACCTCAGCCCCATCCGCCGAAAGGGCGTCGACCAACTGCAGCAGCCCCGCGCCCAAAAAGGCAGGCGTGCCGAGCAGGAAACTGAAGCGGGCGGCTACATCTCTGCGCAGCCCGACGGCCAAGCCGGTGGCGATGGTGATGCCGCTGCGGCTGAGGCCGGGAGCCAACGCCAGCGCCTGCGATGCGCCGATCCAAACGGCTTGGCCCAGGCTCAGTTTTTCCAGCGGTGTCTGGGAGCGTACGCGACGCGCCAGCGCCTCGCTCAGCGTCAATAGGCCGGCTGTGACCAGCAGGAAGACGCCCGCGGCGCGCGGGCTTTCAAACAACGCCTCGATGAAATCCTTGAGGAGCAGGCCAGTCAGCGCCGCCGGAATCGTGCCGATCACCAGAAACCAGCCCAGCCGCGCATTGGGGTCGGCGAGCGAGCGTTGGAAGATGCTGCGCAGCGTCGCCACAATGATGTCGACAAAGTCACGCCAAAAGACCAGCAGGATCGAGAGCAGCGTTCCCCAATGAAGCACCGTGTCGAAAAAGAGCGAAGGTGCGGGCCAACCTAACAGCCAGGGCGTAATCACAAGGTGGCCGCTGCTGCTGATGGGCAAGAATTCGGTGGCTCCTTGAATTATGCCGAGAATGACGGCGCGCAATAGATCGATCAAAGCTCACATCTCGCAATCTAGGAGGTGGCCCGCCGGTGTACGGGCGTTGGGACGTTAGGAGGCGCGCATGGCTTCGACGCGCCGTTGGCGCTGCGCGTGGCGCACCGCCTGGTCGCTGATCTGGTAATTCGCCAGGAAATCGGCGCGAAAATCGGCGAAACAGCCCTCGGCAATGGACTGGCGGATACGCCGCATCAAGTCCTGCATGAAGTATACATTGTGGATGGTGCCGAAGCGCAATGCGCTGATCTCACGCGCTTTATAGAGGTGGCGCAGGTAAGCCCGGCTGAAGGTGCGACAGGTGTAGCAGCCGCAGCCTTCCTGCACCGGGCGCGGGTCTTCGGCATACTGGGCGTTGCGCAGGTTGATGCGCCCCTGGGGCGTGAAGAGCGCGCCGTTGCGCGCGATGCGCGTGGGCAGCACGCAGTCGAACATGTCTACGCCGCGGTAGACCGCCTCGACGATGTCCTCGGGCGCGCCGACGCCCATCAAGTAGCGCGGCTTGTTGGCGGGCAGCGCCGGGCAGGTCTCGTCCAGCGTGGCGTACATCTGCGCTTTGGTCTCGCCCACAGCCAGGCCGCCGATGGCGTAGCCGGGGAAGTCAAGGGCCGTGAGGAAGTCGGCGCCGGTCTGGCGCAGATCGGGGAAGATGCCGCCCTGCACGATGCCGAAAAGCGCCTGGTCAGGCCGCGTGTGGGCTGCTTTGCAGCGCTCTGCCCAACGATGCGTGCGCGCCAGGGCTTGTTCATTGGCTGCCCGGTCCAGGGGATTGGGACATTCGTCCAGTACCATGGCGATGTCCGGGCCGAGCGCCTGCTCGACCGCCATGACGCTCTCAGGCGTGAAGCGGTGCAGGCTGCCGTCGACATGGCTGCGAAAGGTCACGCCGTCATCGTCCAACCGGCGGTTGTGGGCCAGGCTGAAGACCTGATAGCCGCCGGAATCGGTGAGGATGGGGCCGTCATAGGCCATAAAAGTGTGCAGCCCGCCCAAGCGCTCGATCAGCTCATGGCCGGGGCGCAGATAGAGGTGATAGGTGTTGGCGAGGACCAGCTCGCAGCCGGCTTCGGCAAGGTCGCGCGGCTCCAGCGTCTTGACATTGGCAAGCGTGCCCACCGGCGCAAAGGCGGGCATGTGGATGGCGCCGTGCGGCGTGTGAAAGACGCTAAGCCGTGCGGCGCCGTCTGAATTGATGCGCTTAAAGCGGAAATGTGCGGGCATGATCTCCTCAACGCTCCGGTGCTATGGAGTGAAAAGGATAACCGCAAAGACGCCATGAGCGCAAAGATTGGCATACTCTTCGCGCCCGCGATGCCCTTGCGGTTAAGTTTGTTGCTTTGTCCAGCGTGATACGTTGCGCCTGCCCTGCGCCTAGGCAGATAGCCGGCGGACGGGAGAAGCTATGCATCGTCGAACATATCGGACGCGCCGGAATCGTCGGCGTCTGCGGCGGACTTAGCCGTCTTGCGCGCGGCAACCCGCGGCTTGGTCTCCCCGTTGGACGCTCCGTCGGATGCGCCTTCGCCCGCGGGAGCGCCGGCAACCGGCAAGCCGTATTCGGCGCGGATGCGGCGATCGATCTCACGCGCCAGTTCCGGGTTCTCCATCAGATACGTCTTGGCGTTTTCACGGCCCTGGCCCAGACGGATGTCGCCGTAGTTATAGAAGCTGCCGCGCTTCTCGACGATGTCGTTTTCCACACCCAGGTCGATGAGGTCACCGGAGGTGCTGATGCCCTCGTTGTACATGATGTCGAACTCGGCGACCTTGAAGGGCGGGGCGACCTTGTTCTTGCGCACCGTCACGCGCGTGCGGTTGCCAATCGAGTCGCTGCCCTGC
>JASGTU010000098.1 GCA_030058085.1 Chloroflexota bacterium
GATCGCCGGTTGCCGGCAGTCGCGTCACAGCCAGGAAGGGCGGCAGCACAACCCGGCGCAACTCCTCTAGGCTGCGCTGTACGGTGGGAATCTCCTGCTCAGGCAGCCGATCCACGTCGCCCGCTCCGGGGAAATTGCGCGCAATCGTGGCGACGCTTCGTTCGCCGCCCTCGTGAACGCCGGTGATGTAGGCCCGGCCCATCTGCCCCACCCAATACGGATCGCCGCCAAACATGTGCGCGCCCAACCGGCCCACCTGATCCGGCCGCGGCTGATCTAGCACGTCGAGGTTCGGCCCCAAGAGCATGTTGACGCCTACGGCAGCCAGTTCCCGGCCCACGATGCGCCCCACCCGGTTTGCCAGTTCCGGGCTCCAGGTCGCGCCGATAGCCATCTGGCTGGGCAGTGGCGTGAAGCCGCGCCGCAACATCGTCGCGGGCAGGTTGTCGCCGCTCTGTTCCACCGCCACGAATAGGGGAAGGCTGAGCGGAGGGACGTTCGTCATCTCCTCCATCAAAACATCCTCGCCGCCGGGCCATTCCTCCGGCAACGGGTCGAGCGCGCGTTCCTCCGGCAGTAAGACGCCATAGGACAACGCCTGCAGACGATTGATCAACGACGCGACTTGGCGCGGCGTATCCACGCCTTTCTCGTTGCTGTAGTTGCCCTTCGCCGGGCTGAGGATGACGCCGCCCACCCGATAGCCATAGATCAGCTCGGCGATGTCGCTGTCGAAGCCGGTCTCGCTGCCCCGAAACGTGACCAAGAAGAGCTGCCCTACCCGGTCCGCCGCCGACATCGACGCGACCACGGCCTCGACCTGTGCGTCGGACGGATAGGCCGCGGTCTCCGGCGCGCCTTCATCGTCGCTCACCTCACGCGGCGGCGAAAGGGGGCTCTCGGCTGCGGACGGCGGCGCAGGCGTGGCGGTCTGCGCCGCCGCGGGCAGAATCATGCCCAAAGACAGCACAGCCGCCAGACATAGCCGTAAGGGCCAAAAGAGGTTCGCTACTTGACGCATGGGCAGGTTATCGGCATGGCCGAGGCATGGCGAGGACGGCAACCATGTAGGCGGAGGGGGTCGACCTGTTCGGCGATTCGCAATCAATCTGACGACGCCCCAGACAGCAGCACGTGTGTGGCCCCAGTATAACGACAGCCTATCGCACCGTCAACTGCGCCGCTGTGATAACGGCTTCTACCGAGGCGCTGCAATGGAACGCCGCTCATCCGATTGCGGTCTGTTTGTCCGGCAAAATCTATTTTGCCATTTTGCCCCGTCCGAATATACTTCTAGCATAATCGTCTACTCGAGCAATCTTATGAACGAATTCGATCCCTACTTCGACAGAGCGTCAACGGCAAACCGAATACCACCTCAACAGGCCGAAGAACAGCCTGCTGCGACCGCGCCTTGGCGCAAGTTGCTGCAAGAGACCGTTCAAGTCGTGCTGCCGGCGTTGGCCCTGGCGTTGGTCGTCCACCTTTTCCTTGCCCAAGCCACCATCGTCTATGGGCAAAGCATGGAGCCGAACCTGCTCGAACGCCAGCGGCTGATCATCGACAAAATCAGCTTCCGCCTCCATCCGCCGCAACGCAATGACATCGTCGTCCTCAACCTGCCCGGCATGGAGGAGATGCTCGTCAAACGCATCATCGCTCTGCCCGGCGAAACCGTCGAGATCCATCAGGGCACTGTCTACATAGACGGCGACCCCTTGCCTGAGCCCTACCCGCACGGCACCGGACTCTCCAACATGCCGCCGGTTACGCTGGGGCCGCTCAGCTACTTTGTGCTTGGCGATAACCGCGACAATAGCAACGACAGCCGCTCCTTTGGGCCCGTCAAGCGCGAACACATCCTGGGCCGTGTCTGGCTGCGCTATTGGCCCTTCGACCAACTGACGCAGTTCTAGCGCATCATGGGCTCCCGACGATGGCGTAACATCACCAAGATCATCGTCAGCGCCGCCCTGGCGATCCTTGTGCTCATTCTGCTGGTCACCTTCCGGCAGATGATCGCGCCGACCATCGTCGCCTTTCTGCTCGCCTTCATCCTCGGTTACCCCGTTAACTGGATCCAACGCAGCACCGGCTGGCCGCGCGGCGCAGCGGTGCTAGTCGTCTATGTCTCGCTCGTCGCTCTAAGCGTTCTCGGCTCCATACTCTTCATCCCGCGCTCCGCCGAACTAGCCGGCGGCCTGCGCGCTTCGCTCGAACAACTCATCGTCAACCTGCAGAGCATGTCCGCCGGGCCGCTGCTCGCCCTTGGCCCCATCGAAATATCGCTCGACACCGTCTCCCAAGAGATTGGCAACGCCCTGAGCAGCGTCCTCATGGCGACCGGCAACCCGCTCTCGCTGGCGCGCGGCGTCACCAACAGCATCCTCAGCATCGTCTACGTGCTGGTGCTGACCTTCTGGATCCTCAAGGATCTGTACAAGCTGCAACGTCTTATTCTGGATGCCATCCCTGCCGATTACCGCGAAGATGCCCGCCGGCTCGGCATCGAACTGGGGATCATTTGGCACACCTTCCTGCGCGGGCAGATCGCCCTCGCCCTTACCGTGGGCGTCATCACCTGGATCCCGCTCACCCTGATGGGCATGGCGAACGCAGGCGGCCTGGCCCTCTTGGCGGGGTTGATGGAATTCCTCCCCGGCTTCGGGCCGGGTCTGAGCGGCCTGATCGGCACCGCTATCGCCCTCTTCCAGGGTTCCACCTGGATGCCGGTCAACAACGTCACCTTTGCCGTCATCGTCCTCATCATCTACATGGTTATCGCTCAGATCGAGACCGTCTACCTGATCCCGCGCCTCGTCGGAGGCCAGGTACGGCTTCATCCGGCCGTCACCTTCGTCGCCATCATCAGCGGCACCATCGTCTTTGGGCTGCTCGGCGTGCTCTTGGCCACCCCCATCGTCGCCAGCGCGCGCACGCTTCTCTCCTACATCTATCGCAAGCTGACCGACCAAGAGCCCTTCGAGGAACTCGCCCCCCCACAGAGCGAAGTGCGCATCCCCGGCGTCATCGCCGGCAGAAAGATCGAAGGCATTATCTTCGACCTCGACGGCACGCTTGCCTTCGTCGACTGGCATTTCGCCGATTGGGCCGAACGGCGTCTGCCCTGGCTCGACCGCATCGTCAGCCCAGAAAATCGCCGCCGCATCGCCCGCCGCCTGATGATTGCGCTCGAAGGCTTCGTCCACTTCTTGATCGGCCTAGCGCGGCGGCTGCGCATTAACGACGATCTGGATCGCGCCTTTCCCGCCCTCAACCGCATCCGCGGCTATCCCCCTGTCAGCCTCATGCAGGCGATGCCCGGGGCCGGCGACACCCTGTCCACGCTAGCCATGCAGTACCCGATCGTCCTTGCCTCGACCCGCAACCGCCCAGAGGTGCTGGCCTTCCTCTCCAAGTCCAACCTGCCCAGAGAGGCGTTCGCACACGTGCTGGGCCGGGAAGACGTACGCTACTTGCTCCCCAACAGCGACGTCTTGATGATCGCGGCCGAAAAGCTTGGCGTCGACCCAAGCCAGTTGTTAATCGTCAGCGATAACCACATCAACCTGCGCGCCGCGCGGGCCGCACACATCGCCACTGCCGGCGTCCTGTGCGGACTCGCCGAAGAAGACGACCTGCGCGACGCCGATCTGGTGCTCAGTTCCACGCCCGAATTACTGGAGTGGCTCTAGCCGGACGCCTGCGCCACACGTCCTCACGCCGCCGCCCATTCCGCCGCACAACGTACAAGGCGCCGCAATGGCCGAATTGTAAGGCCAACCATAGCCGCGCCGCCCCGCCCGTGATAGGCTTTGGCGCAGCTGTCTCCATCGCCGCAGCCGCAAACGCGCCGAGGTCGTCATCTTGCGTTGCCCGGCCAATGCGGTACAGTATTAGCAAGGATTAGCTAGGCGCCGGCGCCTTCGGTGATGTCCGCGCCGCCCAGTCTCTGAAAATTCGCGTCACAAGCGAGGTTATCTATGCTAAAGGTTTTGATCACCTACGATATGCAAGAGGGCAAAGAGCAGGACTGCCAGGAATACTTGGTGAACAAGCTCGCGCCCGGTCTGGCCAAGCTCGGCTTCCGCATGTCGGATGTTTGGTTTACGGTGTGGGGCAGCCCGCCTCAGATCACCAGCGGCGGAGAAGTCGAAGATGCCGTCCAAGCCCGCACCATCTTCCAGTCCGATGAATGGGAGCAACTGGCCGAGGGCATGGAAGAAATCTCGCGCAATCTGTCGGTGCGCCTGGTTCGCTCCAACAACTAAGTGGACGCACAACAGCGAACGGCTTCGCCCGTCGATCATCGCCAGGGCCGCGGCAAGCCTCTAGCCCTGGTCGTCCTGCTCGAAAACGTCGGCCACATAACCGGCGTCAAACTCCCCGCGGCCGTCATGGCCGCCATCGACTACCTCACCGAAGAATACGCCAAACTGCTGCTGCGCTTCTACGGCGCTTACCGCGTGTACGACGCCGTTGTCATCCTCGAAGACGAACAGGCCACCGGCTCGCGGCTGGCTGAAACCTTGCTGCGCCTCGGCCCCGCCTATACGACCGATCTGTTGCTCTTGGTCCACGGGCATGAGGGCAAGCTGGTCGGCTACCGCGGGCAGGAGTTGATCGGCCCGGAAACCTTCTCGCACCTGCTCGAAGCCTATCGGCACGACCCCAATGCGCTCGACCTGCGCATGGTATTCGGGCTGAACTGCTACGGGGCCAGCCTCAGCGACGTCTGGCTTGCACTGGGCGCGGTCGTCGTCAACGGCACGCCAGGCGTGAACTGGCTGCCGGAGCCAAGCCTCTCCACTTTCCTGCGCAATTGGCTGGGCGGCAAGCGCTACTCCGCCGCCGTGCAACGCAGCAATCGACGCGCCCGCCGCTGGGCGCGACGCGTCTGGCGACCGCACCCCGGCCAAACGGAACACCCCAAAGTCGCGGCCAGCCGCCAGATCGTCTACGGTGTCAGAGATATCGACATTCACACACACTCTCGCACCTAGTCGCTCTCGTCCAACCAATTCGTACGCAACAAAAAGCGGCGGCCAACTTGTCCGGTTGAGCCGCCGCTTCTGATGCGTGGGGATTAAGCCAGGCATCCCTGGCAACTGCACGCTACTTCGTTATGCGTTGATAAGTGAGGTAGAACGTCGTGTGGATGCCGTACTTGGGCCGTTCTATATCGCCCATGCCGGCCCCGCGCAGCACATCGCTGGGCAGCCCCTCCACCTTCACGTTGTAGGCGTTGCCTGCGGCATACATCATGTAGTTGAACGCATAGTCCGGGGGCGCTTTGTCCTCAGTAGGGATGGTTGCGACGCCGTCGCCCCAGAAGACCGTGACAGGCTGGCCCACAATGCGTTCGCCGTTCTCATCCATCACTTCTACATAGATGTGATGCTTGCCGCCCGACTCCTGTTCGTCGCCCCACTTCGCCTCGACCAAGCGCCAGTACTGCTGGCCCGGCGCAACCTGCGCCTCCTCAATATGGACGCCGAGACGGTCTAAACGCGGGTCCCAGCTGCGTGAAGGCGCAGCCGCAGCCACGACCTCCGGTTCCGGTTCTGGCGGCGGCGCCGCCGGCAACACTTCCTGAATGAAGGGGCGCAGCGTCGGCGTGGGCAGCGGCGTATTCGT
>JASGTU010000099.1 GCA_030058085.1 Chloroflexota bacterium
CGGCAAACTGTTTGGCGGCCAGACGCTGCCGGACTTTGTAGTAATGCCGCTCAGCGAGGGCCAGCGGCCGGCTGAGCAGATGCGAACCTTGCTGCTGTGCGAAGGCGAGATCAACGCTATGAGCTGCCGGCAAGCGGCCGGAGAGACGCGCTTGGACGTGCTTAGCTTGGGCAGCGAGAGCGCCACGATCACGCCGGCTATGGCGGCCCTCGCCGGCCGCTATGGCTTGGCGCTTGTATGGGCTGACAGGGAAGAAGTTGCGCAACGGCTCATGGCGGCGCTGCCCGGCGCTGTGGGCATACAATCGCCTAACGGCAAAGACGCCAACGATCTTCTGAAAGAAGGTCTGCTGGGCGGCTTTCTTGCTGCTATGCGGGCGAATCACGCCAAGGGCCGAGAAGAGCTCGAGGCGCTGCTGTGGAATCTCTACGACGCGGCCATGCTGCCGCTAGGAATTGACGCGAGCAGCGCCATGATCTTGCGGCGGCTGGCGGGCCAGCTCGGGAAAGAGGCGAAGATCTACGAACCTGAGCCGGGCAGATGGATCGCTGTGGCTTGAGAACTGCTCTTCTCGCAGTATGGAAAGGGACTTATAATCCACTATGGAGGTGATCCGTACATAACTCAGAGCGCGCCCACGAAGCTGTTTTCCCCACATGTGTGGGGGTGATCCGAATAGCTATTCGTACTCGGCTTTCACGATGTTGTTTTCCCCACGTGTGTGGGGGTGATCCGAACCAACGCACTTTGATGGGCATCGTATCCTTAATTTCCCTGCGCATGCAGGGGTGAGCATGTCACCGCAGCCTGATGCTTCACACTCTTCAAAGGAGTTGACGCGATGAATCTAGCGGTAGAACCGTGGCTGCCGGTCGCCACAGGTACCGGCGTGTCCCGCCGCGTCTCGCTGCGCGATGCGCTGTTGTCTGGCCGCGACATCGCGGGACTGGCAGCGCCCTACGCTGTGCAGAACGTAGCCCTGTTGCGGTTGTTGCTGGCCTTAGCCCACCGGGTCTATGGCCCGGCGGATATGGCGGCCTGGCGTCTGTTGTGGGATCAGGGGCTGGACCCGGACCTGCTGGACCGGTATCTGGAACAGCATCTGTCCGCCTTCGATGCCTCCGTTTTCATGCAGTACGAGCAGACCGACGCTGCATATCCAGCCCCCGTAGCCAGACTTGCTCCCTATCGCTCTGAAGCCGACGGCTGCACCTGGCGTCCGTGGGAGCCGATGAACGAAGATCCCATGCTGCTACTCATCGCTGCGCACGCAGCGGCCCCTGGCGGTTTCGGCGCAGGCCGGGTAGTGACATGGGCCGGTCCTCTAAGCCACGTGGCCGGATACTACTTCCAGGGCGCAGACCTGCTAGAAACGTTACTGCTCAACCTGCCGCCCTACATGGATTCTCCCGGCGACTTGCCCAGTTGGGAAGGGGTCGGCAGCACGCCTGGCCGGCTGGCGGGTTACACTGAGCGCAGCAAACCGGTGCGACTGGCCGACGACCAGGTGTTGTATCTTACTGGCGTTACCAGGCCCGGACGCCAGGACGTAGACCCGATGCTGTGTTACCGTCCTGTCAAGAGCGAGCTTTCGCCCCTCCCCCCTAATCGCTCACGGCCTATGTGGGCTCAGGCCGAGACGTTGTTACGCTTGCACGCCACAGACTATGCGCCACCGACGGCCCTGGTTTGGGCGGCGCAGCTCGTGTTGGCTGGCGTACTGTCTCGCTCTGCTCGCTACCGTCTCCGCATGTCGGGCATATACGGCAGACAAGCCCGCGTAGACGGCTATTCCGAGGCCGGCGTTGCACTGCCAGGCGCAGTGCTGGCCGACGAAGACCTTTGCGACTACGCCATAGAAGCAGTGAGCTCTGCCGACACCGCGGCCAAGCACACCGCCAACATGGTCAGAATCCTGGCCATATTCGACGAGGGCGGCAAGAGCGGTTGGGAACTGCGCCAGAGCCTACTGGCTGAAACATACTGGGCCCCGCTCACAGCCGCCTGGGACGTTTTGTTGGCCGAGCTGCCTGCCGATCCCGATGCGGCGCTGGATAAATGGCGGCGCGTCGTGCGCCATCAGGCGCTGGCTGCCTACGAAGCGATTATGGCGGCTTACCATATCCCCATGCGACAGGAGGTAGATGGATGGACGAAACTGCGGAAAAGTTTGTCGAACGTCTGACTCGTTGCGGACCAGGAGAAAAGGCCGCCCTCCGCAGGTTGGCCAGAGGGCATCCCACGGGACTAGCTGTGGCATACCGCTTGATGCCAGGCACGGTGCCTCGTTGGGCTGAGGAAGACTACCTGACCGTGGCGCTATTGTATGGCAGCCACCCTCATCACGATCCTGATGTCGGCGACCTCGGCTCGGTGTGCCGCCAGGCTAAGTTGCGCGACCAACGGTTCGAGATACTGCTGGCAGCCGAGCCGGAGCAACTGCGAGAACGGCTGCGCACCGTGGTGGGGATGGTAGGCAGCCTATCCGTCAACTACGTACAATTGCTGAAGGATATTCGCCAGTGGGATCATCCCGACCGCTTTGTGCAGCGGCGTTGGGCCCGCTCATTCTGGACCGAACAGGAGACTGTAAGCGATGAATAGCATACAGATACATGCCATCCAGACCCTGCCGCCCAATTGCATCAACCGCGGCGAGCACGGCGAGCCGAAAAGCGCAAGATACGGCGGCGTGCGCCGGGCGAGGGTCAGTTCTCAGTCGTGGAAGCGGGCCATGCGCAAGACCGGCTTCGTTGAACAGGAGACAGGCCAGCCTGGCGCTGTCCGAAGCCGCCGTCTTCTCGATCACCTGAAAGAGATGCTGCCCGAGGACAAGCATGACTTAGCCGCACAGGTCATCAAAGATCTGTATTCGGCTGACACGGTTGTCCTCGAATCGAAGCCCATCATTGATGCATTGGTGCGCGAGGTGCAGACTGGCAGTGACGCCAAAGCTGTAGTCAAGGCAGTAGCCACCATGCCCCAAGTGCCCGACGTAGCCGTCTATGGGCGCATGATCGCCGACTACCCCAGCCGCAACGTCGATGGCGCGTTACATGTGGCTCACGCCATCAGCACCCACGCCAGCATGGTGGACCTGGACTACTTCACCGCCGTAGACGATCTCCTTCCGCCGGGCGACACCGGCGCGGCGCATTTGGACGTCGCTGAGTTTCAGGCGGGCACCATGTATCGCTATGCCCTGCTCAACCTGGATCAACTGCATCACAACCTGGAGGAACCTGCCCTGGTAGCGCCAACGGTGAGAGGGGTGTTGCGCG
>JASGTU010000100.1 GCA_030058085.1 Chloroflexota bacterium
TGATCGGGATGGTGACGACGAGCACGCTGGTCGCCTATACGTTATACAGCTTCGAGGCGACGACGGCGCTGGCGGGAAACGGGCGCATGTTGTTGAGCGTGCCGTTCGTCTTCTATTTCCTGGCGCGCTATCTCTATCTGATCCACGTGCGCAAGCTGGGCGGCGCGCCGGATGAACTGCTGCTGAAGGACAAGCCGCTGCTGATCAATACCGCGCTTTGGGCCGCGTCGGTCGTGATCCTGATCTACGTTTCCTAGACCGGCAGCGCCCAACATAGGGAGGGTATACCATCCAGGAGGCTAGGGAGCTTCCTGGATGGTTTTTGTAGCCTATTCCTCTTGAATAAAGGCGGACCAGCGACCTTCCATGCCGTCTTCGGTGACACCGTAGAAGACGCGCATACCGCCGTTCTCGCGCATCGCCAGGTCATAGCGACGTTTGCCGGCGCGGGTTTCGGCGTGTACGAGGCCAATATTGCCGCTCCACTGCACAGCGGACGAGTCTGCGGGGTGATCTTCGTGTCGCTGGATGGCGTAGTTCCACAGCTTTCGGGCGCCTTTGCGCGTGACGTTCTTGATGACGCGGCCGTTACGCAGGTCGCGGATGCTGTGATAGGTGACGCCGTTGCGCTCTTCGGTGTCGACGATCTCTACGCCGATTTGCGGCAGGTAGAACGCATCCTCTGTGTCTTGGACGTCCGGCTGCTTTCCGGCGGGCTGCGCCGTTGCGCCGCCACGCGAGCGACCGTTGCTGCGCGCCTGCTGCGACCGGCCTTGGCTTCTGCCTGACTGACGGCTGGACGATCCGCCCCTGCCTGGGCGGCTTGACTGATCGTCCAGCACTTCGGAGATTAAGCCGATCAGTTCGTCGCGCACGGCGATGGAGCTTTCGGTCTCATCGCGCACATAGTACTTGTACTCGTCGAGGCAGTAGGGCCGGTCCGGGCCTTTGGGCACCTGGATGCGCAGCACCTTTGCCCCGCCGCTCTGCACCGTGTCGAAGCGAACGTCCAGCGGCGGTGTGAGGCGCTCGTTGAGCGCGTCTAGGATCGCTTTCTGGGTTTCCGCCGGGCGCACTAGGCCGGCGGCTTTCGTCCGACGGCTGCTGGCGCCCATTCCGACGAAAATGGACCCGCCCATCGTATTGGCGAAGGCGCAGATGTCGCTGAGGATGGCGGTGAGGCGCCCGCCGCGCTGGCTGGCGGACTCGTGGAAGCTCTGGACGATGCTGGGGCCTTCTTCACGCGCCGCGACCAGGGAATCGAACGGCTTGTCTTGGGGTCGGGCCGGGCGAGTGCGGTCGAACTGCTTGCTGCGCAGGACGGCGGCGATAGCCTCGAAGGAAGGTTCTTCCAATAGGAACTCGGTGGCGCGGTCGCCAATCCCCAGCCGTTTAGGGTTCTTGGGGTCGGCGGTGATGCGGTGGGCGTCGCTGCCCTGGATGCAGTGCATGCGCCGCGGGTATTCGACCTTGCTGCCATTGAAGAAGCGCGCGGTAGAACGGCTGGCGCGATCCAGGTCGGTCACCTCCAGCGCATCCAGGTTCGGGTCTTGGGTGTAGGCGATCTTGGTTTGGCCGCCGAACGGGAAATTGCGCATGGCGACGCCATGCGTGCTGTTGGCGTGGGCCGCGATGACCAAGCCGCCGGCCTCATGGATGATGCGGTAGGCGGTGAGGACGTCCGTGCTGGCGCCTGTTTCGGTTGACCCGCTGTCCAGCTTGTCAGCCGGGACATTCAGGGTCAGCAGCACGTGCTCTAGATGGCGGATCGAAGTTTCCGGGGGGAACAGGGCCAAAATATGGAAGCCGAACGTGGCGGTAAATTCAAAGCCCGGCAGGACCAGAACTTGGTTAGCCAGTTCGCGCCATTCGGCCAAACGGCCCCGTTCCTCATCAGTCAAACGGCCAGAGGCCTCCAGGCTGGTCAACCATTCAATTTCCCGGCGGATAGCTCCGACGCCTGCGACGGTGTTGTGGTCGGTGATCGCCACGATGTCGAGGCTTTGCTTGGCTACGGCCCGCATCCAATCCAAATAGCTTACTTGCGGGATTTCGTAGTCATGCGAAGCTGGCGTATGCAAGTGCAAATCTGTCTTATACCACTTGCGCTGCCCTTTGCCGGCGTCGGTTGACGGCGAACCGTTCGGAGACGCCTGGCGACTGTTATTTGGTTTGTGTCTTCTGCTCACAGATTTTCAACTCCACTCCTTTCGGACAACAAAATCTAGAAAACGATGTGACAATTACTTGACACAGGGTTATTATACCCGCGTCACAAAAATGTGCAACAAGCTGGCGGCTTGCATGGCAGGTAGGCGCCATGACGTCGACGCCATGCCCTATAGGGCGGCGACGGATTCGCCGATCTCCCCGGCGGGCAGCCCGTTGTGGTCGCCGTCAGGTTGTGGCGCGGGGGCGAGCGCGGCGCGCAGCACCTCGTCCACCGTGTCGACGAGGATGAACTCCATCTGCTCGCGCACCGGCGCGGGCACTTCGTCGAGATCGGCTTCGTTGTGCTTGGGCAGGATGATGCGCTTCAGCCCAAAGCGCGCGGCGGCCAAAATCTTCTCCTTGACGCCGCCAATGGGCAGCACTTTACCGCGCAAGGTGATCTCGCCCGTCATGCCGGTGTAGGGCTGTACTGGTCGACCGGTGAGCAGGCTGGCGAGCGCGGTCGCCATGGTGATGCCCGCGCTGGGGCCGTCCTTGGGGATGGCGCCGGCGGGGATGTGCAGGTGGATGTCCGACTTGCGAAAGAAGTCAGGGTCGATATCCAGCGCGGCGGCGCGGCTGCGCACATAGCTCAGCGCGGCCTGGGCGCTCTCCTTCATGACGTCGCCCAACTGCCCTGTGACGGTGAAGCCCTTTTCGCCGGGGACGCGCGTCGCCTCGAAGAACATGATGTCGCCGCCGGTGACAGTCCAGGCTAGGCCGATAGCCACGCCGGGCAACTCGGTGCGTTCGGTGACTTCTTCGCTGTGGAATTTGCGCCGGCCCAAGTATTGCGGGATGGCGGCGGCGTCGACGACGGTTTTCGGCGCGGCCTCGCCGGCGGCGACCTGGGCGGCAAGCTTGCGGCAGATCTTGCCAATCTGCCGTTCGAGATTGCGCACACCCGCCTCGCGCGTGTAGCCCTGCACGATCTCGCGCAGCGCGTCCTCCTCGATCTGTACCTCGCCGCCCTTGAGGCCGTTCTCTTTGATCTGCCGCGGGATCAGATAGCCCTGGGCGATCTTGACTTTCTCGTCCTCGGTGTAGCTGCTGAGCTGGATGATCTCCATGCGGTCCTGCAGGGGGCTGGGCACGGTATCCAGCACGTTGGCGGTGGTGATGAACATGACCTGGCTGAGATCGAAGGGCACATCCAGGTAGTGGTCGCGGAACTCGCGGTTCTGTTCCGGGTCGAGCACTTCCAGCAGGGCGCTGCTGGGGTCGCCGCGGAAGTCGCGGCCCAGCTTGTCCACCTCGTCGAGCATGAAGACGGGGTTTCGGCTCTCGATGCGGCGCAGGCTTTGGATGATGCGACCGGGCATGGAGCCGATGTAGGTGCGGCGAAAGCCGCGGATTTCGGCCTCGTCACGGATGCCGCCGAGGGCGAGACGCACGAACTTTCGGTTCATGGCGCGGGCGATGCTGATGCCGAGGCTGGTCTTGCCCACGCCGGGCGGGCCGACAAAGCAGAGGACGACGCCTTCGCGCTCGCGGCGGATCTGGTCGTGGATGTCGTCGGGGTCAGGCTGGTCGTCCTTGCGCTCGGCGCGCAGCTTGCGCACCGCCAGGAATTCGAGGATGCGATCTTTGATTTCGCCCAGGCCGTAGTGGTCTTCGTCCAGCACCTGGCGGGCATGCGCGATTTCGAGGTTGTCCTCGGTCGCCTTCTGCCAAGGCAGGCTGACCATCAAGTCCAGGTAGGTCTTGATGACGCTGTATTCGGCGGCCTGAATGGGCATGCGGCGCATGCGGTCGAGCTCGCGGCGCGCCTCTTTCTCGGCTTCTTCGGACATGCCGGCGGCGGCGATGCGCTCTTCGAGTTCGCGGATGTCGGCGGCCTGTTCGTCCTCTTCGCCCAACTCCTTCTGGATCGCCTTGAGCTGCTCGCGCAGGAAGAAGTCGCGCTGCATGCGCTCCATTTCGCCCTGGGCTTCGCTCTGTATTTTGCGACCTAGTTCGAGGACCTCTACTTCCTTGTGAAGCAGTTGGGTCAGACGAAGCAGCTTGTCGTAGATGCTGTCCATGGCGAGGATGTTCTGGGCCTCGTCCACGCTAAGGCGCATGCTGCTGGCGACGAGATAGGCGAGCTGGCGGGCGTTTTCGACGTTCATCGCCATGATAGCCAACTCGTCCGGCATCTGCGGTTCGAGGTCGACCAGGCGACGGAAGAGCTCCTGGACGGCGCGCATGATGGCTTCCGTCTCGATGTTCTCCTCCATAACCTCGGGGATGATCTCGACGCGCGCCCGCAGATAGGGCTGTTCCTGTACGTATTCGAGGATGCGAATGCGCTCGAGGCCCTGGACGAGCAGCCGCATGGTGCCGTCCGGCGTGCGCAAGACGCGATGCACCTGTGCAGCCGTTCCGATCTCATGGATCTGATCGGGCGCCGGCTTTTCGACGTTTTCGTCGCGACTGGTCGCCAGGGCGATGATGCGGTTTTCGGGCAGGTTGTCTTCTACCAGGCGGACGCTGCGCCGCTGGCCGATCGGCAGCGGCAGCCACATCATGGGGTAGACGACGACGCCGCGCAGAGGAAGAACGGGGAGATCGTCGGTTGTGATCTCGTCCGTCTTTTCCTTTTCGAAGCCGTAGCGTTCTGCAAATTCTTCTGATTCATACAAGACCTGGTCTTCTTCTCCCTCGTCCCATTCTTCAAAGTCGAAGTCCAGGAAATCACTCGACATAGCTCGTCCAATCTCTGCGTATTCGTCTCTAGATGCGGCATACTAAAACAACGCTGGGGCATTCTGTCACAGCCGGTCAGCCTGCTCCGTACGCCACGCTCCCATTCAATCCTGTCAAACCCGACGCTAGTCTAACATAATACGTGATTATCTGCGGATAGTTCTGTAATGTCTGCGCCGAACGCCTCCCTCGACGCTCAATCCCTCGGCGCTCGATCCATCGACGCTCACTCGTGCCGTGCTCAATCGAGACGTGATGGAGGCGGATCGTGTTCCCGCAGGGGCGCGATGCGGCCTTAGTGCGGCTGTTGCGGGAAGTATTTGTCGCGCATGCGCTTGAGGAAGTCGATGGACTCCTTCATCTCGCCCATGCCGTTCATGCCGTCTTCGATGCTGACCCAGCCGTCGTAGCCCGCGGCGGAGAGGATGCTGAAGATCTTGTCGTAGTCGTTCAGCCCCTTGCCGGTGACGCCGTGGCGCAGGTTGGGCGAATAGCCGATCGTGCCGTCGCTCTGGCGAAGGTCGTCGAGCGTCGTCCCTTCGGCCAGGTAGCGGTCGCTGGCGTGCATGGCGACCACGCGATCGACTGTCCGCTCCAGCAGCTCAATGGGGTCGTCGCCGGCGACGATGGCGTTGGACGGGTCGTATTGCACGCCGAAGTGCTTGCGCTCGGGGATGGCGTCGAGGACGCGCAGGAAGACGGACATCTTCTGGGCGAACTCGACATATTTCCAGTAACCGTCCTTGTAGTGGTTTTCCATGCCGAGCACGACGTCATGCTCGCGCGCTACCGGGATCAATTGCTGGATGGCGTCGACCACCCACTCCAGCCCCTGTTCGAGCGGGACTTCGGGATAGGCCTGGCCGGACAGGATGCGGCAGACGGAGCCGGGGCCGCCCATGCGGCGCATGACCCGGATCATGTCGGCCTCTTTCTCGATCTCGCGCTTGCGATAGTCGGGGTCAGGGTTGGTGAAGTCGGGCGAGCAGCAGAGCATGGGGATGACGAAGCCGGCGTCGTGCGCCGCTTCGGCCACGGAGTCGACGAAGGCGTCTTCCCAGGTGGGGAAGAAGCCGACGTACATTTCCAGCCCTTCGGCGCCCAACTCTTTGGCCATCTCGATCCAGTCGAAGACGCTCATCGTGCGGTGCACGGAAATGTCGTCCAGGTAGCATTTGGGGAAGGCGGATATCTTCATCGTCGTGTGTTCCCTTCGCAATTATTGTAGACGAAATCAAGGCGGAATGCGATACGAATCGCCGTGTCTGCGTTATAGCTCAAGGATGACCTTGATCAGGTCCAATTCGGCTTTGGCGAGGCCGTCGACCAGCGCGGGGCCCTCTTCGAGCGGGGCGACCTTCTCGAGCAGAGGCATGACGTCGATCTTGCCGCTGGCGATGGCCTGGATGGCGCGCGGGAACTCGGTGTTGAAGCCGTAAGTGCCGCGCACGGTCAGCTCACGCGTCACCACATCCTGCATGTTGAGTTCGATCATC
Organism: Chloroflexota bacterium; assembly: GCA_030058085.1. Taxonomy (GTDB): domain Bacteria; phylum Chloroflexota; class Anaerolineae; order Caldilineales; family Caldilineaceae; genus JASGTU01. The sequence continues at coordinate 6,396 of JASGTU010000100.1, forward strand.
TGGGCGCTGTTGCCGATCCAGGTGACGTTGCCGCCGGTACGGGTGACGGCATGGGCCTGCTGGACGGTGGGGGCGTAGCCGACCGCCTCGAAGGAGACGTCTGCGCCCAGGCCGCCGGTGGCCTCGCGTATGGCGGCGACGGGGTCGGTCTGCGCCACGTTGATGCACAGGTCCGCGCCCAGACGGCGGGCCATCTCCAGGCGATGCTCGCTCATGTCGGTGACGATGATCTGGCCTGCGCCCTTAAGCTGGGCGCCGAGCAACGTCATCAGCCCGATCGTGCCCACGCCGACGATCACGACCGTGTCCATCAGGCGGATGGGCGTGATCTCGACGGCGTGCAGGCCCACAGACAGCGGCTCGACCATCGCCCCCTGCCGCCAGGTCATGCCGGCGGGCTTGGGATAGACCATCGACGGCTTGACCACGAGTTGTTCGGCAAAGGCGCCGGGCATGTCCACGCCCAGGACGTGGCGGTTGGTGCAGATGTTGACCAGGCCGGCCCGGCAGTTGGGGCATTGGCCGCATGCCTGGAGCGGCGAGACGATGACTTCGTCGCCAGGCGCGTAGCCGGTGACCGCTGCGCCGGTTTCGGCGACGACGCCGCTGAACTCGTGCCCCATGATCATGGGCGGTTTGCGACGTCCAGTTTTGCCGATGTAGCCGTGGACGTCCGACCCGCAGATGCCCACGCTTTTGACATTAACTAATAGTTCGTCCTCTTGGGGAGACGGTTCGGGAACGTCTCGCAGGGGCATGGTCATAGGGCCTTCAAAGACTAAAGCCTTCATGGCGGAGTATCCTTTTCTAGGTTATTGGGTGCGCACAAGCGGCGGCTGTGCATTGAATTGGGTGATCGAGCAATAGATTGGAAGCCGGGCCGATGGCTAGCATCCGGCGATGCAACGCGCGGCAGGTCTAGAACAGCTACAATCATGCCATAGATCGGGCGGCTCACCAATCAGAGGCGGGCTGGGCGATTCGCTGGCGACGACAAGGCGAGTGTGGTACTATCGCTGCACTGGATGTCGGCTCAGTTGGCGAACGGCGCACTGCGAGGGTGCAGCAGGCATGGGCATGACACGGGGCTTTTCGGGCCGATTGGGATGGCCGAGCTATCTCCTCTTCACGTTCATAACCGTCGCCGGCGCGATTCTGCTCATTACGGGCGCCGGATGGACGCTCGACTATCGGGGCGTCTGGGCGTTTAGCCATTTGGCCTACGTACCGGCGACGGTGCGTTGGGGCATGGGCGTCTTCGTCGTGTTGAGCGGCATTGTGACCGCCCGCCATGTCGCCCAACCGGCGGCGCGGGAACGTTGGTCACGCTATGCCAGCTTGCTGTGGCGAGTTCCGCGCTGGGCGACGCTTGCTGCGCTAGGCGCGTTGTTCTGGCTATTGCGCGAGCGCACGTTTCACGGGGATGCGCTCCTCAAGCTGCACCTTCTTTCGGCGGAGACGCTGCAGACAGACCCCTATGTGTGGAAAGAGCCGCTAGACAGTCTCCTCGCCTACTCGTCGACGCGCCTGTTTGACGCTTTCGGCCTGTCGCCGGAAACCGCGATTGCGTGCCTAAGCGTGGCTGCCGGCATCCTGTATGCGGCTTCTGCATTGCGCTTGGCCGGTCTGCTGGGCGGCGATGGGACCCAACGCTTGGCTTTCTTCGCCGGCCTGATGGCGCTGGGGAGCAGCCTGTTGTGGTTCGGCCATGTGGAAAACTATAGCTTGGTGACGGCTGTCACGCTGTGTTCCGTCTCGTTGGCGATCGCCTATCTGCGCGGGCGCGGACCTCTGTGGCCCGTCGGGCTGGCTGCCGGCGCCGCGGTCAGCGTCCATCCGCAGGCGATCTTCACGTTGCCGGCGTTGGCGCTGCTACTGAATCGGCGCCGGCTAGGCCAGGGCATTGTCTTGGCAGCCACTACAGCCGTCGTGCCGGCGTTCACGGCCGGCGTGCTCTGGCTGCTCGGCGTTCCGCCGCCGAACCTGTCGGGCGGCTATGCCGGCGACGAGCAGCTCTTTTGGTCAGCGTCACAGGCTGTGCAGCCGCAGCGCTTGGCCGACGCGTTGAACAACCTCTGGCTGGTCGCACCGCTCCTGCCGTTCTTGCCGTTCGCCCTTGTGTACGCTATGGCAACAGCCAGGGTCCGGCGGGACCGGGTTTTTGTCTACCTAACGGCGCTGATGGCGGGGCTTCTGGTCTATCATTTTTCCTTTCAGAATGACTTGGCTCGCCAGAAAGATTGGGATTTGTTCGCGATTGTGGGGCCCGGGGTGACGTTATGGGTGGGTTACGTCATGCTAGCGGCGGACGGGCGGCTCCCGTCTATGTGGACGGCGAGCTTGGCGATCGGCCTGACGTTCGCAACGTTGTTCACGGTGTCATGGATCGGCGTCAACCACGCCTATACGTTGATCCGCCCGGATGCGAACGCCCGCGAGTTGGCGGTGCGCTATCGCCGCGTCGATCTGTACGAACATCTGGACACGGCGCGCATCAGCCCTGCCGAGCCGATCTGCGCGGAAGCGACTGGCTGTGAGCGGGTGACGCGCGCCTGGTTTATCATGCCGGAGGATGGCGACAGCCGCCCGGTGATCTTCGCCCACGCACCTGCGGAGGTTGTCTTCCCCATCAATGTGCCGGAGCGTGAGGCGTTTTTATGGCTCAGCCCTGCGCTTGACCCCGAGGCGCGAGGGTGGGGAGGCGATGGCGTGACTTTCGAGGTCGCGGTGCAGAGCGCGGAGGGGGAAGTCATGTTATGGCGCCGCCATCTCCGCCCGGACGAGCCAGGCGATATGGATTGGCAGGAGGCGAACATCCCGCTTGACGCGGTACTGGGGCAAGATATACTGCTTATCCTGCGCACCTTGCCCGGTCCGGCGAACGACAGCACAGCCGACCGCGCCGGCTGGGGGACGCCCTGGCTGATGGAAGCCACGTTGGACACGCGTTGGGTCGATTAGGCCAGTTGAATGCAGCTAAGGGACTGGTATCTCGGGGGAAGCATGAACGGTGAGCAGGGATTGGCGGCGGAGCGAGTTGAGGTGCGGGTGCTGGGCATGGACTGCGCCGAGTGCTGCGCGCATGTGCAGCGTTCGATCGCGGCGCTGCCGGGCGTGCGCCATGTGGATGTGTTCCTTGCGTCCGAGAAGGCGGTGATCGAGGCTGACCCCGGCAGCGTGGATATGGCCGAGGTGCGCCGGGCGGTGGAGGCGGCGGGCTACCACGCGGCGGATGCGTCCGCTCCGTCCGATGCGGCGGCGAGGCAGGCGCAGTTCGGGCAGGGTTTTGCGCGGTCGGCGTTGGCGGTCTTGGGGCTGGTCTTCGCCGCGGTGTTGCTCGTCGTGGTCGCGGGGGAGTGGCTGGGCTTGTTCGAGGCGGCGACGGCGCGCATCCCCTGGCCTGTGGGCGCGGCGATCGTCCTGCTCGCCTGGTACCCCGTGCTGGTGAAGGTGGTGCGCGCCGCGTTGCAGCGCCAGGTGTTGGCGCATACGCTGATGAGCGTGGGCGTTGTGGCGGCGCTGGCGATCGGGGAGTGGGTGACCGCGGCCATCGTGGTCTTCTTCATGCGCGTCGGGGACCAGGTGGAGCGCTATACCGCGGAGCAAGCGCGGCGGGCGGTGAAGGGCTTGACGGCATTGGCCCCCAAGACGGCGCGCATCGAGTTCGATGGCGATGAAAAGACAGTGCCAATCGAGGAGGTGCGCCCCGGCGATGTGGCGGTGGTGCGCCCCGGCGAACTGATCCCGGTCGACGGCGAGGTCGTGGCGGGCCATGCTACGGTCAACCAGGCGACGCTTACGGGGGAGTCGATGCCGGTGGAGGCCGGGCCGGGGACAATGGTCTACGCGGCGACGACGGCCGAGCTGGGCAGCCTGCGCGTGCGCACGCAACGAACGGGCGCAGACTCGACCTTTGGCCGCGTGATCGCGCTGGTCGAAGAGGCGGAGGCGAACAAGGCGGAGGTGCAGCGGTTGGCCGACCGTTTCTCGGCCTATTTCCTGCCGGCGGTGGCGCTGATCGCGGCGCTGACGCTGGCGCTGCGCCGCGACCCGATGGCGATGGTGGCTGTGTTGGTGGTGGCATGCTCCTGCTCCTTTGCGTTGGCGACGCCCATCGCCGTGCTGGCCTCTATTGGCGCGGGCGCCAAGCGCGGGCTGCTGATCAAAGGCGGCAAGTATCTAGAGCTTCTGGCGAAGGCGGATGTGGTGCTGATCGACAAGACCGGCACGCTGACGCTGGGCAGGCCGCAGATAACGGACGTGGTCGCGTTCAACGGGGTTGCGCCGGACAGGGTGTTGGCATTGGCGGGTGCAGCGGAACGGTATTCGGAGCATCCCCTAGCCGAGGCTGTGCGCCGCAAGTGCCGGGCTGACGGGCTGGTGCTGGCTGAGCCGGAGGCGTTCGAGGCGCTGCCGGGCTTCGGCGTGCGCGCCCAGGTAGATGGGGCTGCCGTCGTCGTGGGCAATGAGCGCCTTGTGCCCGGCATTCCCGCCGGCGCCGGATTGCCGGCGCTGCGCGATCAAGGCAAGACGCTGCTCTTCGTGGCGGAGAACGAGGCGGTGATCGGCGCACTGGCCGCGGCGGACACGTTGCGCAGCGAGGCGCCGCAGGCCATTGCCGATCTGCGGGCGCTGGGCATTCGCCGGATCGAGGTGTTGACCGGCGACAACGAGCAGGCGGCTGCGGCGTTGGGCGCCGCACTGGGCGTGCCCTGTCGCGCCAACTTGCTGCCGGCGGACAAGCTAGCCGTTGTGAAGGAGTACCAAGCCCGCGGGCATACCGTCGCCATGGTGGGAGACGGGGTCAACGACGCGCCGGCGTTAGCCCAGGCGGACGTGGGCATCGCCATGGGCGCGGCGGGGACGGCTGTAGCCGCCGAAGCCGCGCAAGTCGTTTTGATGCGCGAGGATTGGATGCTGACGCCGCAGGTGATCCGCATCGGACGGCGCACCCTTAACGTGATTCGGCTCAACATCCTGTTTACGGGGCTGTATAACCTGGTCGGGCTGACCTTAGCGGCGTTCGGCATTTTGCCGCCGGTTGCGGCGGCTGCGGCGCAATCGCTGCCCGACCTGGGGATCCTGGCGAATTCATCGCGCCTGTTGCGGCAAAAGGAGTGAGTTTCGTACGCACTTCACTCCGTGGGCGGCGCTTATGTAGGCGGATTTACAATTTGACATTCTCAAAGCCTTGTGCGAAACTGACGCTAGTTTCGCCCTGGACGGCAGATGCATACCCGACGGACTATCAACAGCAGTTGCCCTGATGAGATTTGCCTCTTGGCTGCTGGCGGAAACTTGCCCATCCCGTTTTTTAACAGCGCACTGATTGTTCGTGGCCGGCGCAGGTCATTCGTTAGTCCGTTGCCTCTGGCTGACGTACACGCAGGCCGTATGATGTTCGCCGTCTGTGACACTTCGATCGATCCGGCCCAGATATAGATCTTGCTCCTACCCAAATTCTTCATGACCTTGCACCCGAAGACGATCGATAAGCGTGTGCGCAATCGTGTATGAGCAGCAGGCTTTACGCTCTTTGATGGTCGCTGCTCTTATCTGAGGCGGCGCTTCCCCACGGCGGGTAGGGGCGCCGTCCCGTGCGACGAGGAACGTTCATGGACTCATCGACACAGACCGCCCAGCGTATTCCGACTTCCGTACCTTCATCCTCCGCTGTCAAACCGATCCTGGAAATCAAGGATTTGCACACGTACTTCTTTCTGGAAAGAGGGACTGTGCGTGCGGTCGACGGCGTGAATTTGACGTTAGGACGTCAGCAGACGCTTGGCGTAGTCGGCGAGAGTGGTTGCGGCAAGAGCGTGATGGCAATGTCGATCATGCGGCTGATCAAGGACCCGCCGGGGCGTATTGTGACGGGGCAAATCCTGCTGCATCGGGACGACGGCAAGCCTCCGACCGATATCGTCAAGCTCCATTCTAAGGGGAGACAGATTCGCAAGATTCGCGGCGGTGAGATTGCCATGATCTTCCAGGAGCCGATGACATCGCTCAACCCGCTGAAGACCATCGGAGATCAGATTGCCGAATCCGTCGTGTTGCACCAGGACGTCAGCTATCACGAGGCGCTGGGGCGGGCCGAGGAGATGTTGCACCGAGTTCACATCAGCGCGCCGCAGCAGCGTCTGAAGGAGTATCCGCATCAGTTGAGCGGCGGTATGCGCCAGCGCGTGATGATCGCCATGGGCCTGAGCTGCAACCCGGCGATTTTGCTGGCGGATGAACCGACGACGGCGCTGGATGTGACGGTTCAGGCGCAGATTCTAGACCTCATGCGCGAGCTTCAATCTGAATTTCAGTCGTCCATCATGATGATCACGCACAACCTGGGCGTCGTGTCACAGATGGCGGACTATGTGGCGGTGATGTACTTGGGGCGCGTAGTGGAGTATGCGCCGGTGCGCGAGCTGTTCCACTTCCCCAAGCACCCCTACACGGAAGGCCTGCTGAAGTCCGTGCCTGTGTTGGGCCGCAAATCGATGGAGCTCGTGCCCATCAAAGGCATCGTCCCTAGCCCGATTGACAAGATTGACGGCTGTGCGTTTGCCACGCGCTGCCCGCGTGCATTCAAGCGCTGTTGGGAAGAGGATCCGGCCTTGCACCAGGTGGAGCCGAACCACCAGGTGGCGTGCTGGCTGCACCACGACTGACACAAGGGCGCTGCGTGTTCGTGATACTCGTCGCTTTCGACGCGTTCGTGTTCAAGAGAGTATTTCCTGCTGTTAAGTCCGTTTTTCTCGGATCGACTCTCACCTAGTTTCATCTAACTATCACCTAAGGAGAAAGGAAGCAAGCATGTTTAAAAACGTGCGCACAAGATGGGCGTTGTTGGCCCTTCTGGCAATTGCGCTTCTCGTCGTAGCTGGGTGCGGCAGGTCGGCAGGACCGGCGCCGGAAGCAGCTGCGCCGGTCGAAGAGGCCGCGCCTGCCGAAGAAGCTGCGCCTGCCGAAGAAGCTGCGCCTGCTGAAGAGGCTGCGCCCGCCGAAGAGGCAGCGCCTGCCGCTGTCGTGGCAGATCCCATTCCCTATCCGGATCCGCCGGACCTGGGTTTGGGCGACCTAGACCCGGTGCGCCGCCCGATTGACCAGATCGTCACCTACAAGGCGCTGCCGGAATATAACGAGCCGGAATGGGTAACCGAATTGGTCGAGGCCGGCGAACTGCCGCCGCTGGAGGAACGCCTCCCTGCCGAGCCGATGGTCTGGCTCGAAGCGGCGATGGAAGATGGCATCGGCGTTTATGGCGATGGGCACCATGCCTTCTCGGCCTGCCCGACGGCCGGGTGGAATGTCATGGCCGGCGTCAGCCAGGGCTGGTTCGGCATTGAGTCTTACGCCGACCGCTACAACGCTCTGATCAAGACCGGCCCGCTCTACCGCGCCGACCAGGACATTGACCCGTTCCCGAATCTGGCAAAGAGTTGGGAATGGTCCGAGGACGGCCTGGAACTGACCATGCACCTGATGGAAGGCGTCAAGTGGTCGGATGGTGAACCGTTCACGGCGGAAGACGTGATCTTCTCGTATGACGATATCATCCTCGACCCGAACGTGAACTCCTGGGTGCAGGCCGGCGCCTTCACGTGGAATGACGAAGTGGCGACGCTAGAGGCTGTGGACGATTACACCATCAAGTGGACCTTTGCCCAGCCCTTCCCCCTCGATGTCTTCTACATGATGCGCGAGGATCGCTTGTACATTGCGCCGGAGCACATCCTCAGGGACTTCCATCCGAAGTACAACGCCGAGATGGACTACAAGGACTTCGAGAATGCGCTGCCGCCGGACAAGCTGCCGCAGGTGACCCTCGGTCCGTGGGCGGCGGTCGAGTACAAGACCGACGAACTGCTGATCATGCGCCGCAATCCCTACTTCTGGCAGGTCGACGAAGCCGGCAATCAACTGCCGTACTTGGATGAGGTCGTCTACCAGAAGGGGCCGAGCGGCGTCGGGCGCGACCTGTGCACGATGGCCGGCAGTTGCGATCACACCAACTTGGAGAATCCGAGCACCTTTGTCGAGACGCTGCGGCGTGCGGCCGAGGAAGACGCCCACTTCGAGGTTAGTTGGGGGCCGGAACTGCTGGGCTACGAGTTGGAGATCAACCTGTCAACCACGTTGGGCGTGAAGGATGAGCGCGATGCTGTGATGCGCGAGCTGTACCGCGACTTCCGCTTCCGCCGGGCGTTGAGCCACGCCATCGACCGCGAGGGCATTGCCCAGTCGATCATGCGCGGCCCGTTCCTGCGCGGCTGGGCGGGCGGTCTCTATCCTGGCGCGCCGGACTTCGAGAAGGAGTCGGTGGTCTACTACGCCTACGATCTGCCTTCGGCTCAGGCGCTGTTGGCTGAACTGGGCTTCGAGGACACCGACGGCAACGGCATCGTTAACTGGACGAGCGGCCCGCTGGAGGGCGAGGACCTGACGATCGCCATCACAGCTACCGAGGATCAGGCCGAGGCGGCGACCACGGGCGAGGCGCTGGTCACCATGTTGGGTCAGGCCGGCATCAAGGTCAATTACCGCCCGGTGACGAGCACCGCACGCCGCGAGATTGAGACAAGCGGCGAGTGGGAGATGCACGTGAGTCGTATGGGCCAGAACTTCGCCCTGCCGTTCACGAGCTGCAACGACCTGGGCCCGACCAACCCGCAGAGCCCGGTGTGGCATCGCGAAGGCGAAGAGCCGCGCGAACTGCTGGACTTTGAGCACGAGTTGATCGAGGTGATTAATGCCTACTGCGCCACGACCGACCCGGTCGAGCGCAAGACGCTGATCAACCAATACAACAACATCTTCACTGAGAACCTGTACGCCCTTGGCGTCTTCTCCGGGCGCTACGGCCTCGGCATTGCCAAGCGCTACCGCAACGTGCCCGCGGGCACGCCGGTCACCCTGTATCAGTGGGTCGAAGACGCGGTGATGCTGCAGCAGGTGTGGACGCCGGTCGAGGAGCAACGAGATCAGTTGCGCCCTGGGACCGTTCCGGTTTACAGCGAATAGGCGTAGCCTGAGCAATCGCCTTCCAGGAAGCCGGCGTTACTGTCGAGCTATCTGGAAGGCGATTGTGGAGAGGCGAAGTCGCGCAGGCGGCTCGCCTCTTCCAACCTGATGACACGAACCCTGATGAAACAAGCAGATCGGCGCATAAGGGATCGGGCGAGATCGGGTTGCGCGCGGTTTCGTCGCCCTAGTGAATGGGCGTTCTTCCCCTTCGATTCCGAGGCGTAGCAGCAGAGGCGGTGCGTTCTGCGCAGACAAGGTCGTGGACTAGATCACCATGATTAATTTTATTCTCCGCAGGCTTTTGGTCTCGGTGTTTTTGATGATCGGCATTAGTTTTGTGTCGTTCATCGTCATTCAATTGCCGCCGGGAGACTTTGCGACCAGTTACGAGAACTATCTGATTAACCAGGGCGGCATGACCTCCGTCGAGGCGAAAGAGGCCGCCGACATGATGCGCGCCCGCTATGGCCTTGACCAGCCGATCCTGATTCAGTATGTCAACTGGGTCAAGAACATCGTCACCAAGGGCGAGTTCGGCTTCTCGTTCGGGTATCGCAAGGACGTGGGCCTGTTGATTGCCGAGCGGTTGCCGCGCACGTTGTTGCTGGCGTTTTTGGCGCACGCCATTTCGACCTTATTAGGCGTCGGTTTGGGGATACTGGTGGCGCCGCGCCAATATGGCGTGGCGGACAATATTTCTGCGGTTTTCGCCTTTACGATGACATCTGTACCGAGGTTCTTCCTGGCGCTGGTCATTATGTATGTTCTCGTGTTTACCTTTGACCGGCAGCATGTGACCTCATTCTTCTCGCCGCAGTATGCCGTGGCGCCGTGGTCGTTTGCCAAACTCATGGACTTCCTTTCGCATATATGGCCGGTGGTGTTGATCGCGGGGCTGGGCGGCATTGCGCGCAATATGCGCGTGATGCGCGGCAATCTGCTTGATGTGCTCAACGCACAATATGTGACCACGGCCCGCTCTAAGGGCTTGGCCGAACGCCGCGTGATCAACCGGCACGCGGTGCCCAATGCGCTCCACCCGATTATCGCCTACCAGGGTACGGCGCTGCCCTATATGGTGCAGGGCGAATTGGAGGCGGCCATTGTCATGAACATTCCGACGTTGGCCCCGCTCTTCTATGCATCGCTTGTGACGCAAGACATCTATATATCAGGCAGTTTTCTGCTGGTGTATGGCGTGATGATTGTGATCGGCAATTTGTTGGCCGACGTGTTAATGGCCGTGCTGGACCCGCGCATCCGCTACAACTAGGCGGGCTGGCTCGCGTGCGGTTGGAGCGACCTGTTCAGATGATTGACGGAGAGTTTGTTGGAGATTGAGACGCATGGATGACAGGAACCAGATCAACAACGAGCCGGCGGGTGCGGCTGCGATTTCGGACGATGTGGCGCGGGCGGCGGGCGCGCCGACTCTGAAGCAACTGCTCCATCGACAAGAGCGGCACGAAAGCTACACCCAGTTGGTCTGGCGCAAATTCACCAAAAGCAAGGCGGCGATTTTCGGGGCCTTGATCGTGTTGTCGTTGGGCACGATGGCGCTCTTTGCCGAGTTCTTCGCGCCCTATCCGCTGCGCGAGTTGAGCCTGGACAACACGTTTATTCCGCCGCAGCGCGTGCGCTTTATCGACGCAGAGGGCAACTTCCATTGGCGGCCCTTCACGTATAACTACGCATTGGAGATCAACCCGCAGACTTTTGAACTGATCTGGACGCTGGACGAAACGAAGACGTATCCGATCAAGTTCTTCGTCGAAGGCTGGGAGTGGAAGGTGTTCGGCATCTTCCCGACGAACCGGCATCTGTTCGGCGTGGAAGAAGGCGGCACGATCTACCTGATGGGCACAGACAAGATGGGGCGCGACCTGTGGGGCAAGTCGTGCGAGGCGGGCCGCATCTCGTTGACCATGAGCATATTCGGCACGTTGATCAGCGTGGCGATCGGCTCTGTGGTGGGCGTCACGTCCGGCTATTATGGCGGCATGATCGACGGCGTCATGCAGCGTTTCGTCGAGTTCGTCAACGCCTTCCCGCAACTGCCGCTGTGGATGTCTTTGGCCGCGGTGATTCCCTCCACCTGGGATTCGTTCCGGGTCTTTTTGGTGATGTCGTCGCTCTTCGCTTTGCTGACGTGGACGGTGTTGGCCCGCGAAGTGCGCGGCAAGGTGCTGGCCTATCGCGAGACGGATTTCGTGTTGGCGGCCAAGGAGATGGGCGCGTCCGACGCGCGCATTATCTTCAAGCATCTCTATCCCAACACGATCAGCCACGTCATCGTGGTGTTGACGCTGACCATCCCCGGCATCATCTTGGCCGAGGCGTTTCTGAGCTTTTTGGGCATCGGCATCCAGGAGCCGCTGACCAGTTGGGGGCTTCTGATGCGGCATGCCCAGAACCTGCAGTCGCTGGGCCAGTACCCGTGGATGCTGTCGCCGGTGATCTTCATTATCGGCGCGGTGCTAGGTTTCAACTTCTTGGGCGACGGCTTGCGCGATGCCGCCGATCCGTATTCCGGCGAGTAGATGCGTGTGTGGCGATAAGGTAAGGATTATTGTCATGTCTCGAGCAGCAAAGATCGCCTGGCTTATTGTGGCGATTGTCGTAGCGAATGTCGCAACAGCGGCGTTCGTCTGGGCGCAAGGCGCCAGGCCCGCAACCACTCCTGGCGTGGTTTCGGGCGTCGTCATGGGGCCGGACGGCGCGCTGGACGGGGCGCGCGTGCGCGTGCATGTGACCGACAACATGACCCTAACGGACGAGGGCGGCAGGTTTACGCTCGAAGTCGACGACGCGACGACGCCGGTGACGGTGACGGCCGCGGCCGAGGGGCATTACATCGACGCGGCCTACGCTGTGCTGCCGGGCGAAGCGGTCACAATCACGCTGCGGGCGCACTATACGACGGACAATTTCGAGTACGGCTGGTCAGAGGCCGACGGCCTGCGAGGCTCGGAGACGTGCGCGGTATGCCACACAGAGGCGATGATGCAGGAGTGGGAGCAGGACGCGCACGGACAGGCGGCAGTTAACCTGCGCTTCCTCACGCTCTACCAGGGCACGGATGTCCACGGCAACAAAAGCCCGAAGACCAAGACTGACTTCAAAGGCAATGTTCTGCCGCACGATCCCGGCGTGACGTACTACGGACCCGGCTTCAAGCTGGACTACCCGGACCGGGCGGGCAATTGTGCGACCTGCCACACGCCGGCGGCGGCTAAGCTGGAAAACACGACCAACTGCGGCTGGTCCGGATGTCACACTTCGTTTACGGCGGAACACGCGATTGAAGTACCGCACGGCGTTAGCCCGCTCTATTTGGATGGGCCCGCGGCGGAAGGCATCTCGTGCGAGTTCTGCCACAAGATCGGCGATGTGATCCTGGACGAGGAGACGCAACTGCCGCTGCCCGACATGCCCGGAATCCTCTCCTACCGGCTCTACCGGCCAAACAAGGGCGAGGACATTTTCTTCGGCACCCTGGACGACACGCCTGGCGACGATGTCTACCTGCCGCTGATGGCGGAGAGCGAGTTCTGCGCCGGCTGTCACTATGGCGTGTTCGGCGGCGTGGTCGGCGTGGGCGAAGTGACGGGCGGGACGTTGATCTACAATTCGTATGGCGAATGGCTGGATAGCCCGTACAGCGATGCGGAGACAGGCCAAACCTGCCAGGACTGCCACATGCCGGGGGGCGCAGCCGAGTATTTCGTGTACCCGGAAGCGGGCGGCATGCAGCGCGACCCCGGCCAGGTGCATACACACCTCATGCCGGGCGCGTCGGATGTGAACCTGCTGCAGAATTCGGCGACGATGACGGTTACGGCCGAGGTCGATAACGGGCGGCTGGCGGTGGACGTGGAGGTGATCAACGACCAGACCGGCCATCACCTGCCGACCGACGCGCCGATCCGTTCGGTGATGTTGGTAGTGCAGGCCAAGGATGCGGACGGGGCGCCCTTGTCGCTGGCGAGCGGTCCAACGCTTCCGGAGTGGACAGGCAATTATGCCGGCGAGCCGGGGCGCGGCTATGCCAAGCTGCTGCGCGATGATTGGACGGGCGAGATGCCGACCGCGGCCTACTGGCGGCCTGTGACGATCGTCGAAGATACGCGCCTGGCGGCGATGCAGACGGACGTGAGCCGGTACGAGTTCGAAGCGCCGGACGGCGCGGCCACCGTGGACGTCCAGCTGATCTTCCGTCGCGCCTTCCAGGAGTTGGCGGAGCAGAAGGGCTGGGACGATCCGGATATCCTGATGGAACACGCCACCATCGAGATCGCCGGCGCCCAGGAAACGAATTAGTCAGGCCCAGGCGGAGGAATGGTGGGGCTACAATGCTGGACGACATGGAAGCAGGCCGTCTGCATCAGGCTCGAGGTGCGGTGCAGTTTAAATGGGACAGATATGACGAGATGACTGGCGAAGATTACATCCTGGAAGTCAAAAACCTCAAACAGCATTTTCCAATCTATCGCGGCTTCTTCCAGCGCGTAGTCGGATACACCAAGGCCGTAGATGGCGTGAACTTCTTCTTGCGCGAGCAGGAAGTGCTGGGGTTGGTCGGCGAAAGCGGTTGCGGCAAGACCACCACCGGCCGATCCATTCTGCGGCTCTACGATCCGACGGGCGGCGAGATCTGGTACCGGCGAGCCAATGGAAATCGTGTCAACGTGGCCGCGGTGAGCAAGCGCGAAATGAAGGAACTGCGCCGGGAAATGCGCATGATCTTCCAGGACCCGTTTAGCTCCCTGAACCCGCGTCTGACCGTAAAGGATCTGATCGGCGAACCGCTGGTGATCCACCGGGAGGCGCGCGGCAAGCAGCTCGAGGAGCGCGTGGCGGACCTGATGCGCAGCGTCGGGCTGGACCCGAACTATATGAGCCGTTACCCGCATGAGTTCTCCGGCGGGCAGAGACAGCGCATCGGCTTGGCGCGAACGTTGGCGCTCAGCCCGCGGCTGATCATTGCCGACGAGCCCGTCTCGGCGCTGGATGTGTCGATCCAGGCGCAGGTCCTCAACTTGCTGCGGAAGTTGAAAGAGGACTTGGGGCTGACGCTGCTCTTCATCGCGCATGATCTGTCGGTGGTAGAGCATGTCTGTGACCGCATTGCGGTGATGTATGTCGGCAAGATCGTGGAGTTGGCCGAATCCGAGGAACTGCTGCGGCATCCCATGCATCCGTATACGGAGGCGCTGGTGTCGGCGGTGCCTCCGGCCGACCCCGACATCCGCCTGAAGCGCATCATCTTGGAGGGGGACGTGCCTAGCCCGGCCAATCCGCCGTCGGGTTGTGTGTTCCACCCCAGATGCCGGTATGCCAAAGACGTGTGTAGCCAAGAAGAGCCGACGCTGGTCGAGGTTGAACCGGAGCATTTTGTGAGCTGCCATTTTGCGGACGAACTCTCGCTCGTGGGGATAGGAGGTTGACGTTGCAGAAACCGAATCGCGTGCTGGCCTTCCTTTCCTATCTGCTGCCCTTTGTGGGTTCGATTGTCGCCATTGTGGCGGATCGCAAGAACGCCTTTGCGCTGTATCATGCCTGTCAAGCCTTGGCGATGTTTTTGGCGGCGGTGTTGTTGCCGATAGCGTGGCTGGTTGTGGCGTGGCTGGCAGCGTGGGTCCCTCTGGCCGGCGCTACGTTTAGCGCCGCGTCCTTTGCGCTGGTGATGGTGGGATACGTCGCCGTGGCGTTGCTTTGGGTATCCGGGTTGGTGAACGCGCTGCGTTCCGAGCAGCTGAGGCAATTGTTCATCGTTGGCAAATGGGGTGAGAAGCTCTTTGCCCGGCTTTATCCCGTCGCCTAATCAATCGACCGCGTTGGTTGATGTGCGCTCGTTGCGGAGCGACCGAATTAGGACACGTCTTTCGTCCCCTAGTTTTCTGAAAGACTGCGGCCCGCCCGTCTGGGTGAGCCGCAGTCTCCATATATAGCGATAATCTCGTTTCACAGAACCCGGCGCTTTTGGCACGGCGCCATCACAATACACCGGAAGGACATCAAGATGCCGAAGATAGCCTTTATCGGGGCCGGCAGTTTTGGATTCACCCGCAAGCTCGTGCGCGACGTTCTGACCTTTCCGCTTCTGGAAAACGCGACGTTGAGTTTGATGGACATCGACGCCGATCACCTGGAGTTTGCCCGCCGCGCCGTGCAGAAGATCGTCGACCTGGGCAATTACCCGGCCAAGGTCGAGGCGACGCTGGACCGCGAGCAGGCGCTGCGTGGGGCCGATTACGTGGTGGTCACCATTTTGGCCGGCGGGCTGGACGTGTGGCGCAAAGACATCGAGATACCCAAGAAATACGGCATCGACATCAACATCGGCGACACGCGCGGCCCGTCGGGCATCTTTCGGGCGCTGCGCACCATCCCGGTAATGCTGGACATCGGCCGCGACATGGAACGGCTCTGCCCTGATGCGACCATGCTCAACTACACCAACCCGATGGTCATGCTCTGCCGCTCGCTACAGCGCGAGACGAGCATTAAGGTGACGGGGCTGTGCCACAGCGTACAGGGCACGGCGGAGATGTTGGCGCGCTGGATCGGCGCGCCGATGGAGGAGATCACCTACACCTGCGCCGGCATCAACCACATGGCCTGGTACCTGAAGTACGAGTGGAACGGCAAGGACGCGTATCCGCTGATCCACAAAGCCGTCACAGAGCGCCCTGAGGTGTACAATGAAGAGCAGGTGCGCAACGAGATGTACCTGGCGCTCGACTATTATCCGACCGAGTCAAGCGGGCATCATTCGGAGTATAACTGGTGGTTCCGTAAGCGACCGGACCTGATCGAGAAGTATTGCACGCACGGCACAGGCTGGAATCCAGGCGAGTACGGCTACATCATCACGGAGCGCGAGAAGCGCCTGAGTTCGTGGCGCGCCGAGACCGAGAAGTGGCTGGCGGCGGATACGCCTATCGAGTTGGAGCGCGGGCACGAGTATGCGGCCTATATCATGAATGCGCTGGCAGGCGGCGAGCCGTTCGAGTACAACGGCAATGTCGCCAACACCGGGCTGATCACGAATTTGCCGCAGAACGCCTGCGTCGAAGTGCCGGTGTGGGCGAGCCGCAAGGGGCTGACGCCGGTCTATGTGGGTGAACTGCCGCCGCAGGTGGCGGCGTTAACCGGGCTGACCGCTATCACCGAGGAGATGGCGGTAGAGGGATGCCTGAGCGGCGACCCGCGGCTGATCTACCAGGCGATTGCGCACGACCCGTTGACGGCGAGCGTGCTGTCGCTGGCTGAAATCCGCACGATGGTCAACGAGATGTTTGCGCAGAACAAGGATCATCTGCCTACGTTCCGGCATTATGAGGCGTAGGGCCGCATAACTGGATGCGGCGTGCAGCGAGGCGCCGCAACCGTCTATGTGCAGGCGCTAATGTCCGTCGGCAGTGAACTGGCGCCGTGGAGGAAGTTGTGAAGGATCTGTTCGAGGCCGTCTACTGGCTGGCCCTTGTCGTCGAAGTGATCGTGCGTCTGCCTTTTCAGAAGCATTGGAAGAGCGCGGCCAGGGTCGACCGGCGCGTCACAAGGACGGATAGAACCCTGGTTTCGCTGCTGTGGGTCACGATGATCATCTTGCCCCTGATCTATTCGGTGACGGACTGGTTGGATTTCGCGGACTATCGTCTGCCGGGGTGGATGGGCTGGCTTGGGGTCGTGCTGCTCGGCGGCGCGTTGGTTCTCTTCGCTCTCGCCCACAGGAGTTTGAAGTCCAACTGGTCGCCTACGCTGGAGATATATGAGGGGCACACGCTGGTGACGGACGGCATCTATCGCTATATCCGCCATCCGATGTATGCCAGCCAGTGGCTGTGGGGCATCGCGCAGATGTTGCTCTTGCAGAATTGGATCGCCGGCCCCGTGAATCTGTTGTATTTCATCCCGTTCTATTTCCTGCGCACGCGGGCTGAGGAACGGATGATGCTGGACGTGTTCGGCGATCGATATCGGGAACTCATGAAACGGACGGGCGGCGTTATTCCCAGGATCGGATCGCTTGTCTCAAACCGGTAACGCCTTGAGCGGAATCACCGGCCAAGCGATACATAGCCCTGTTTTGATAGAGGCGCTTTCATCATCCGAGACATTTCGCTCTATACACTAGAGAAAGGGTAACAACCATGCCGAAGATCACGTTTATCGGCGCGGGCAGCACCGTTTTTGCCAAGAACCTGATGGGGGACATCCTCAGCTATCCGGAGTTGGCGGAGGCGACGATCAGCCTGCACGATATCGACGAGGAGCGCCTGCGCACCTCGGTGATTGTCGCCAACAAGGTGGCGGAGACGTTGGGCGTCAAGCCGACCATCGAGGCGACGACCGACCGCCGCGCCGCGCTGGATGGGGCCGACTACGCCATTTCGATGATCCAGGTGGGCGGCTATAAGCCCGGCACGGTTATCGACTTTGAGATTCCGAAGAAGTATGGGCTGCGCCAGACCATCGCCGATACGCTGGGCATTGGCGGCATTTTGCGTGGGCTGCGCACGATTCCGGTGCTGCTCGACATGTGCTATGACATGGAAGAACTGTGCCCGGACGTGTATTTCCTACAATACGTGAACCCAATGGCGATGAACTGCTGGGCCATCGACCGGGCGACCACGATCAAGACGGTCGGCTTGTGCCACAGCGTGCAGGGCACGGCAGAACAACTGGCCGAGGATATCGGCGTGCCCATCGACGAAATTAACTTCGTATGCGCAGGCATCAACCACATGGCCTTCTATCTGCACTTCGAACGCCGGGCGAACGGCGAGGTCGAAGACCTGTACCCGCTCATCCGCAAGGTCTATGATGAAGGCAGGGCGCCGGAGTGGAACCTGGTGCGCTATGAGATGTTCCGGCGTTTGGGGTATTTCGTGACCGAGTCGAGCGAGCACTTTGCCGAGTACACGCCCTATTTCATCAAGCGCGACCGGCCTGACCTGATCGAGAAGTACAATGTGCCGCTGGACGAGTACATCCGCCGCTGTGAAGTTCAGATCGCGGGCTGGGAGCGGATGCGGGCCGATCTGGAAGACCCGAAGTCGGTCGTCGAGGTGCACCGCAGCCACGAATACGGTTCGGGCATCATCCACAGCATCGAGACGGGCATCCCGCGCGTGATAAACGGCAACGTGCCCAACCGCGGGCTGATCTCCAATCTGCCTGAGGGCTGCTGTGTCGAGGTTCCTTGCCTGGTGGACAAGAACGGCGTCCAGCCGGTTGCGATCGGCGAACTGCCGCCGCACTTAGCTGCGCTCATGCAGACGAATATCAACGTGCAGGACCTGACCGTCGAGGCGGCGCTGACGGGCAAGCGCGAGCATATCTACCACGCGGCCATGCTCGATCCGCATACCGCCGCCGAGTTGGACCTGGATCAGATCTGGAACCTGGTCGACGACCTGATCGAAGCCCACGGCGACTGGCTGCCGGCCTATTCGTAGGGGGCGAGAACGACATGCGCGTATTGGTAACCGGCGGCGCCGGGTATATCGGCAGCGTGACTGTCGAGCAGTTGATCGAAGACGGGCAGGAGGTGGTCGTCTTCGACAACCTCTCGCAGGGGCATCGGGCCGCGGTTCACTCGGACGCCGCCTTCGTGCAGGGAGACCTGGCTGACCGGGACGCGATCGACGAGGCGATGCGACTGTTCGCGCCCGACGCGATCATGCACTTCGCCTCGCGCACGCTGGTGGGCGAATCGATGCAGGCGCCGTTTCTCTATCTGGGCGAGAACGTGCGCAACGGCCTCAACCTGTTGGAGAGCGCTGTGGCGCACGGCGTGCTGCGCTTCATCCTCTCGTCCACGGCGAACCTGTTCGGCGTGCCGGAGCGGGTTCCCATCGACGAGGACGAGACCATTGCGCCGGGCAGTCCCTATGGCGAGTCGAAGCGGATCCTGGAGCGGATGCTCTACTGGCTGGAGGAAACGCGCGGCATGCGCTACGCGGCGCTGCGTTACTTCAACGCGGCGGGCGCGACGGCTGCGCGCGGCGAAGACCATGACCCGGAGACGCATCTGATCCCGCTGGCGCTGCAGGTGGCGTTGGGCCAGCGCGACGTCATCAAGATTTTCGGCGATGATTACCCGACGCCGGACGGGACGTGCGTGCGCGATTACATTCATGTCGCAGACCTGGCGCGGGCGCATATCCTGGCGCTGGGCGCGCTGGAGCAGGGTAGCCGCACGTATAACATGGGCAACGGGCAGGGCTTCTCGGTCAAGGAGGTGATCCAGGCGGCGAGGGACGTCACCGGTCACCCCATCCCCGCTGAGATCGCGCCGCGGCGTCCGGGCGACCCTGCTGTGCTGATCGCCGGCAGCGAACGCATTCGCCGCGATCTGGGCTGGGAGCCGCAATACCCGCGTCTGCACGACATTGTGCAGAGCGCGTGGGCATGGCATAGGGCGCACCCCGCCGGCTATGCAGACGTGGCAAAGGCGACCGGATAACAAGAAAGCTCGGACCGCCGCGGCGGTCCGAGCTGCTGTTCGTATGCGGTTGTGTGGTTGGCGTTTACTTGAGCTGATGCACGCCGATGCGGTCGAGGACTGCGGTGCAGCCGATGCAGAAGGCGGCAAAGGCGGGCAGAAGCGGGTCGGCATTGAGGCCGGTCGTTTCCATGACTGCGAAGCCGCCGAGCATCACGACGCCAATAGCCAACAGGGAATTGCTTAGAAAGGTCTTGCGCATCACTTGGTTCTCCTGCGCCGGATAATGACAAAACAAAAAGGGCGCACTATAGCCTGTGAAGATGTTCACATTATAGGCGAACTGAGCTCGCAAGCCAAAGCTGCTGCGTACGGAAATTGTCCGCAAAGTGACCTGTTTGCGACCCTAACAGGCATTTCGTGGGGTAATCGTAGGTTTTCTCGATGGGGCGTTAGCAGAACCCATTCAAAATGGCCGGAGAGCATCCGGCCCTAGGTTGATAGGAGCGACGTGTGAAATCCGATCTCGATCGGTTGATGGAAGAGCGCAATCTCGACGCGTTCATGGTGTTGGGCGATTCGGGCAATAACCCGGCGATGAACTACCTGACCGGCGGCATCCACTTGGAACATGCCATCGTGCTCAAGCGGCGCGGCGGGCTGCTGACGCTGGTCCACGGCTCTTTGGAGCGGACCGGCGCGGCTACAACCGGCCTCGAACTGGTAGACCGCGACCGGGTTTACAACCAGTACGATCTGCTGAACAAGCACCAGGGCGACCGGCTGGGCGCGATGCTGGACTACTATTCGCAGGTGATCCGCGACCAGCAGTTGACGGGGCGGCTGGGCGTATACGGCAAGATCGATGCCGGCGGCGCCTACCAACTGCTGAACCGGCTGCAGGCCGCGCTGCCGGACGTGGAGATCGTCGGGGAGTACGCCGATTCGATCTTCGCGGTGGCGCGCGAGACCAAGGATGATGCTGAGATCGCCGAGCTGCTGACGGCAGGGCGCGAGACCTGCGCCGTCGTCGGCGAGGTCCAGGAGTTCATCCAGGGGCATGGCGTACGCGGCAAGACGGTGGTGCGCGCCGACGGCGAGCCGCTGACGATTGGCGACGTGAAGGCCTTCATTCGCATGCGCCTGATGGCGCACGGCTTGGTCGAGGATCACGATACCCTCTTCAGCCAGGGCGGCGACAGCGCCCTGCCGCACGCCAGCAGCAACTTGGCGCAGCCGCTGGAACTGGGCCGGGCCATCGTGTTGGACATCTTCCCGCGCACGGCGAAGGGGTATTTCGCCGATATGACGCGCACCTGGTCGCTCGGCTATGCCACCGACGACGTGCAGGAGATCTATGACCAGGTGAGGGAGATTTTCGACCAGGTGATGGGCTCGCTGGAACTGGGGAAGCCTTGCCGGGACTACCAGTTGATGACGCTCGACTACTTCGAGGAGCGAGGACACCCGACGCTGCGCTCGCATCCGGGTACGCGGGAAGGCTATTTCCACAGCTTGGGCCACGGCATCGGTCTGGACGTGCACGAAGGGCCGCGGCTGAGCCACGGCGCGGGGGCGGATACGCCGCTCCAGCCGGGGCATGTCTTCAGCGTGGAGCCGGGGCTGTATTACCAGCAGCGCGACCTGGGTATGCGCATCGAGGATTCGGTGGCGTTCACGGAGAGCGGCGAACTGGTGAACCTGAACGTCTATCCGTATGACCTGGTTCTGCCCATGCGCGGGTAGGGGACTGCTCTACATAGCCGTCAGAAGCGTATAAAATTGCTGGGCGATACCTTCCAGGAGGCTGCGAGCTTCCTGGAAGGTTTTTCTTAGGCAACGCGGCTGCGCTCGTAGCGGATCACGTCGTCGAGGATGTCGGCCAGGGTTTTGCGCGGCTGCCAGCCAACCGCGGCGTGAAGCTTGCCCGTGTCGGGCACACGGCGGCGCATGTCCTCGAAGCCGGGCGCATAGGCTTCGCTGTAGGGGATGCGCTGGATCGACGACCGCGAGCCCGTTTGGGCGAGCACGGCTTGGGCGAGTTGGTTGATGGTGACTTCTTCGCGGCTGCCGATGTTGTAGATTTCGCCCGCGGTCTCGCCGGGCAGATCGAGCAGCGCTTGCACGGCGATCGCCGTGTCGTCGACGTGGCAGAAACAGCGCGACTGTTTGCCGTCGCCGAAGACCGTGATGGGCTGTTCTTCCAGGGCTTGGCGTACGAAGCGCGGCACGACCATGCCGTAGCGGCCGGTTTGGCCGGGGCCGACGGTGTTGAAGAAGCGCATGACGGTCACGGGTAGCTGGTACTCGCGGAAGGCGGCGAGGCCGAGGAACTCGTCCAGCAGCTTGCTCGCCGCGTAGGACCAGCGGCTGCGACTGGACGGGCCGAGCAGGAGGTCGTCCTCTTCGTTGAAGGGGATCTTGACGCCCTTGCCGTAGACTTCGCTGGTGGAGGCAATCAGCGTGCGGCAACGATAGCGCCGCGCGGCGTTGAGCACGGCATGCGTGCCCAGGACATTGGTTTCGATGGTTTCTGTGGGGCGCTCCACAACTAACTGCACGCCGACCGCGGCAGCCAGGTGTACAATGGCGTCGGCCTGGCTTGCCAGCCTGTCCAGGACCAGCGCGTTGCCGAGGTCGTCGATGGCGAAGGAGAAACGCGGGTTGGCGGTGAGGGCGCGGATGTTCTCGAAACTGCCCGTGCTTAGGTTGTCGAGGACTGCGACCGTGTCCCCGCGCTCCAGCAGTTTGCGGGCGAGATGGCTGCCGATGAAGCCGGCGCCGCCGGTGATGAGTACGTGCATGGTGCGGCCTTGTCTGCGTGGGGATCAGTGTCCTTGATGGGGCGAGCGGCATGGTTCCGCCGGCCAATGTCGCCATTATACCCCTGAGGCGGTACAGCGGGAAAGAACGTGCGCGGACCGGGAGCCGAGCGCGTACGGCAACGGCTTCGTGTAATTCGTGGCGTGAATCGCTGCTTGCCAACGTCCCCGGATAGCGCCGGATGTTTGACGCCCATCGGGGCCAAATGTACAATGGCATGGCTATGAATCCGCATGAGTCGCGTATTGAGGTGCTCCTAGAACAGACCGACGACGGCTATTTCAGCCGCGTACGGCATTCGCCGGTCGGCCCGGCGGCGGCGCGCTTCGCGTTCTCTGTGACGCGACGCGAACTGGATGCGCTCTACCTGGCGCTGGATGCGGCGCACAGCGCGGGCGAGGAAGACCGGCAACGGCTTGCAGCGCAGCTTGAAGGGTGGGGCGTGCGATTGTTCAATGCGCTCTTTGCCGATGACGTGTTGGACTGCCTGCGCGCCAGCCAGCGCATGGCCTTCGAGGCCCAGAGCAGTCTGCGCATTCAGTTGGACCTGTCGGCTGTGCCCGAGGTGCAATACCTGCCGTGGGAAGTGCTGTACGACACGGAGCGAGGCGAATATCTGAGTTTGTCGCTGCATTCGCCGATGGCGCGCTATGCCGGACTGATGCACCAACTGCTGCCGGCGCAGGTGTCCGGCCCGCTGCGCGCGCTGGTGGCGATCGCCAGCCCAGCCGCTTACCCGGCGCTAGATGTGCAGCGCGAATGGCTGGGGCTGCTAGACGAGATCGACCACCTGGGCCGTGAGAAGAAGCTGTATGTGGAGTGGCTGCAAAAGCCGACCCTGTTCGATCTGCAGCGGCGGTTGCGCCAGGGCGAATACCACATCCTGCACTTCATTGGGCACAGCGGCTTCGATGAGCAGACCGGCGAGGGTCAGCTGATCTTCGAGGACGAGATTGGCCGCAGCCGCGCCGTGAGCGGGCAACACCTGGGCGCGATGCTGCGCGACCATTTCCCGCTGCGGCTGGCTGTGCTGACGAACAGCGCCGGCGGATACGTACGCGGCGAGGGACGCGCGCTGTTGCATGTGGCGCAGAGCTTGGTGCAGCGTAGCGTGGGCGCGGCGCTGGCAACTCGTTTCCCTTTGCCGCGCGAGGCGCAACTGCGCTTCATGG
The DNA here is from genome assembly GCA_030058085.1 of Chloroflexota bacterium. Lineage (GTDB taxonomy): Bacteria > Chloroflexota > Anaerolineae > Caldilineales > Caldilineaceae > JASGTU01. The sequence continues at coordinate 29,871 of JASGTU010000100.1, forward strand.
CGCGATTCTATGATGAGATCGCGGCGATGAAGCCCGTGGACGAGGCTGTGTTGCAGGCGCGGCTGGCGCTGCGCGAGGAAGTCATCTGGTGGAGTGCGCCCACACTGAAAACACGAGTTGCAGACGGGCAACTCTTCGATGACGGCACGCTCGGCGAGGAGCCGCTGCCCGCGTCGGTGGAACACAGCATCGCCGCGCGCCTCAACAGCCTGCGCATCCGCACGGCCAATCTGGATACCATGGCGCGGTGGGGCACGGAATTACCTGGACCAAAACAATAACATCGACCTGAAAGGGCAAGGCGCATGTCACAAGCGAATGTAGGGCTGATCGGGCTGGCGGTGATGGGCCAGAACCTTGTGCTCAATATGGAGCGCAACGGCTATACGGTCGCCGTCTATAACCGGACGACCTCGACAATGCAGAATTTCGTCGCACAACACCCGGGCAAGAAGCTGATCCCCTGCGTCACGCTTGAGGAGCTTGTGGCGAGCCTGGAGCGACCGCGCAAGGTCTTGATTATGGTTAAGGCCGGCGCGGGCGTCGATGCGGTGATCGCCGGGTTGGCGCCGCTCTTGGACGAGGGCGACCTGATCATGGACGGCGGCAACAGTTATTACCGCGACACCGAACGCCGCAGCGTAGAATTAGCGGCTCAGAACCTCAACTTCATGGGCGTGGGCATCAGCGGCGGCGAGGAGGGCGCGCTGTGGGGGCCGAGCATCATGCCCGGCGGCCCGCGCGAGACTTGGCGCTCCGTCCAGGATATGCTGGAGGCGATCTCCGCCAAGGCGCCGGAGGACGGCAAGCCGTGCGTTACCTACCTGGGGCCGCGCGGCGCAGGCCATTACGTGAAGATGGTACACAACGGCATCGAGTACGGTGACATGCAGTTGATCGCCGAGGCCTATGCTGTCCTGCAAGGCGCGCTGGGGTTGAGCGCTGCCGAATTGGCGGACATCTTCGGGCAGTGGAATCAGGGCGAGTTGGACAGCTTCCTGATCGACATAACCGCCACGATCTTCAAGAAGGTCGACGAGGAGACGGGCCAGGCGCTCGTCGACCTGGTGCTGGATAAGGCGGCGCAGAAGGGGACCGGCAAGTGGACGAGCCAGGACGCCTTTGACATCGGCGCGCCGATCCCGACCATCAACAGCGCGGTGGTAGGGCGCATCATCTCCAGCTTGAAGGAGGAGCGTGTCGCCGCCTCGTCAGTACTGCCCGGCCCGGAACAGGTTGCGTATGACGGTAACCGCGACGAACTGATCGACATGGTGCGCCAGGCGCTGTATGCCAGCAAGATCAGCGCCTATGCGCAGGGCATGGCGATGTTGCGCATCGCGAGCGAGGAATACGGCTACGAACTGAATCTAGCCGAAATCGCGTCGATTTGGCGGGCGGGCTGCATCATCCGGGCGCGTTTTCTCAACCGCATCACCGAGGCCTTCACGCGCAAGCCCGTCCTGCCCAACCTACTGCTGGACGAGAGCCTGGGCCAAGCGGTGGCGGAACGGCTGCCGGCCTGGCGCAAGGTCGTCCAGATCGCGATTGGCCGGGGCATCCCCGTGCCGGCGTTCAGCGGAAGTCTTGCTTACTATGACAGCTACCGCAGCGCCCGCCTGCCTGCTAATCTGATTCAGGCGCAGCGCGATCTCTTCGGTGCGCACACCTACGAGCGGACGGACAAGGCGGGCATATTCCATACCGACTGGGACTCATGATCGCCGCCATGAATCGGTCGTGGCTGCTGGCTTTTTTCGCTATCCTGGTCGCGGGGGGCAGTTGGCTATGGGCCAGCCGCGTGCCGCTCAGCGCGCAGCCGGGCAACCTGCGCCCGGAACCGGCTATCGGCTACCCGGCGCCGGACTTCAGGCTGGACACGCTGGACGGCGACCGGTTTCAACTCAGCGCGGTGCGCGGCACGCCGGTAGTGCTCAACTTCTGGGCGACGTGGTGCGGCCCGTGCCAGCGTGAGCTGCCGGCGCTGCAAAATGCGGCGGAGGTCTACGCCGGAGAAGTGCTGATCGTGGGCGTGGATCAGGGCGAGGAGGCCGCCATCGTGCAGGCGTATGTGGACAAACTCGGCCTGACCTTCCCCATGCCGCTGGATAAAGAGATGGAGGCGGGGACGCTCTTCAACGTCAAAGGCATGCCTACCACCTACTTCATCGACGGCGACGGCGTGATCCGCCACATCTGGACGGG
>JASGTU010000101.1 GCA_030058085.1 Chloroflexota bacterium
CTTCCGTCACTGCGGGCGGCGCGGCGGCTGCAAACTGCTGGTATGCAGACGTTCCGCCCGACGCAAGCCGCGCCGATCTGGTGCGCGGTCTGGGCGGCATCACGTTGACGTTGGCGCTGCTCTTCGCTGCCGGCGCGGTGTTCGGCGGGCTAATGTTTTACTTGATGGCCTGGTCCGGCCAACACATTTTGCGCCAGTTGCAGGTGGAGGTGTTCGACCAACTGCAACGGCTTTCGCTCGGCTTCCACACGCGGCACGACAGCGGCGACCTAATGAGCCGTATCACCAACGACACCAGCACCATCCAACAGGCGATTGGCTTTGCGCTGGTGCAGGTGTTCAGCGGGGGGCTGCTGCTGGTGTGGCTGGCCTACCGCATGCTGACGCTTAACCCGGCGTTCGGCCTGTTGAGCCTGGCGATCCTGCCGGTGATGGCGCTGGTGACCATGTGGTTCAGCAACCGGGCGCGGGTCGCGTTCCGTAAGACGCGCAAAGAGATGGGCAACGTCAACACCGAGTTGGAGGAGAGCATCTCCGGCGTGCGCGAGGCGCAGGCCTTCAGCCGCGAGGAGGCCAACATCGAGAGCTTCCGCCAGAGCAACGCAGCCAACCGTGACGCCAACATCCGCGCCGTGGCCTATACAGCCGCGCTGGCGCCGACGTTGGAGGGGCTGGGCTACGTGGCGATGGCGATCGTGATCGGCGTGGGCGGCCTGTTTGCGCTGCGCGGCATGAACCTGGGCGGTGCAGCGGTCTCGTTGGGCTTGATCATCACCTATTTCGGCTTTGTGCAGCGCTTCACCCAGCCCATCCAGCAGATCAGCGTGCTGTGGACGAACTTGCAGAGCGCCATCGCCGGCGCCGAGCGCATTTTCGAGCTGCTGGACGAAGAGCCCGACATCGTGGAGGCGCCTGACGCCAAGCCCCTGGCGGAGATCCGCGGTCATGTCGTGTACGAGGGGGTCTGGGCCGAATACAACCCCGGCGAATCGGTGTTGCGCGGCGTGAGCCTGGAGGCGAAACCGGGCGAGACCATCGCCATCGTCGGGCCGACCGGCGCGGGCAAGACCACGCTGGTCAACCTGCTGCCGCGCTTCTGGGAGGCGGCGAAAGGTCGCGTAGCCATCGACGGCGCGGACATTAAGCAGGTCACGCTCGACTCGCTGCGCAGCCAGATCGGTATCGTACTGCAAGACTCGTTCTTGTTCAGCGACACGGTAATGGACAATATCCGCTTTGGCCGGCCAGACGCGGCTGACGAGGAGGTGATGGCGGCGGCCAAGTTAGCGCGCGCCCATGACTTCATCGAGCGGCTGCCGGAAGGCTACCAGACGGTGCTGGGCGAGCGGGGCGGCGGGCTGAGCCAGGGCCAGCGCCAACTGTTGTCGATCGCACGCGCCGCGCTGACTGACCCGCGCATCCTCATCCTCGACGAGGCTACCAGCAGCGTAGACACGCGCACCGAACGCCAGATCCAGGCGGCGCTACAGCAACTGCTGGCGGGCAGAACCAGCTTTGTGATCGCCCACCGCCTGAGCACGATCCGCCGCGCCGACCAGGTGTTGGTGCTGGCGGAGGGCGAGATCGTGGAGCGGGGCCGGCATGAGGAATTGCTGGCAAAGAGAGGCGCGTATTACGACCTGTACATGGGCCAGTTCAGCCGCCAGGAGCGGGCGGAGTTCGGCGGTGACGGCGCGCCTGAAGGGCATGCGGTCGAGTTGGCGGGCGACGACTGAGCAGAGTCAGCCGGCCTGTTCGGCTTGGGGCGCGGCCTGGTGGTCCGGCAAGAGCTTCTCTACATCGCGGATAAGCTGGAACGAATAGCCGGCGAAGCCGGTCAGGACGACCATCAGGCCCATTAAGACGGTGAGCAGGCCCATGCCTGCGCCGGGGCCGGTTCCCGCCAGCCAGCCGAAGACGTCCGCTAGAGCGCCGCCAGGCTGCATTCCCGGCTCGAATACGTGGTCGGCGAGCGGGCCGGCGAGAAGCATGGCGACCGGCGCCGTGATCTGAGCGAGCAGGCGGCTGGCCGCAAAGACGCGTCCCTGCACATCAGGCGCGACCTTCGCCTGCCAGATGGCCCGGTTCGATCCGTTGATGAAGGGCAGGAAGAAGGCAAGGAAGAAGGCGGCTATCGCCCAGACGACGATTTCTCGCCCCATTCCCAATAGACATTGCCCCAATAGCCCGACGCCGATGAAGCCCAAGAGCACGCCGTGGATGCGTCGCTGTGGGCCGCCCCACGCCGCCAGCAAAAGACCGCCTGCCACCCCGCCGACGCCCAGCGCCGATTGGACTGTCGCCAGCGCCAGTTCGTTGTTGCCGCTGCGCGCCAGGATCATCGGGGAGATCAGCGTCACGGCTAGGGTGCCGGTCAGGTTCACAAACAGAAACGTGGACTGCAGCCAGAACAGGCTCGGACGCCGCCAGATGTAGCGGAAGCCATAGATCGACTCGGACCACAACGTTCCCGCGGCCTCAGCGCCTTCGCTGCTCTTATCGGGTTGGGGAATGAACACCAACGCCAGGAGCGACACGGCGACAAGAAAGGTGACGATGTCGATCACTAGGATGCCGGCGATGCCGATAGCGGCGAGCAGGATGCCGGCAAAGATCGGCGCGGCAATGCTGGAAGCGTACTCCGCCAGCGACATCATGCCGTTGGCGCGCGTGTACTGTGAAGGCCGTAGCATGCCGGAGATGGCGGCGGAGAGCGCGGGAAACTGAAACGCTTCGAAGGCGCCGGCGATCGCGCCGGTGACGTAGAGATGCCAGATCTCGAGGCGGCCCGTCGTAAAGAGAACCAAGACGATCACGGTGGACAGGCCGGCGCCTAGGTCGCTGATCGCCATGACGGCTTTGCGATTCCAGCGGTCGACGAGCGCACCGGCGATCGGACTCATGGCGACGACCGGGGCATATGAAAAGAAGCCGACCAGCGCCAAAGAGGTCGCCTCGCCGGTAATCTGCCAAACCCAGATGGTGATGGCGAAGCGCGTCATGCCCGTGCCGAGCAACGAGACGAGTTGCCCGACCCATACGACGGAAAGACCACGCATGCCGGCAAGCTGATGTCTGCTATGTTCCCCCGCTGGTTGCATCGCCGCATTACCCTTGTGCGTGGCGTGGATGACCGGAACAAACGGGATCATACACCGGTGCAAGTGATTTTCGCGAATGCGGATGCTGGGCCATAATCAGGCTGTGTTCCATGTTCATGAGAAACGTTCATCGATTCCCGGGCGCGCTTCGCCGGAGCCTTGCGCCCACCACCGAACCGAAAGGATGAGAGATGCCCAAGCTGACAGTAGAGGGATTCGGCACATTCGACGTGCCGGAAGGCAAACGGCTGGTCCTGGCGCTGGAAGATGAGGCGGGCGTGGATCAACTGCACGCCTGCGGCGGCAACTGCCGCTGCACCACCTGTCGCGTCGAGTTCGTAGAGGGCGAGCCTGAGCAGATGACGGCCGCCGAGAAGGAGAAGCTGGCGGAGCGCGAGCTGAGCGGCGTGCGTCTTTCGTGCCAGATCTTGGTAGATCACGACATGACCGTACGCGCCATCAGCCGCCTGGAAGGCAGTGGCCGGCCTGATGTTGGCCCGCGGCCCGAACCGGACATCCACCCCGAACCGGAGTGGACGGAGAAATAGGCGCCGCAGCCCTATCGCATGCTGTGTGGCGGCGACGGAAAGTGAGGAGATCAATTCCGGCGGGGCCGATTGCGGCCCCGCCGGTGGTTTATTCTGGAGCGCTAGGCGGGTGCATCCGCCTGGGAGGGCGCGGCGGGTAGCGCGTCCGGCTCTTGGCCGAACTGCGTCTCGTATAGCTCGGCGTAGAGGCCGTCGCGTGCCAACAACTCGGCGTGGGCGCCTGCCTCCACCAACTTGCCCTGATCGAAGACGAGAATCTTGTCCGCGGCGAGGATCGTGGAAAGGCGATGCGCGATGACCACGCTGGTGCGCCCTTCGCGCAGCGGTTCCAGCGCGGCCTGGATGAGGGCTTCGTTCTGCGAATCGAGGTGCGCTGTCGCCTCGTCGAGGACCAGGATGCGCGGGTCCTTGAGGATGACGCGGGCGATGGCGAGGCGCTGCTTCTCGCCGCCGCTGAGCCGGTAGCCGCGCTCGCCCACCACCGTGTCGTAGCCCTCCGGCAGGGTGGCGATCATGTCGTGGATGCTGGCGGCGCGGCAGGCGGCTTCCAGTTCTGCCTGGCTTGCATCCGGCCGCGCGTAGAGCAGGTTGGCGCGAATGGTATCGTGGAAGAGGTAGGATTCCTGCGTCACCATGCCGATCTGGTCGGCGAGCGATTCCAGCGCGGCGTCGCGCAGGTCGATGCCGTCCAGCGTAATGCGGCCGCGCGTGGGGTCATATAGGCGGGGCAGCAAGTAGGTGACCGTGGTCTTGCCCGCGCCGCTGGGACCGACCAGCGCCACCAGCTCGCCGGGCAAGATCTCGAACGAGACGTCTTCCAGCGCCCAGCGCCGCGTGGGGATGACGGACGGCGACGGTTCGGCGCCGTCCTCGTCCTCGTTCAGGTCCGGGTCGAAGCCGTCCCCGCGGATGTCTTCGACTGCCGCCGGTTCAGGGCCGATGTCGCGGTATTGGAACCAGACGTTCTCGAAGCGGATGTGTCCGGCTACGCGGTCGAAGCGAGTGGATTCCGGCTTGTCGTCGATTTCGACGGGCAGGTCCAGGTACTCGAAGACGCGCTCGAAACTGACCATCGACTGTGCGAACTCGACCTGCACGTTGGTGAGCGAGGAGATCGGGCCATAGAGCCGGCCTAGGTAGGCGGCGAAGGCGACGACGGTGCCGATGCTGATGGCGTCGCCTAGCACCAGATGGCCGCCCGCCCAATAGATCAGGGCGGAGCCGATGGCGCTGGCCATGCCCAGGCTCATGAAAAAGAGTTGGCCGACTTGGGCGCGGCGCACGCCGATATCACGCACCGCGGCGTTGACCTTGCTGAAGCGCTGCAACTCGCGGCCTTGGCTGCCGAACGTCTTGACCAGGAGCGCGCCGTTCACCGCCAGCGTTTCGTTGACGATGTTGCTCATTTCGGCATTGTGTTCCATCGCCGAGCGACGGATGCGGCGCAGGGTGCGCGCCACGCGCCGCGCCGGCAGCAGAAAGAGCGGCAGGACAATGACCGACAGCAGCGCCAGCCGCCATTCGATGGTGATCATCACAGCGAGCGTCGAAATCAGCGTGACCACGTTGGTGACGATGCTGGGCACCGTGCCGGTGATGGCGCTTTGCGCGCCGACTACGTCGCTGTTGAAGCGGGAGACGATTTCGCCCGACTTGGTGTCGGTGAAGAAGCGCAGCGACATGCGCTGTAGGTGTCTGTACATCTCTTGGCGCAAGTCGAAGATGATGCCCTCGCCGGCGCGTGCGCTGAAGTAGCGCTGCACGACGTGAAGCGCGCCCGTGAGCACGGGGATGCCTAGCATGGCCGCGGCGAGGAGGTTGAGGCGGCGCGCATCGCGGCCGGGAAGCACGTTGTCGATCAGGTCGCGGTAGAGCAGCGGCGGGATGAGTTCGATGAGCGACACGGCGATGATGGTGACGAGCACCATCGAGACGGCGCGCCAATAGGGCCGCCCATAGGCGAAAACGCGGCGCAGCAGGGCGCGGTCCAATGGCGCCCCTGGCTGGCTTTCCTCCGCTCTGATTACGGCTCGCCACCCGCCTGAATGCATCGCTCTCCCCTATCCGCTACATGCGGCATCTGTCCGCATACCGTCGACGTTAACCGGATAGTACCCCATATCCGAGAGATGCGCATCTTATGGGCGGCGGCGAACAAGCAAGCGCATTCGTTGCGGATCGGGCGCGTCCGGCTTATAATTGAGACCAGTCTCCACGAAGTCGCCTGCAGCCTACGCGTCTATTCGTGATCAGGCCCAAGAGTGCCGCTTTTAGCCTGCCAAGCCCCGCTCAACAAAAGGAAAGAGAGTCTCAATGCGCATCAAACAGTCGTTCTGCTATCCGATGTACCTGCCGGCCGGCGGAAGTCTGGAGGAGTTGGTCAAGGCGGCGGCGGAGATTGGGTATGCCGCAATTGAGCTATGGGCGCGCCCGCCGGAGTTCGAGGAGTTGATGGCGCTGGCGAAACGCTACGGGTTGGCGGTGGCGAGCATGATCGGCCACCAGTCGATTGTCGACGGGTTGAACAAGCGCAGCAATCATGACCGCATCGAGGCGGAACTGCGCCAGTCTATCGACTTGGCCGTGCAGTACGGCATTCCCGGCTTGATCTGTTTCAGCGGCAACCGCCAGCCGCACCAGACTGAGATCGAGGCCATTGAAGCCGTGGCGGACGGCTTGCGCCGCATCGCCCCGTATGCCGAAGAGAAGGGCGTCAACCTCAATATCGAGCTGCTCAACTCGAAGGTCGACCACCCCGGCTACCAGTGCGACCATACGGCGTGGGGCGTTGCCGTGTGCGAGCGGGTCAACAGCCCGCGCGTCAAGCTGCTGTATGACATCTACCACATGCAGATCATGGAAGGGGATGTGATCCGCACGATCCGCGACAATCTCAAGTGGATTGGCCACTTCCATACGGCGGGGAACCCGGGCCGGCATGACATGGACGACACGCAGGAACTCAACTACCGCGGCATCTGCCGCGCCATTGCCGCCACGGGCTGCGACCTGTACGTGGGGCATGAATTCCGGACGAAGGGCGAACCGATTGAAGCGTTGCGCACGGCGTTCGACCTTTGCGATGTGGAGGCGTAACGCGGCGCTGAATGCGCCGGGCAGACATCATCGCTGCGTCGAGCCAAATCCGGCGCAGTCAATCAACAACGCGTAGTAACTAAACGCAGTACTAGCAACAAAGGTGAAGACAATGAAGAAGGCATTGATGGTATGGGGCGGCTGGGACGGCCATGAGCCGAAGCAGTGCGTGGACATCTTCGCACCGATCCTGCGCGAGAAGGGGTTCGACGTCGAGGTGTCGGACACGCTTGACAGCTACCTCAACAGAGAGAAGATGTTGGGGTTAAGCCTGGTCGTCCCGGTGTGGACGATGGGCACGATCGCCAAAGAGCAGGAAGCCGGGTTGCTGGAGGCCGTCAAGAGCGGCGTAGGCATCGCCGGCTGGCATGGCGGCATGGGCGACTCGTTCCGCAACAACACCGAATACCAGTGGATGGTCGGCGGGCAGTGGGTGGCCCATCCCGGCAACGTGATCGACTACGAGGTCAACATCATCGACCACGATGATCCGATTACGGCCGGCCTGAAGGACTTCAAGATGCATTCCGAGCAGTACTACATGCACGTCGATCCCAGCAACGAGGTGTTGGCGACCACGACCTTCAACGGCGAGATCGCGCCGTGGATCGACGGCACGGTGATGCCGGTGGTGTGGAAGCGCATGTACGGCAAGGGGCGCGTGTCCTTCTGCTCGTTGGGGCATGTGGCCAAGGATTTCGACGTGCCTGAGGCCAAGGAGATGGTGGTGCGCGGCATGATGTGGGCCGCTCGCGACTAAGTTGATAGAGAGGTACAACGGACGCGGAGCAGGTTGCCGTTCGCAGCGACGCCCTGTTCCGCGTCCTGTTATTGTCGCAGAAAGCATGCAGCGTATTCGAAGGAGGGGGCGCCATGTCTGAACTTGCCGTTTTGGGCGGGAAGCCGATTCGCAGCGAACCGTGGCCGCGCTGGCCTGTTTGGGGCAATGCAGAATGGTTGCGGCTGGAGCAAGTGCTGGTTTCGGGCGAGTGGGGCGGCTTCAACCAATTGGTCCACGAGTTCGAGCAGGCCTTCGGCGCGCGGCACGCGGCGCGCCATTGCATAGCCGCTGCCAACGGTACGCTGACGCTGGAAGCCGCGCTGCGCGTGCTGGGCGTCGGACCCGGCGACGAGGTGATCGTGCCGCCCTATACGTTCATCGCCACAGCCAACGCCGTGCGCCTCGTCGGGGCGACGCCGGTCTTCGTGGATGTGGAGCCGGACACCTATAACTTGGATATGCGCAAGGTGGAGGAGGCCATCGGCCCGGCGTGCAAGGCGGTGATCCCGGTGCACTTTGCCGGGCAGGTAGCCGATATGGACAGCCTGATGGCGTTGGCGGAACGGCATGGGCTGTATGTGGTGGAGGACGCGGCCCATGCGCATGGCGCCACCTGGCGCGGGACGCCGGCAGGCGTGATCGGCCATATCGGCTCGTTCAGCCTGCAACTCAGCAAGAATCTGACGGCAGGCGAGGGCGGCATCCTCCTCACCAACGACGACGCCCTGGCCGGGGAACTGTGGAGCTACGTCAACCAGGGGCGGCTGCCCGGCGGCGAGTGGTACCAGCACGGGATGTTGGGCAGTAACTTGCGCATTACCGGCTGGCAGGCGGGCGTCCTCCTCGCCCAGTTGGAACGGCTGGACGAGCAACTGCAGCGGCGCATGGAGAATGCGCGGCGGCTGTACGCTTTCCTCGAAGAGATCGACGGTCTGGACGCCATGCGCTGGGACCCGCGCTGCGAGGCGCATGCACATCACCTGTTCATGATGCGCTACCGCGCCGAGGCCTTCGGCGGGCTGCCGCGCGAGCGGTTCGTGGAGGCGCTGTGCGCCGAGGGCGTCCCCTGTTCGACCGGCTACGCCATTCCGCTCTATAAGCAACCCCCGTTGGACGAGCGCTATGCGCGCATCATGCCCTGCCCCGTGGCGGAGCAAGCGTGCGAAGAGGCAATCTGGCTTACCCAGAACCTGCTGTTAGCCGAGCCGGCGGAGATGGACGACATCGCCCGCGCCGTGATCAAGGTGCGCGAGCAGGCGCACGCGCT
>JASGTU010000102.1 GCA_030058085.1 Chloroflexota bacterium
CAGGATGATCGCGCCCACGATCATGCCGATCAGCCCGGTATAGCCGGCAATAATCCGGTAGCGATGACGCAGAAATTGGGCATAACGACTGCCGGCGTCCGTCATGCTTCCTCGCCGGCCACTGCGCGCAGAGCTTCGCCGAAGCTGGCCGGTCGCCCGATCAAAATCACCTTGTCGCCAAGGTACAGCCGGCTGTTGCCGCGCGGGATGTGAACATCCCCCGCGCGAATAATGCCCGCCACCAGCGTATCGGCAGGAAGGTCCAATTCCTGCAGCGTCTTGTCGCGCGCCGGCGCCTTCTCGCCGATCACCACCTCCGCCACCTGGATGCGCCCTTCCGCCATCGGCAGCAGGTTGATCACTTCCTCCAGCGCCGCCTGTTCCTCCAGCAGCGTAGCGATGATGCGCGTAGCGGAGAAAGCTTCGGTCACCCCCAGGCGCTTGAAGATCTCCTCGTTGTCCGGGTCGTTGACCAGCGCCAGCACGCGCGGTACGCCGAACATCTGCCGGGCCACCTGGCAGGCGATCAGGTTATCCTGGTCCTCCGGCGTCAGCGCCACCAGCACATCCGCCTGGCGCGCGCCGGCATCTTCCAACACAGCCGGATCGCTGCCGTTGCCCAACACCACCACGGATTTCTCGAGCCGGCGCGCCAACGCCTCACATTCGTCGGGATGACGGTCGACGATGGTGATGTGGTGGCCTTTTGCCGTAAACTGCCGGGCCAAATAATAGAGCGTCTTGCCTTCGCCGGCCAGGATAGCGCGCATGGTTATCGTCCGTTTCGCAACGCAGACGCCGGCTCAAGTCCGGCCCGCGCTGTGATCATGCGCAAAAACTCCTGCGCCGACAATTCTGTGGGGCTGATCGTGTCGATGCCCAGGCGCTCATACACCGGGCTGCGCAGCGGATCATAGATGCGCGCCATCACGAGCGGCACGCCGTAGATCACCTTCGCCACCTGGGCCAGCATCAGATTGATGTTATCCTGGTTGGTCGTCGCCAAAAAGCAGTCGGCCTGCTCGATCTTGGCGCTGCGCAGCACTTCCTGTTCGATGGCGTCGCCGGTTAGGTGAAAGCCGCTGAACTCGGCCGTCAGAGCGGCGAACCTGGACGGGTCCCGGTCAATCACCACCACGCTGCTGCCCGTACGGCTCAACTCGCTCGCCAGCCTGGCGCCCAAACGCCCGCACCCCGCCACGATAATGTACAGGTCAGACCTGTCCATGCCCGCCGCCTCCGCCCGCGTGTTAGCCAAGGCTCAACGTTCCGGGAATAGGCGGCTCGCCCGACCGGCTGAGGTTGCGGCGCGCCGGCTCATAACTCGGGTTCAAGTCCAGCGCGATGCGATAATTCTTAAGCGCGCCGTGCCGGTCGCCCTCGATTTCCTGCAGCACGCCGAGCAGGTTAAACGCCTCCGGCCGTCCGGGGTCCGCCGCAATCGCCTGCTTCACATAGGCCGTCGCCGCGGCCAAACGGCGCTGGTTGATGCTGCGCTTGGCGAGCGCCAAATGCGTGGCGTAGTCATGCGCCTCTTCCGTGCGAATATGCCCCCGGTCGAGAATCTGCGCCACCAGGTCACGGATCTCCGTAGGGGAAAAGGGCTTCTGGATGAAGTCAGCCGCCCCCAGCTTGACCGCTTCGACCGCGTTCTCCACCGTGCCGTGCGCCGTCACGATCACCACGCGCGTGCCGGGGTAACGCTCCGCCGCCTCTCGCAGCACCTCCATGCCGTCCATGCCCGGCATGCGCAAGTCGAGCAGCAGCAGGTCAAACTCCGCCGCCTCCAGCTGCTTGAGCGCGTCTTCTCCGTTCACCGCGGCGGCAATCTCGTACCCGGAGCGTTCCAGCGCATGCGTCATCGTAAAGCGGATATTCTTCTCATCATCCGCGATCAGGATGCGCGGCTTCTGCGTTGCCATTCGCCTCTCTCTTTCCCGGCCCATCGCCTGGTCCGGACGCCTCACCCGCCGCCGGGCTCACCCACCGCTGGGATCGTAAAAGTGAAACGGCTGCCCTGCCCCTCGACCGAATCCACCCAGATGGTCCCGCCGTGCGCCTTGACGATCTCGCGGCAGATTGCCAGCCCCAAGCCCGAACCGCTCCGCATTTGATCGTCGCGCACTTGCACAAACTTGTCGAATATCTTGGTCTGATATTCCAACGGCACGCCCGGCCCTTCATCCGCCACCGAGAAATGCACAAAACGCCCAATCGCTCGCGCCGCAATCTCAATGCGCCCGCCCGCCGGAGAATAGCGCAGCGCGTTGCTGAGCAGATTGGTCAACACCCACGCGATCTTGTTGGCATCCGCCCGAATCTCCGGCAGCGGCTCTTCGATACGGCTATCCAACTCGACCGTGCGCTCGCGCGCTTGCTCCTCGAACAAAGACAGCACATGCCCAATCAGGCGATCTGCGGCCACGCGGTCGAACTCCATCGGCATATGGCCCGACTCGATCTTGGAGAGGTCGAGCAGATCGTTGACCAGCGCCCGCAGCCGCGCCACGTCCTCCTCCGCTGTCTGTACCAGGCGGCGCTCGTCATCGCTCAGCTTATCGGCAGCGCTCTCCAGCAGCAGTTCCAGGCTCATCGACATGCTCGTCAGCGGCGTGCGCAATTCGTGCGATGCCGTCATCACGAAGTCACTCTTCAGCCGGTCAAGTTCCTTCAGCTTAGTCACGTCCTGCAAAAGCAGAACCACGCCCAATAGTGCGCCCGCCTGTGTCTTGACCGGCGCGATGGCGTAGCGGTAATAGGCCGTCTCGCCGTTGCGCTGCACCGGCAGGATCGCCTGCTCATCGTCCAGACTCGACGCCTGGCCGCTTTCGGCGCTGGCGCGCACGCGCTCATACAGCGCGGGCGTGTTCACCACATCGAAGAAATGCTTGCCGTGCGCCGCTTCGGGGTCCACGCCGAAGATGCCGGCAGCCGCCGGGTTCAGCGCCACAACCAGGCATTCCTCGTCCACCACCAGCAGACCGTCGGCGATGCTGCGGATCACGGCGTCGCTGCGCCGTCGCTCGGTCATCAGTTGTGTCACATTGAGCTGATGGAACTCCTTGAGCTTGCGGCTCAAGGTCATGATCTCGTCGGCCAGGCGGCCGAGTTCATCGCGAGACTTCACCGCCAGCGCCACATCATAGTCGCCTTCGGCAATGCGCCCGGTTGCCGCCGTCATCTCGCGCAGCGGGCGCACCAGCACGGTGGATAAGCGCAAGCTCAACGCCAAGCCGGCCAACGCAATGGCCGCGCCGCCGATGACGGTCGACCAAATCGCCCGCTCGGCGATCCGGCGCGCTCGCGCCGAAGCGGAGAGCATCGCCGCCTGATTCAACTCGCGCAGGCGGATGGCGTGGGCGCGCGCTTGTTCATAGCTGGGCAGCACCCGCTGCTCGTAGATGGCGTCTGCGGCCGCGGCGTCACCGGATATCATTGCCGAACGCAGATCCGCAGCAGCGCGCAAAAAGACGGCGTACTCCTCATCCAGAGTCGACAGCGTCTCTGTCTCGCCCTCGACGGTAATGTTGTCCTTGGCGCGCCCCAACCACTGCAAGAATTCGACTTCGGCGTTGTGAAACTGGCCGGAAGCGGCCTCCTCCTCGCCCAACAACACCAGCAACGCCGCGCTGTTCTGGCGTTCCAGCACGTCGATCATGCTTTCCGCCGCCAGGATCGAGCGAAAGTTTTCCTCTAGCACCTGTTCGCCGGCGTTGCCCAACTGCCACAGGGCGAAGATCGACCAGGCCCACACGACCACCAGCAACGCCAATACGCTGAAAAAGCCGAGCAGGATTTTGCGGCGCAGGCTGTAACGCCCAGCGTTCAGCTCGTTGGGTGCAGCGTAGTGATGTCCCTCAACATTTTGCGGCATGCCCCCGCCTTGCCGGGCGCTCACAGAGAAGGGTAGGAGCGCTCGCTCTGCTTCCAATTATACCAGCTTTTTCGGCCTTGAGAGACCGGCGGAAAGCAGTTATGCCGGGGCGCCCGAGGACGCCAAACCTCCGAAACGACGATCCGATAAGACGAGACGGGGAATGTGATATTTGTCCCTACTTCTTCGGGACGTTTGTCCCTACCCTTTCCCCCAAGATTCCCCTACAATACAGACATCGATTTGCGGAGCCCAAAGATGGGCAGGTTAAAGCGCGTAGATCGATTAACAAGCTCATATTCTACCCGCATACACTCTGCATGTTGGGTGATTAACGGTTCCTCTCCTTGTGTTTCTCCTTTCTGTGTGGCAAACAAGGCCCCGCATAATGCGGGGCCTTGTTTGTTGCTCGATTTTTCTGTTCGGATGCAGCTACGGATAGTTCCGGCGCTCACTCCAAATTGGTATGGCGGCGGCGCAGGTCGTCGGCGCTCTGGCCCGTCGCTTCCTGCAACTGCGGCACGAGCCCGTCGAACAGCACCCACAGCGCCTGCTCAAACGCCGAACCCATCGCCTGCTCAGAACTGCTCTGCTCCGCCTCGGCCATGGTCTGAGCCGGCAGCGTCACAAGCAGATCCGCTCGCTGGGGCAGCGACGCCTGCGGCTGCGCTGTGATCAGGGCGACGCGCGCGCCTGCGTCCTGCGCCACGCGCATCAGCGCCTCCACCGTCGACAGATAGCCCGGCCCGCAACTGACCAGAAACAGGTCGCCCGCGCCCAGCGGCGGCGTCGTCATGTCGCCTACAACCGCCACGGGCAGCCCCAGATGCATGAGCCGCATGGCGAACCCGCGCATCACCAGCCCCTCGCGGCCCAGGCCGTAGACGGCGATCCGCCCCGCCTCCGTGATTGCCTGGCGCAGCGCGGCCAACTCAGCCTCGTCCACGCCGGCCAACACTCGCTCGATCTCGGCCAGAATCGCACGACAACGGTCGATCGTCGCCATCCCGTTTCTCCCTAACCTGTCCGCCTGTCCAACGCTATGACCTACGCAGCCCGCACGTGCACCTTCAACGTCCGCCCGGCGGCAAACGCATCGAAGGCCTGGCGGAAGCCGGCGAAGTCCACCTGATGGCTCACCAGCGGCTCCACGTCGATCACCCCGTTCGCCAGCCAGGCGATGGCCGGCAGGAACGTATAGCACAGGGCGAAGCTGCCGATGATGTGCCAGTCGTTGCGGAAGATGTCGTATGGGCTGACCTGCACCTTGGCGTGGTTGGGCGCGACGCCGAACTGGAGGTACTGGCCGCGCGGGCGCAGATAGTTGAAGGCCCGCTCGATCACCGCGGGCACGCCCGTGGCGTCGATCACGATGGGGAAGCCGTCCGGCGCCAGGTCGCGCAGGGCTTCATCCTGCCCGCTGTCCGCGCTCACCGTCGCGCTGGCCCCGACCGCGCTCGCCAATTTGAGCCGCTCCGTCTGCTTCTCCACCATGGTCACACGCGCTGCGCCGCTATAGCGCAGCGCCTGCACCAAGAGCAGCCCCATTGGCCCGGCCCCGAAGATCAGCACATCGTCCGCCGGCCAAGTGCGCAGCCGCTTGAGCGCGTGCACCACGCACGCCAACGGCTCGATAAAGGCCGCCTGCGTGTCGCTCATCCCTTCCGGCAGCTTATAACAGGCGCGCGCCGGCGCGGCGACATACTCCGCAAAGCCGCCCGGCAGCGTGACTCCAACCCCCTGCCAGTTGCGGCAGTGATTGGCCTGCTCATTGCGGCAGAAGTCACAATGACCGCAATACAGGTTCGGGTCCACAGTCACGCGGTCGCCGGGCGCGAAGTCCTTCACATCGCGGCCGACTTCCGCCACCACGCCGCTGAATTCATGCCCCGGGACGAGGGGAAATTCGGACATATACTCGTTGCGGTAGATGTGCACATCGGTGCCGCAGATGCCGCAAACCGCCACGCGCACCACCACCTCATCCGGCGCGCAGGTCGGGTCGGGCACGCGCTCCACCGCAATCGTCTCTGCTTGGGGAAACACTACTGCTTGCATTCGCGCCTGCCGATCCAGATATGCTAGAAGTTGCCTATGCAGACCACAAGCTGCCGGGAAACGGCGAACCGAAACCCGAGAAGCCGATCCATGTCGAAGAAACCGCCTACCAAACGCAGTAGCCGCCGTCGATCACCACGTCGTGCCCCGTCACAAAGTCCGAGGCCGGCGCGGCCAGGAAGACCAGCGCGCCCTGCAGATCCGTCACCTCGGCCATGCGCCCCATCGGCGTCAGACGCATCCACTCCGGCGCCATGTGTTGGCCTTCCGGCGTCTTGAGCAGGTCGTCCACCAACTGCGTGCGCGTATAGCCGGGGCTGATGCTGTTGACGCGCACCCCGCGCGTCGCCCATTCCGCGGCCAAGCTGCGCGTCAGGTGAATCACCCCCGCTTTGGAAGCGTTGTACGCGCTCTGGTTCTGTGGCGTATTGACGATATGGCCGGACATCGAAGCCGTGTTGACGATCTTGCCGTAGCCCGCGGGCAGCATCACCTTCGCCTCGGCCTGGGCGCAGAGGAACACGCCCGTCAGGTTCAGGTCGATCACCCGCCGCCATGCGTCCGCGGCCATCTTCTCCGCATCCGCCCATACGCCGATGCCGGCATTGTTGACGCCAATGGTCAGCTTGCCCCACTTCTGCATCACCGCGTCGACCATCGCCGCAACCTGATCCTCCTTGGTCACGTCCGCGGCCACGGCAATGGCGTCGACGCCCTTTTGCGCCAACTCGTGGGCGACCGTCTCCGCTCGTTCTAGCGCCAGGTCGACGATCGCCACCGCAGCCCCGGCCTCACCCAGCGCATGGGCATAGCCGCGACCGATGCCTTGCCCGCCGCCGGTCACCAACGCCGTCCGCCCGTCCAGCCGGAACCGCTCCAGGATGGCCGGAGCCTCCAACACGCTGTCGCTCATAGTTTTTTCTCCCGATACGTGATGCAGCATAGGCGCCGCAGGAGATGAAGCATCCTCACCCCGCGCCTACGCCGTGCGGCTAATCAAAGACAATCACCACCTTGCCGCTCTGCCCCTCGTCAGCCACGCGGTAGGCCTCTGCGGCCTCGTCCAACGAAAAGCGGTGCGACACGATGCGGTCCGGGCGCAGTTTCCACTCCACCAACTTCTCCACCAGGTCCTCCATGTGCCCCAAACTGGTGACCCATGAGCCGTAAACGGTGATCTGGTTGTGGATGATGGTTTGACTCACATCGAAATCGACGTTGTTACCCTCGCCCACCATGGCGCAGCGCCCCCAGCGCCGCGTGCCTTGCAGCGCCAGCAGCCGGCCCGCCGGCGACCCGGAGCAGTCAATCGACACCTCGCAGCCGAAGCCCTGCGTCAACTCGCGAATCGCGGCCAACGCGCTCGCATCCGACTTGACCGCCTGGTCGATGCAGCCGGTCTTCAGCGCAAAGTCCATCCGCTCTTCAGAAACGTCCGCGCCGATCACCAGCGACGCGCCCATCGCCTTGGCGATCAGCCCTGCCGCCATGCCCACCGGGCCGACGCCCGTCACCAGCACGCGGTCCTGGCCCGTCACGCGCACGCGGTTCAGCGCCTCGTAGACCGTGCCGAAACCGCACGCGATCAGCGCGCCGTCCTCGTAGCTCAACGGCTCGGGCAGCGCCACGCAGGTGTTTTCCTCCGCCAAGCAGTAGTCCGCATGGCCGCCGTCACGCTGCCAGCCATAGGCCGCGCGCAGCGGCGATGTGCAGCTGATCATATAGCCCTGGCGGCAGTCGTGGCAGACGCCGCAGCCGCTGATGTGGTAGAGGATCACCCGATCCCCGACCTGGAAGCGTTTGCAGCCCGGCCCGACCGCCACAATCTGGCCGCATGGCTCGTGGCCCGAGATCACGTTCTGATAGGCTTCCGGCCCGTGGCCCAGGTGCTCGCGGTAGATGGCGCGGATATCGCTGCCGCAGATCGACGAAGCCTTCATCTTAAGCAGCACCTGGCCGTGGCCCGGCGTTGGCACGGGGAATTCCTTGATCTCCACGCGTCGCCCGCCCGGCAGCAACACGCCGCGCATTGTTTCCGGTAAATTAGCTGGCGCCATATCCGTCCCTCGCATTTTCTTCTGTACGATTATCTTCCGGAAAGCTGCCGGCTTCTCGGAAGGTGATTGAATCAAGTCAGCCGGCCACGGTGATCTGCGCCTTGACCGAAGTCGGCGGCATGTGGACGGCGAAGTCAAACGCCTCGACGCTCTGGCTAAAATCGAACTTATCCGTGATCAGCGGCTTCACGTCGATCTTGCCGCTGCCCATCAACGCCAACGCCCGCGGGTAGACATGCGCATAGCGGAACACATGCTCGATACGCGCTTCCTTCACCTGCGCCGCCACCACATCATAGGCGATCGGCTCCAGCGGCATCCCCACATACACCACGGTCCCGCCGGGGCGCAGCGGCTCAAAGACGTCGGCGGCGGCCTTTTCGTTGCCGCTGCACTCGAACACGATATCTACGCCCCAGCCGTCGGTCATCTCGTTGACGACCTCGACCAGGTTCTGCTGGGCCACGTTGACCGGCGTGATCGGTCCCAGCGTGGCAGCCAGGTCCAGCTTGGGCTGCGCCACGTCCGTCATGATCACCCGGCTGCACCCGCCCGCCAGCGCCGACATAGCCGTCACCATGCCGATAGGGCCTGCGCCGCTAACCACGGCTAGGTCGCCCGGCGTGATGCGCGCCTTGGTGGCGGCGTGCATGCCCACAGCCAGCGGCTCCACCATGGCGCCCTCGGCAAAGCTCACGTTGTCGGGCAGCTTGAAGGTGAACGCAGCCGGATGCACCACGCTCGGACGCAGCACGCCGTGAATGGGCGGCGTCGCCCAGAAGCGCACCGCCGGGTCCAGGTTATACATGCCCAGGCGCGACGCCCGGCTGTTGGGGTCGGGGATGCCCGGCTCCATGCACACGCGGTCGCCGGCCTTGAGCGTCGTCACCTCTGCGCCGACCTCGGTCACCGTGCCTGCGGCTTCATGCCCCAGCACCATCGGCTCCTTGACCACGAATTGGCCGATGGCCCCGTGCGTGTAGTAGTGGACATCGCTGCCGCAGATGCCCACCGTGTGAATGGCGATGCGCACATCCTGCGGCCCCAATTCCTCGGCCAGGTCGATGTCGCGCAAATTGAGTATGTCTTTCTTTTCCAGAACTAGGGCTTCCATCGCTCGCTCCTTATGGACGCGACCATCATCCCCCGGCAAAGCGGACAACTAGATTTTGAGGGGCTGATGCTCGCGTTGGGTGTACGGATTGTTACGTATTTCACGATATACGTCACTATACACGAACAAACTGCAATTGCCGCAAAGCTCGCCCAGGATGTTCGGAACATCGCTGCGAGTTCTGCGGCAATCGTCATGTCTAGATACCAAACGTCGTCTGGGCTGCTTCGGGCGGTTGTTCTGCCCGCATTCTATACACGGGCGCGAGGAAATGCGCCGCCGCCGTCACCCCTTGCGGACGATCACGATGCCGATCAGGATGGAGAGGATCGGCACAATCCAAATGGGCAGAAACGCCTCGATGAAACGCAGCCAAAATAGACTGAGCGCCACAAAAATCAGCACGCTAACGAAGTAGCGGTCAAAGGTATTGGTGTGAAAGGGCAGGAAGCCCTTCCGGGCCTTTCGGGTTACGGGCGCTTCGATGACGGTCTCGTTCGCCATAGAGTTATTACTCCTTCACCGCGCCAAAGGTCAAGCCCATGACGATGTAGCGTTGGACAAAGGCCAAGAAGATGAGCGCGGGCAACAGCGAGATGAACGACACCGCCGCCATTTCGCCCCAGTTCGTGCCGGTAACGGTGACGAACTCCGCCAGTCCGGTCGTGATCGTGCGCGCCTGCACGCTTGTCAACGACGCCGCGAACAGGTATTCGTTCCAGGCGAACACCCAGCTTAGGATCACGGTGACGGCGATGCCCGGCCCGGCCAACGGCACGATGATGCGCGTCAACACCGTCCAGGTACTTGCCCCATCCACAAAAGCGGCCTCGTCCAACTCAATCGGAATGCCGTCCATCATGCCCTTCATCAGCCAAATGGCAAAGGGCAAATTAAACAAGCAGTATAACAAGATAAGACCGATACGCGTGTCATAAAGCGTGACATCGCCGAGGCGAAACGCACGCGTGAACAACAGGTAGAGCGGCAAGATGAAGGCCGCCGCCGGAGCCATGCGGTTGGTGATCAGCCAGAAGAAAATGCTATCGGAACCGCCCAACTTCCAGCGCGACAGCGCATAGGTCGCCAGCACAGCCAGGACCGCCACCAACAGCGCGTTGGAGGTGGCGACGATCAACGAGTTGGTCAGATAACGCTGAAAGGCGGGCGTCGACAACGGCTTGAGATAATTATCAATATAGAATGAAGTCTGCAGCAAGGTCGGTCGCCCGAACAACTCCACACGCGTGCGCGCTGAAACGACGAATAGCCAGTAGATTGGGAGCAGCGTGATCAGCGTCATGCTGATCCATAGCGCGTAGGTGCCGATCCAGCCTAGAATATTTCGGGATTTTGTTCTGCTCATAGCGTGGGCGCCCTATTCTTGCTGCCGGCCGATCTGTGTCAGCGCGATAAACAGCAGCCAGCACAGAACGAGCGTGAAATAATACACCAACAGAGAAACGGCCGATCCGTATCCGTAATCAGTCCACGTCATGACGACGCGCCAGATGTGAATGCCGATGAAGCGCGTCGAATCTCCCGGCCCGCCGCCGGTGAGCAGGTACACCTCGTCGACGACGCGCAGCGCGTCCATCAGACGAATGAACGTCGTCGTGATGATGACCGGCATCATCATCGGCAACGTCAGATGGCGCAATACCTGCCAGCGATTGGCGCCGTCGACCAACGCCTGCTCCATCGGCTCTTTGGGCAAAGCCGACAACCCCGCCAGCATGGTCAGCGTCACGAACGGCGTCCAATGCCAGACGTCCATCAATATCGTCGTGGCAAACGCATGCTCGGCGTAGCGGCCGATGTTATAGTCGATTCCAAACCAGCGATCGAGATAATAGGGAGCGATGCCGAACCCCGGAACCGTCATCAGGCGCCAGGTCGCGCCGACTGCGATCGGCGCCACCATCAGCGGCAGCGCATGGATTGTGCGAAAAAACGACTTGCCGGGGAACTCTTTGACCAGCGCCTGCGCCAAGACGAACCCGAGTACGAGCTCGCTCACGACTACAGTTACAGTGAACAGCAACGTGCGGCTCATGGCGCCTAGGAAGTTGGGGTCAAATACCAGCCGTCGAAAGTTGTTCGCCCCTGTCCAGATCGGCTTTCCTGTTGCCGAAACCACGTTCCAGTCGAAGAACCCCACTACCAGAACGTAGAAGAAGGGCAGGAGACCCATGATCCCCAGGATAATGAGGGTGGGGGCCAGAAGCCCCCACCCCATGCGATTGGAACGCATGCTAATTCTCTCGCTTACTCGCCGTAGCCGAGTTGGAGCATCGTCTCTTCCGCCGCAACGCAGGCGCCGTCCAGCGCCGTCGCCGCGTCGATTTCACCGGCAAGGGCCTGCCAGATGAAGGTGTCGATGTTCCCTCGCAGCGTGTTGTGGAAAGGCAGCGGGGCAGCGCCGCGATAGAGCGGGCCGGCCTCGCGCATCAGGGTGTAGTACCCACTCACCTTCTGATCGATCTCGACGATCAGCGGATCGTCGAAGGTCGACTCCATCACGATGCGAGCGCCGGCCGCGGCCCAGTCCGCCTGCACCGACTCCTGGCCGATGAACTGCACCCACAGTAGCGCCGCTTCTTTGTTCTTGGAAGAGTACGGAATGCCGAAAGCGCCGCCATCGTAGTAGCCGATGTAGCCCGCACCCGACTCGGCGTCTGCTATCACGCCCTCTGCCACCGGCGGATTGGCCACGCCGACGTTGCCGATCACTACGGAGCGATCAGCGTCGGTCGCGATCCATGCAGCGTTCTCACCGTACACCCAGCCCTGGGCGGCGCGTCCGGCTGCAAACGTAGCCGCGACCTCGTCCCAGGTGCTGCTCGTCGCCTCGGGCGGCGCATATTGCAGCATGTCCAGCCAGAAGGCGAAGCCTTCCTTGGCCTTGTCGCTGTTCATCTCGCCGCCGTTCTCCACACAGGCCTTCCACGTGTCGAGGTTGATGCCCCAGTTGTACACGCCGAAGGTGGGCAGGATCGTCTCGACCAACTCATAGGTCGCAGACGGATGCCCCGTGTGGCCCTGTACCGTAGTGCCCCACAGTTCCAGGTCGTTTTCCTCGCCATACGCCGTGAAGAACTCGGCGATGTCGCGGTACTGGTCGTGGTTGGTCGCCGGCGCCAGCTCATAGCCGTACTGTTCTTGGAAGGCCGCCTGGATGTCCGGATCGGCGAACAGGTCAGCGCGATACAGATACGGCTTGATGAAGGCCTCCATCGGCACGCCGTAGATGCCACCGTCCTGCTTGAAGTTGTCGATGAAGGAGGTGAACTTGCCGAAGTCGAAATCCGGCGACTGCAGTTCGGGATGCTCGGCCAGCAGCGCCGAGATGTCGGTGAGGAAATCGCGGGACAGGTACGAGTAGATGTGGTCCTGCTCGATGTACACAAAGTCATAGATGCCAGTGTTGGCTTCCATGTCCCGGATGGGCTTGTTGTACATCTCATCCCACGACGTCACCTCGAACTCGACATTGATGCCCGTGGCTTCGGTGAACATCTGCCCAAGCACTTCCGCCGAATAGCGAGAAGGCGGCGTGCTCTCCGAAATGCCGCGAATCGTCACGCCTGCATACGGCGCCCCCGCTTCAGCCCACCAGCTTTCCGCTTCAGCCGGCGCAGCTTCTTCTGCAGCGGCTTCTTCGGCGGCAGGCGCAGCCGGAGCAGCCGGGGCAGCCGGGGCCGCGCACGCCGTCAGCAACATGCTCAAGACGATTACGAACCCCAAAACTCTGTTCCAACGAAACATATCTCCGTCCTTTCATGTGTACACTGCGGTAAACAATGATTGACAGCTTGTTGTCAACCCTGGCTTCGAGACGCAACCGGCCGGCTCGAATCTCAGGGCATCAAACGCTAGACGAGCAGAGATCTTGCTCAGATCGCTTTCGACCGCGGCCTCACCCCCTTTCACGGATTCAGCGCCTTGACAGCTCGCGCTCAGGGTATGGACAGTACAGTCGCCTAATAGATATGGGAGCGCACGCACATCTTCTTTCCTGCGTGCATAACCGATGGGGGAGCCGGTTCAGAAGCTTACTATTTGCCAGATCACTCGCCGGTTCACCCTCTCCCCATGGGCGGTGCGCAACGCGGCATTGTCGAGTCTTCAATGTCACATCGAGTCACATCGCGCTACATCTGCATCGCCTCATTGAGGCGCATAGCGCTCGATGGATCGCGCCGGCAGAAGTCCGTTATTATCGACGGATAGCCCGCCAGCCTTGCCCACGCCGGAATTCTGCCTGACAAACCGGCCAAACCCCCCACTTCATGGCGTAGACGAAGGCATTAACGAGATAAAACTGGAGTTATTTACTGGCTTGTTCACATTGTAGACGTTCATTCCGAACCTGTCAATCCGCTAAAATCCATCTGGTTTGCGTACCAGAATCTTGCCTACTCGTCGCACTGACGCGTGGAAGCGCTATCCTTAGCGCACGCACCGCACCGGGAACGCCTGCGTCTACAAGTTGATCGGCCAAGGAACCCGTACAGCCCCACATGAAACGAGTCCTAAACCATTCATGCCAACCTGACGTATAATCAAGCGAAGACCGTGAACACGCGTCGCGCCGACGCCCCGATTGACCCCTCGCTAGAAAGGACGCTTGCCCGTGCTGCATATCGCCATTGCCGGAGACCGCTTCCTCACTGTCGATCTGGTCCAAGAACTGCTGCGCCAATACCTCGAACCCGCCGCCGGCAGCTTTACAACGTCCGGCCTGGAACTCGGCTGGCCGGACGATACCCCCATCCAAAACGCCGAGTTGCAGGAGTTCGTCGGCGACCCGCAGGCCATCGCCCGCTTTGTGGGCGACGCCCAAGTCGTGCTCACCCAGGTGGCCCCGATCTCGCGCGCCCTCATCGAGAACGCCCCCAACCTAGAAATCATCGGCTGCTTCCGCGGCGGCCCGGTCAACGTCAACCTGACCGCCGCCACCGAGCGCGGCATTCCCGTCCTCTTCTCGCCCGGCGGCAACGCCCGCGCCGTCGCCGAGTTCACCCTCGGCCTCATCTTGGCCGAATGCAAAGGCATCGCCCGCGCCCACTGCGCCCTGGCTGCGGGCGAATGGCGGCCCGCCATCTACCACTATGCCGTCAGCGCTCGCGAGCTTCACCGCCAGACCATCGGCCTGATTGGCTTCGGCCACATCGGCCAACTGCTCATCCCCCACCTGCGCGCCTTCGAGATGCGCGTGCTCGTCTACGACCCCTACGTCCCTGCCGACCGCTGCGCCGCGCTCGGCGTCGAAAAGGCGGATCTGCCCGCCCTCTTGGCCGAGTCGGACATCGTCAGCCTGCACGCACGCGTCACGCCGGAGACGCGCGGCATGATCGGCGCCGCGCAGTTCGCCGCCATGAAACCCGGCGCCTACTTCATCAACACAGCCCGCGGCCCCCTGGTCGACTACGATGCGCTCTACGCTGCGCTGGCAAGCGGACATCTCGGCGGCGCCGCGCTGGACACCTTCGCCGTAGAGCCGCCGCCCGCCGATTGGCCGCTGCTCAAGCTGCCCAACGTCACCCTGACGCCGCACATGGCCGGCGCCTCGCAAGAGACCGCCCGCCGCAAAGTCGAAAGCGTGATCGTCGAGCTCGCCAACTTCTACGCCGGTCGCCCGCTCAGCTACTGCGCCAATCCTGAAACGCTGGCGCGTCGACCCTAACCCGTCAGCCGCGACCCTGATCCTGACCAAAGGGAGCCAGACCATGCCCAAAGACCTGCTGATCGGCATCGATATCGGCACCACCAGCGTCAAAGCCGTGCTCTTCGACGGCCAGGGCGCCGTCCTCGGCGAGTCCGCCCACGAGCACCCCACCGCCTACCCGCATCCAAACTGGGCGGAACAGGACCCGGAGGACTGGTGGCGCGGCGTCTGCCACACGCTGCACCGCATCTTCGCCGGCAGCCCTCGCCCCGCCACAGATGTCGCCGCCATCGGCGTAAGCTGCCAAGCCCCGACCATCGTCGCCGTCGACCGCGCCGGCACGCCGCTCTACCCCGCCATCCTCTGGCTGGACCGCCGCACCGATCCCCAGTGCGCCTGGCTGCGTCAGCGCGCCGGCTCCGAAAACGTCACCCGCATCAACGGCGGTCGCATCGACGCCTACTACTCCGCGCCCAAACTCCTCTGGCTGCAACAAGAGCGGCCGGACATTCTGCGCCGGACCCATGCCGTTCTCCACGCCAACGGCTACATCGTGCACAGGCTCACCGGCGTCTTCAGCCTGGACCTTTCCCACGGGCCGCTGACGCTCTGCTTCGACAGCCGCGCCGGCCGTTGGTCGCACCAATTGCTGCAAGACATGGGCTTCGATCCCGGCCTGTTTCCGCCCCTCTTCCCCTGCAGCGACATCGTGGGCGAGGTGACTGCGCAGGCAGCCGCTGAGTGCGGCTTAGCCCCCGGCACGCCCGTCATCGCCGGCATGAACGACGGAACAGCCGCCGCCATCGAAGCAGGCGCCATCGAACCCGGTGACGCCGTGGAGATGACCGGCCAGTCCACCGTCCTGCTCATCTGCAGCGACCAGCCCTATCTCGCCGACCAACTGATCCCGCTCGGCCATCCCATCCCCGGCCGCCATCTCGTCGTCGGCGCGCTGAGCGCTTCCGGCGGCGCGCTGCGCTGGGTGCGCGACCAGCTCGGCGAACCCGAACGCAGCGAGGCCCTGCGCCGCGGGCTTGACCCCTTCGAGCTGCTCACCGAAACCGCCGCCGCCAGCCCGCCCGGGGCCAACCGCCTCGTCTTCCTGCCCTACATGTTCGGGGAACGCTCGCCCATCTGGGACAGCAACGCCCGCGGCGTCTTCTTCGGCCTTTCCCTCGCCACAACCAAGGCCGACCTGGTGCGCGCCGTGCTGGAGGGCGCGGCCTACGGACTGCGCCACAATGTGGAAACCGCGGCCGCAGCCGGCTTCGCTGCGGGCATCCTCTCCAGCGTAGGCGGCGGCGCACGCAGCCCCCTCTGGAACCAGATCAAGGCCGACGTGCTGCAGCGCCCCATCCGCCTGCCGCATACGGCCATCGGCGCGCCCCTGGGCGACGCCATCGTCGCAGCCGCCGGCGCGGGGCTCTATTCGAGCATTGCCGGCGCCGCCCACGGCATGAACTCCTTCGGCGCGACCTTCGAGCCGCGGATCGAACTGGCCGCGCGCTACGACGCGCTCTACGGCGTGTACCTGGGGCTGTACCCAGCCCTAGCCGCCAGTTATCGGCAATTGGCGGAGGCGCCCTGTGACTGATCTCGACGCTAAGACGTTTGCCGGTCAGGTCGTGCTGGTCACGGGCGGCTCACGCGGCATCGGCCGCGCCGTCACCCTCGCCTTCGCCCGCCAAGGCGCAACCGTCACCTTCTGCTATCACAGCGACCATGCGGCCGCGCAACAACTCTGCGACGAAGGTAATCAAGCGGGCCTACGCATCACCGCGCGCCAGGCCGACGTCAGCCGCGCCGATGAGGCCGCCGCGCTCGTGCAGCAGACCGTCGCCGCAGCCGGCCGCCTGGACGTGCTCGTCAACAACGCCGGCATCTTTCTGGCCCGCCCTGTATTGGAGATGAGCGATGCAGAGTGGAACCAGGTCCTGCACGCCAACCTTTCCTCGGTCTTCTATTGCAGCCGCGCCGCGCTGCCCGCCATGATCGCCCAGGGCGGCGGCGCCATCGTCAACATCGCCTCGATTGCAGGCAAGCGCGGCTCCGCCAACCACGCCCACTACGCCGCGGCCAAAGGCGGCGTGCTGGCCTTCACCCGCTCCCTGGCACGCGAGGTCATCGACCGCGGCATCCGCGTCAACGCCGTCTGCCCCGGACGCATCGCCACCGACCTCCTGCTCGACGGCGCCGACGACGCCGAGCACGCACGCTGGCGCGCCGACACGCCCATTCGTCGCCTGGGCACGCCGGACGAGCTCGCCGCGGCCGTGCTCTTCTTGGCCGGCCCCGCGGCGAGCTACATCGTCGGCGAAACCCTGGACGTCGACGGCGGCCTGCTGATGGATTGATGGGGGGAGGATTCAGACCTAATCTGCCGCGAGGTTAAGTCCGGTGCGCGACGATGTCGCGCCCGGACTCGAGTTCTTGCCCTGATGCCGGCTCTCGTGTTACGAAGCCGCGTGCGCCGCCTCCCAGCCCAGCATGGCGCGTTTGCGCGTGTCGCCCCAGCGGTAGCCGCTGATGGCGCCGCTGCTGCGGATCACGCGGTGACACGGGATCAGATACGCCACCGCGTTGGCTCCCACCGCGCCGCCTACAGCGCGCACCGCGTGCGGCGCCCCCGCCATCCGTGCGATGTCGCCATAGGTGCACACCGTCCCCGGCGGGATGCGCAACAGGGCTTCCCACACCTTCAGTTGGAAGTTCGTCCCCTTCAACAGCACCGCCAGCGGGCGATTCGCATCCGGCTCGCCCGGAGCGAAGATGCGGTCGACCAGAGGCTGCGTCAGGTCAGGCCGCTCGCTCAGGTGCGCTTCGGGCCAGCGCGCAGCCAGGTCCGCCACAGCCGCGTCCCAGCCCGCGCCATCCAGAAACGACAGCGCACACACGCCCCGCTCCGTTGCCGCCAGCAGGCACTCGCCGAACGGCGTGGAGTGCCGTCCATAGCGGATGGTTAGCCCCTCACCCTTGGCGCGATACTCGCCCGGCGTCACCGCTTCCACCGTCACGAACAGGTCGTGCAGCCGCCCCGGCCCGGACAGCCCCGCTTCGTACGCCGCGTCCAGCACAGGCCGCGACTCGTCCAGCAGACGCTTGGCGTGCTCCAACGTCAGGTACTGCACGAAGCGCTTGGGGCTGACGCCCGCCCAACGCGTAAAGACCCGCTGCAGGTGAAACTGGCTTACGCCAAGTTGCCCAGCCACATCCGCCAGCGACGGCTGCGCCGCGGCGTGTTCCTCCAGATAGCGGATCGCCTGGGCGACCAGCTCATAGTCCGCAGAGCCAACAGCCTCCCCCATCGCATGCGTCAACGCATCCATTCGCTCAACCATGTCCCTTGCTCCTCACTCTCCTCGCTCTTCAACCATGCCGCCATTGTACACGCCCGGCGCGCCGCCAGCCACCCGATTCTTGCGCGCTTCGGTCATATCCAGTTCCGACGACCTCTCCTCGTCCAGCCCGTTTTCTTTGCCACGAATTCCGCGAATTACTCGGATGAATCGCTCAACTCATTCGTAAAATTCGTGAAATTCGTGGCAGTAAAGCGCTGTTTCTCAACGCCCTTCGTGGCTTCGCAATGAACCCTTAAGGGCGCGTTGGCCGGTCTGACGATCTGGCATTTTACCGGCATTTGCTATACACTCTGCGCATTAGCCTACTCTGGCGCATGGTCGTAAATTCGTGCACCGCACCTCTCCGGGAATCGCCGCAGAAAGGAACAATCATGCCGGCCCCGCACCCAATCCCCATCTTCGACGGCCACAACGACACCCTGCTGGACCTCTACAACAACGGCCAAGCCGCGCGCCGCTCCTTCTTCGAGCAGAGCGACGAAGGCCACATCGACCTGCCGCGGGCGCGCCAGGGCGGTCTGGGCGGCGGCTTCTTCGCCATCTTCACGCCCGCCGGCGCCGGTCAAGCCCGTCCGCAGCCGGCGGCCACGCCCGCCGACGTCGCAGCCTTCCTGCGCGAGCGCACCGCCCCCGTCGATCAGGCGGACGCGCTCGCCTACACCCTGGGCATGGCCTCGCTGCTCTTCCGTCTCGAACGCGAAGGAAACGGCCAAGTCAAAATCGTGCGCACCACCGGCGAACTGGCGGACTGCCTCGCCAACGGCGTCTTCGCCATGATTTTCCACATCGAAGGCGCCGAGGCCATCGACACCAACCTCAACGCGCTGGAGACGCTCTACCAGGCCGGCCTGCGCTCATTGGGCCTCACCTGGAGCCGCCCCAACGCCTTCGCCAGCGGCGTCCCCTTCGCCTTCCCATCCTCGCCGGACACCGGCCCCGGCCTCACCGACGCCGGCAAGGAGTTGGTGCGCGCCTGCCAAGAGTTAGGCATCCTCATCGACCTCTCGCACCTCAACGAGAAGGGCTTCTGGGATGTCGCCAAGCTCTCCGCCACGCCGCTCGTCGCCACCCACTCCTGCGCCCACGCCATTAGCCCCTCCTCGCGCAACCTGACGGACAAGCAGATGGACGCGATCCGCGCATCGGACGGCGTCGTGGGCGTCAACTACCACGTCGGCTTCCTGCGCAGCGACGGCGCACAGCAAGCCGACGCGCCGCTTGCCGACATCGTGCGCCATGTCGACTACATGGTCGAGCGCATGGGCATCGACCACGTGGCGCTTGGCTCCGACTTCGACGGCGCGACCATGCCCTCCGAGCTGCACGACGCAGCCGGCCTGCCCAAGCTGATGGACGCCCTGCGCGCCGCCGGCTATGACGACGACGCCCTGCGCAAGATCGCACACGAAAACTGGCTGCGCGTCCTGCAACAGACCTGGAAAGACGCATGATGAAGAAGCAGCCCAACAGCTACTATTGCTTTGTCTGCGGGATGAAAAACATCGGCGGCGTGCGCGTCGCCTTCTACGAGGACCATGACGCCGATGGGCGAGGCGAGGTGCTGGCGCGCTTCACCGGCCGCGACGAGCACCAGGGCTACCCGGGGCGCATGCACGGCGGCGTCATCACCGGCATCCTCGACGAGACCATCGGTCGCGCCATCAACATCGGCGACTCACCCGACGCGCCGATGGTCTGGGGCGTGACGATCGAGCTAAACGTGCAGTTTCACAAGCCGACGCCGCTGGGCGTAGAACTCACCGCGCGCGGGCGCATCCAAGAGGAAGAGCGCCGCCTTTTCACCGGTACAGGCGAGCTTTACCTGCCCGACGGCGAGGTCGCCGCCTCAGCCACAGGCAAGTACATCAAGCTGGCGCTAGAAGAAATCTCCGATATCGAGGTCGACGCCGAGGTTTTAGGCTGGCGGGTGTACGAGTAACAGATCCGCTATATGCAATGCGGCGGGCGCGGAGAGGGAGACCGCTACCGGATCCCTTCTCTGCGTCCGCCGCGTTTCAATCTGTTGCCTATACAGCTTCTCACCGTTACAGCTATAGGGATGCCGCCACGCGGCTATGCTCCGTCGTCAAACAGGATCACGCCGCGCGCCATGCCGCCGGCTAGCATCTCCGCATACGCCTCGTTGATTTGCTCCAGCCGGTACGTCTTGGACATCAGCCGGTCCAGGTCCAGCAGCCCGCGCGCGTAGAGGTCGG
>JASGTU010000103.1 GCA_030058085.1 Chloroflexota bacterium
TGAAACGAAACGGCGCCCTCTCCAGCGCCTCCCGTCTAAACAATGTACAGCCGAATCCTGCCCCGCTTACCTCTACCGTGCCCTGCTCCCGCGCCCGCTTCAATTCAGCGGGAAACAGGCTCAGACTCATACCGATGTTTTTGCTGCCCTCTTTGCGAAACAGGTTGACGACAGGACTACCGTGACGCAGTGCATAGACCGCATACACAACCGGCGCATCCGTATCGTATAGCGCCTGTACTGCCCCTGGAGGGAGCACCATGTCATGCTCTACTGATAGCATGGCATCGTAACCGCCCTCCAGGGCCATTTGTCGGCCAGACTGAAATTGCACACATACGTTGCGCATGTCGCGCCCCGGATATGGGTTCTCCTCATTGATTACCCAATCGACCTCACCGTCGAATTGTTGCGTCTCGACGCTCGCAACCGTCTCCGGGCGCAACAGATCATCATATGTCGGCGTGAATATCAGCAGCCTAGCCATTCTTCACCTAGCCAGTAGGATGGGTTGCGTACTGGATCGCTTCCGCCTGGAGTACGCCATACACAGCGTCAAACCAGAACCACAATCGCACCTGGCCCTTGCTCGCCACCGAGTATGGGTCGCGCAACGTGGTCAGGCCGGTGCCCTCACGCATACCCAGGAAGTTGAAGTTACCGAAAATCAGAGATTTCGCGCTCGCAGCGTAAGCCGTCGCGTAACTGGTCTGATTCAACGGATAGCCCCATAGCGTCGGCCCTGCCGGAGTTCCGTAGGGCGTCGGCGCGAAATGGAACATGTCGCCCTTGAGCGACTGAATGTGCGCATAGGTCGTCGGATGCATGATCCACTGCGCCCCGTCCTGGTATTCCGGCATCAGTTTGCCAACCAGTTCGGGAATCTCGGCGGCTCCGATGGCCGTGGCGCTATCGAGCGTTAACCCGCCAGTGCCGTTTGCCGCTACCTCAGTCACGAGCAGGCTGTTATGCGTAGCCGCCCAGCCGCGGGCAATCCAGTTGCTCAGAAACGCCATCAGGTTGGCGTCCTCGTCCCTAAGCAGTTCCCAGGTGAGCGTGATGTACTTGGCGTACTTCGCCAGGGTGAACGCCTTTTCAGTCAGAGCAGGCGAATCCTGGTCGATATCCGCCGATTCAGCCTCGACCTTGAACAGAACATCGGCCTCATTGTCAATCGGATAGTTGACCGTAGTGCCTTTACCCGGAATGCGCCTCACGCCCAGTTTAGGGAATAGCGCCATTTCATCACGCCGCGCCACGATATCGCGCACCATGCCGACCGGAACCACTACCTCACCGTCAGTGTCGGTGGTAACGTTCATATCGGTGTTGTTATAAGCACGCAGTTCCATCATCGCGCCCGCGTCACCAGTGCGCAGATAGCGGCAATAAATGCCCTCCGGCGTGTCCGGCGTGCGGCGCTGATGAATAGCCGGCGCCTCGCGCAGTTCCGGCTCCGGCTTCTCAATCGGAAGCGTCGCCAGGAACATGCCGCGGTCAATCTGCCGTTGCAAACGCTGCGCCTCGTCGGTGAGGCCGTCCCAACGCGTTTGCTCATCCTCATTTAGGTCGCGGCCTTCAGCCGCAGCCGTTTCGTTAATGGTCGCCAACTCAGACCGCACCTCAGCGGCGCGGCGCTTGGCGTCCTGTACTGCGTTTTTCATGGCTTAATCTCCTAGCCCTAGAATCGTGATATATCGCTGTCTGTACGCCTGAGCCAGCCGCGCCCGCAGCTCGTCAGGGTGTGTATGATCAACGCCGTGGGCAAGCGCCCGCTGTACCCACTCTGGCGCTGTTCGCAATATGGATACTGCCGTAGCCTCATAGGCCGGAAACGTGACAGGCGATACCTCAACTAGACTCGCCCGCTTGAGCAGGCGCAACGGAATCCCGTCGTCATCCTCTGCCCATTCGTCTCCGCCTGTCGGCACGTTGAAACCGAATGACATTTGGTCTACGTCCCCACGCTCGATTAGCGTTACCGCGTCGCGGCCCGTCTGTGTGTCGGGAGGCTGCAACTCGAAGGCAAGTCCCTGCGCATCCTCCCATAGTCGCAGCGTACCCGCCCGCGTGCGACCGAGTACCTGGCTGCTATCGTGTTGCCACAGCGCCCGGATATCGCCCATCAGACTGTCGGCAAATGCGCCCGGCAGAATCATCTCGCGATAGCCGTACAGCATTACCGAGCGGCTATTGAACACTGCCGCATAGCCTGCAATCGTCGGGCCGTTCTCACCGCGCCGCACTTCCAGACTATTGATGCCAAATGTGCGATGCTCCATGCCCGGCGCCGCCTCATTAGTTTCGGTTTCGTCGCCTTTTTCCAGTTGCGCTAGTACATCGGACAATGCCTCGACAGCATTGCGCAATTTCGTTTCATTTTTCGCCGACAGTATTCTGCCCGCCATAATTTCGCCTCCTACCCTGCTACAATCACGCAGTCACAGCCGCCATGTAGAGGCGGATGTCCGATATTGCGCACAGCCGGAAACGGCGCAATCCCGTCCCCCACGTTCAGGCTGTCGCCCTGTTTTAGAAAATAGCTGTCAATGCCGACGCGCCTTCCGTTTAGCGCCTGGCACAGTGGGCAATCGCCGCCGCTCCAAATCAGATAGCGCACCCCCAAAGCCGCATAGCCGAATTTCGCCAACGCATTGCCTGCCTCGAACGCCTGAGCGCGTCCCGTCTTGACGGCCCTGGTTTCATCCCATCCGTCCATACGCTCTAGGATGGCCTCAGCCGCGTCCTCATCGCTCTCCGCCTCCGCCAACAGTGCCCGTAGTTGTTTCTCGCCGCCGACGGTGTAGACCTGCGCCAGATTGTTCAGATATTCAGTGATCCAATCCTCATCAATGGCCGGCGCATCCTCGCCCAGCTCGCGTGCCACTGCCGCCAGAATCTCGTCGGCCAGCGTGAGCATCAGCGCCCGGAAATAGTCCGGAAGCACGCCGCGCAAATCCTCATAGAATTCCGTCAACCACTTCTCAAAATCGCCTACACTTCGTTTGCCTAGATATTTCGGCACAGCACGCCTGATATCTGCCGTCTCACGTTTGACGAGTCGCCCTGCTGCCTCCTCGAATAGCCGCACATAGCGCGTGATGGCCCGTTGGCGTCCCTGTCGCAATTCGACAATGCGCTTGTCGTCGCGCGTCTCACTATCCGGCGCCGCTCGTTCCTCCCCAGGCTGTTCCTCTGCCGGCGCTGGCGGCTCTT
>JASGTU010000104.1 GCA_030058085.1 Chloroflexota bacterium
GCCCTTGATCACGACGCAGATGCGAATGGGATGCGTGGGGGAGCGCATCATGTGACCTCCAGATGGGTGTCTAGGAACGGAAAAAAGCCGACGTTAAGACGCCTGCGCACGTCGAAGCAGGCCAACGCTCTACTATACTCGATAAAGGCTCATGAGACAAAGGACCCGCGCGCAGCCGGGTGTATCTCGCATTAAGGGCGACAGGCCCCGCGAGATAGGCTTCGTTCCGCTTCTCATGACACGGGCTAGAAACGGAGTTTCTCTGTTTGGAAAGAAGGCCGAATCGCAGAGATACACCACGAATCTCGCGAATCCGCGAATTGATCAAACACGGCTCAAGACGTTTCGTGAAATTCGTGCAATTCGTGGCAGAAGAACGCGCGTACCAACTCAGCGGTCTGTAACCCGAAAAGCCGCAGCGCCCTGAGAAAAAAGACACTGAAGATAATACGTGCTGCACCTGTTGTTTGTCGCGCTGCGCTATTCCATAGCGCGCAGGCTCTCGATCAGTTCCTCAACCTGCGCGCGGTCCGGTGCGTCGGGGACCAATTCCAGCGACCGCTCCAGATCGCGGATGGCCTCGGCGTAGTTGCCCGCTTCGTAGTGGACAAACCCGCGATTGTGGTACGCATCCGCCGACTCTGGGGCTAGTTCTACGGCTCTATCGCAATCGTCAATCGCCCGCTCATAGTCGCCTAGTTCTGCGAAAGCCAATCCTCGGTTCATATAGGCGCGGGCGTTGTCCGAGTCCAGTTCTATTGCCTTGTCATAGTCGGCGATCGCCATGTTGGGTTGGCCGCTAAGCGCATAAGCCAGCCCGCGATCGCCGTAGGCGGCAACGTAGTCCGGATCCAACTCAATCGCCGTCGTCCAATCCTGAATAGAGCGCAGCCGGTTATCCAGAAACGCATAGGCGAGCCCGCGACCGTAGAAAGCCTCAGGGATGGCGGGGTCGAGTTCGATCGCGCGGTTGAAATCGCCCACTGCCGGGAGGTAAGCGCCCATGTCGACGCGGACAGTCCCGCGCACGACATAGCCGGCAGCGTCATTCGGAGCAAGTGCGATAGCCCGGTCGAGGTCTTGCAGCGCCTGTTGATTGCGGCCTAGTTTGGCATTGGCGGCGCCCCGGTCGCGCAGCGCTGGGACGAGGTCCGCGTTCAGGTCAATCGCCCGGTCAAAGTCCTGGATCGCCTCTTCATAGTCGCCCATCGCCGCCCGCGCCGCGCCTCGGCCATAGTAGGCGGGCGCGTCGTCCGCATCCAGCGCCAACGCCTGGCTGAACTGGTCTGCCGCCTGATCATAGCGTTTGGCGAGATAGGAAAGACGCGCATAGGTGGAGAGCGCAACGGCGTCGCCTGGCTGCGGTGTGGGCGGGTCGAACATCACGGCTTTGGCGACCTGTTCGCAGGCGCTTTCCAAGCTCACGTAGAGCGGGCCGGCTGGAACCCAGCCTGCCCTGCCATCGGCGGCGCGCAGGTAGAGCCAGCGGCAATCTTCCTTCTTGCCCAACGCGGCCGCTTGCTCATGGCGATAGAGCGCCCCTATGGATGCGTAGTCATAGCCGGGGCCGTCGTAGACGCGAAGGACGCCCGCCTGCACCGTAGCGAGCGGCTGATCGCCGTTGTCGACGACTATGCCTGCCGGCGTAATCACACAACTAGACAGCGCCAACAGCGTCAAGATCAACCAGCTCAGCGCAGCAGCCCTTGGCGCGGCGCGCCCGCCGCCTCTGTGCAGAAGCATTTCGCATCTCCTTTCTCACCTCGCCGCATTCCTGCATCTATTGTACCAGAAAAACGGCTATAGATCGGCTACGAAATTTGATGCCGCCCAGCGTGCCGCGGCTCCTCCACGCCAAGAAGCAGTTGCAGCGCGCCGATCGCAGCGATGATCATGGCAACGACCATCATGCCCCGATAGTCCATTACAGACGCCAGCCAACCGCCGATCAGCGGAGCGACCACGATGACGGGCGCAAACAGGGTGTTGGTCAGCCCGATGTACGTGGGGCGATCCTCCGGCGCGCAGAACTCCAGGATGATGTTTAGGCCAGAGGCGGAATCGGCGGCGAGATACGCGCCCAATAGGAAGAACGTCACCGCCAGCCACGCCGCCGAGGGGGCGAGCAAGGCCGCTAACGAGGCCAGCGCCAGCGCGAAAGCCGCAGCCGTCAGAACCCGCTTGTGCCCGCTGCGGTCCCCCCACAGCCCCCATATGAGGTTCATCACCGCCTGGCTGCCGATCAGCACAGCCGTCAAGGCGCCGATGCCCTTGGCGTCGATAGAAAAGTGCGTGCGTCCATAGACGATGAAGAAGACCGAAGCCATCGCCCCGGCCTGCACCGTCATGCGGGCGATCAGAAAGGCGCGGTAGTTGGGGTTGTCGCGCAGGATGGCGGGCAGACGGCGCAGATAGCGCATGAACGGCGTCGGCTCTTTGGCGACCAGGCTCGGCGGCTCCCGGTTGAGCGCCAGCCCGACCCAAGAGATGGTCACCATGACGAAGGCCAGTCCAAAGAGCACGACATAGTTTGTGGGATAGGGGAAGCGAGCAAGCGTCCAGCCGACGAGCGCCGCCCCGGCAATGCCCATGCCCGCGCCTAGGCTGTGCCCCAACCCGGACCAGAGACCGCGGCGGTGCACCGGAATCACCTTGGCGATCATGTCGTACCAGCCCGGGTTGGCCGCGCCTGCGCTGAACGTGGTCATACCCAAGAATATGAAAAAGAGCGTGAGCGCAGCCAGCGGCGCACGCAGCGCCCACAGCCAGATCGTGACGGCGATCAGCAGATAGGGCAGCCGCTCGCCCAGGAAGCCGAGCGTGACGACAAACGGCTTCTTATAGCGCAGTCGCTCGGTATACTCGGCCGTCAGCAGTTGCGGCAAGTAGAAGCCCAGCCCGACTGTGGCGCCGATGAGACCTACAGCCAACTTGGAGTCGGTCAACGAACTGACGAGAACGGGCATCACCGTCTCGCGCGAGACCAGGCTCATGCCCAACATCATAAAAGAGATGTCCAGTAGGTTGACGCCGAAGTTCCAGCCCGTATTGGCCTTAACAAAGGCGTCGATTTCTAGCGGAGTAGAGGGTTCGGCAGCAGAGGGGCTGCCTGATTCGACGACGGGAGACGCCATGTCTGCGACTTTCTAGGGCGGCTGTGGCGGGAGAATGAATGTGCCCGCGGCGGGTTTCGCACACACGTAGGCAGCGCGCTGCCAGAGCTAGTCTAGCCTGCATCGGCGCAAATCGCAACGCTGCCGGCTGACGGGGCGCGTTCCAGAGTGTTGGGCGGCTCGTCGCGCTTGCACGCAGGCGTGCTATCCATAGCGCACGGGCAGGAACGCCGCCATCCCTGGCGGCAAAGGCGCAGGCGAGACTGCCGGCAAATATGCCGGCGATCCCAGGCGCGTCGCCCCTACACATTGATCGCCCTAGCACTCGGTACAGATCCTGCCGGCGTCGCTGTGCGACTTTGACGCGCCTATACCTGTGCGCTACACTGGCGTTGAAGTGAAATGAGCCGCGACAAGATAGCCGGGGAGCAATTGCCGAAGAATAGCCGATGAGCCACAACACATGGGACTACGCCGCAGAACTGCGCGCGTGCGGTTACCGGGTTACGCCGCAACGCCGGGCCGTCATGGATGCCGTCTGCGCCGGCGGCGGCCAAAGCACCCTAGCCGGCATCCTGGAGCGTGTGCGTACACAGGACGCGGCTATCAACCCTGCAACGGTCTATCGCAGCCTCGACTTCCTCGTCGACCAGGGGCTGATCGCCAAGGCGGAGTTGCAGCACGGCGAAGCCGTCTATGCCATCGCCGGCCCTGCGCCGCATCACCACCTCATCTGCCGCGCCTGCCGCCGCGAGGTCGTGATCGACGTCGAGCCCATCGAACAACTGCGCGCCGTCCTCTGTGAGCGCTACGGCTTCGAACTCGACGCCCGCCACCTGATGCTGGTCGGCTTGTGTGCGGAGTGCCGCGGCAAAACGTAGGTGCAGCAACATACGATCCCGCGGCCGCTTCATACGTCCCCGTTCTTCATTAGGCGTATTTTCCCAAACGTCCGCCATGCCGTACAATGGTT
Organism: Chloroflexota bacterium; assembly: GCA_030058085.1. GTDB lineage: Bacteria > Chloroflexota > Anaerolineae > Caldilineales > Caldilineaceae > JASGTU01. The sequence continues at coordinate 4,087 of JASGTU010000104.1, forward strand.
GTTATTGCAATTTTTCGCAATAACAGCTCGCTTGCGGAGGCGATAATGTCCACACAAATGACCCGAAATTGGTTGCGGATTGCCCTGATCGGCTTAGTTGCGGCAGCCTTAGCGGCCTGCGCCCCGGCTTCACCTGCGGCGCCCGCCGAATCAGACGCAGAACCAGCGATGAGTGAACCGGCCCAACTGCGCATCGGCATCATGGGCGACGAGTCCACCCTCACCCCGTACACCTACGTCACCGGCTACCCCGGCTGGAACTTGCTCCTGCTCCAATACGATACCCTCTACCAGACTGACGTCGACGGCGTCGCCCAGCCCTGGCTGGCCCGCGGGCTGTCCGTCGGCGAAGACGGGCTGACCGTGACAATCGACCTGCGCGACGACGTTTCCTGGCACGACGGCGAGCCCTTCGACGCCGGCGACGTCAAGTTCACGGTCGATTACTTCAAGGCGCACACGCAGAGCCGCTTCACCCGGGCGCTGGCCCCGGTGGAGAGCGCCGAAGTCGCCGGAGAACACCAGGTCGTCCTCACCCTGACCGCGCCGACTCCACTCTTCGAGTTGAGCGTGCTAGCCGACGTGCCGATCCTGCCCGAACACGTCTGGGCCGGCATCGAAGACCCGGCGGCGCACGATTTCGAGAGCGCAAGCAACGTCGGAACGGGGCCGTACCGGCTGGTTGAGTACAGGCCGGATCAGTACTACCGCTTCACGGCGAACCCCGACTACTTCGCAGGCGCCCCAGCCGTCGCCGAGATTACGGCGATCATCTACGCCGACGACACCGGCGGCCTCACCGCGCTGCAGACCGGCGAGGCGGACATGCTCGTTCGCCCCGTCCTGCCGGAGCAATTCGAGTTGCTGCGCGCGTCCGGGCAGATCGAGTTGGCGCAAGGCGCGCTCTTCACCACCGATATGCTCACCTACGACATGACGAAGTTCCCCTTCGACCGCGCCGAGGTGCGACGCGCCGTCTCCCTGGCCATTGACCGGCAGGAATTGATCGACACCGTCTATCTGGGCGCCGCCACGCCGGGCAGCACCGGCTGGATCCACCCGGCCTCGCCCTTCTTCAACGATGCGGTAGTCACCGAGCACGACCCCGATCAAGCCCGCGCCCTGCTCGACGAAGCCGGCATCATCGACAGCGACGGCGACGGCATCCGCGAGGCGGGCGGCGCTCCGCTGAAGGTCGAGTTCCTCACGCCCAGCGGCAACGCGCTGCGGCTGCGCACAGCCGAAGTGGTGAGCGAAATGCTGCGCAACGAGATCGGCATGGACGCAGCCGTCGCGGCTGTGGAGCAGGCCACCTGGGAAGACGCGGTCTGGCCCGGTTTCGACGTCGCCCAGGGACGCAACTATGACATGGCAATGTGGGGCTGGTCGGCTCCCGTGCAGGCCAATGCCGTGCGCGTCACATCGCTGATCCACTCGGACCCGGCTATCGGCTCGCTGAACCTCTCCGGCTACGCCAGCGAAACCGCCGACACCCTGGCGGAAGCGCTCAACGTCGCCGTCGACCCGGATGAGTTCGCAGACCTGCTCGACCAGGTTCAGGTGCAGATCGCCACAGACCTGCCTTTTATCATGCTCCATTATCCCGATGGGGCTTACGCCTACCGCAACGGCGTCCATGACGGATGGGCCTTCATGGCGGGGCAGGGCATCTTCCACAAGCTCTCCTTCTTGCCGGAATCCGCCCGCCCGTAATGCAGACAGAACCTCGCCCAGCGGTACAGAGCAGACGAACTGTCAGACGAACATTGCCTTCCGGGAAGCGCAATTCGGCTTCCCGGAAGCGTCGTCTCTGGGCGAGAACCGCTAGACTGATGCGAGGGTAAGCCCCGGTGCAAGCGAGCGGAGAATCGGGAAGCGGCCGTCTTCTACAGTATGCCGCGGTGCTGATCCTGGCGATCACCCTCAACTTTGCCCTGCCGCGGCTGATGCCCGGCAACCCGCTGGCGTTGCTGGCCGGCGTCGACGTGGGGCTGCTGAGCGCGGACGAACGCGCCGAGATCATGACCGCGGCAGGGCTGGACCAGCCGCTCTACAAGCAATATGTCGCCTACTGGGGCGACCTGCTGCGCGGCGACCTCGGCTATTCCTATCGGCAGAAGCGCCCCATCGCCGAAATGCTGGCGCAGCGCCTCCCCTGGACGCTGCTGCTGGCCGGGTCGGCGCTCGTCCTGTCCACCGTGCTGGGCAGCGTGCTCGGCGCGCTTTCCGCCTGGCGGCGGGCGAGCCCCCTCGACACAAGCCTGCTCTGGTCTATGATCGGCCTCAACTCGCTGCCCTCCTTCTGGCTGGGCATGCTCTTCATCGCCGTCTTCGCTGTGCGGCTGGGCTGGCTGCCCGCCCAAGGGGCTGTCACGCCCGCCGCCCAACTGACCGGCGGACAACAGGCGCTAGACATCGTCCGGCACGCCATTCTACCCGTCCTCACTCTGTCGCTGCTCAGCATGCCGGACCTCTACCTGACCGTGCGCTACACGCTGCTCGACGTCATCGGCGAGGACTTCGTGCGCACCGCTACGGCCAAGGGGCTGGGGCGAAGCCGCATCCTCTTCGGCCATGTGCTGCCCAACGCCGCGCCCCCCATCGTGACGATGGCGGCGCTGCGCCTGGGATATGCTTTCGGGGGCTCAGTAGTCATCGAAACGGTCTTCTCCTATCCGGGGCTGGGCCGGCTGATCTTCGAGGCCGTAGGCAGTCGCGACTACCCGGTGATGCAGGCGGCCTTCCTGCTCTTCACCGTCGCCGTGCTGCTGTC
>JASGTU010000105.1 GCA_030058085.1 Chloroflexota bacterium
AGCCCCAGGAGCGCCGCGTGCTTTGTCTCCATCGCCGCGACGCTCGCCGCCACCCACGTCCCTTCGATGGTCACCTCTTCCGGCGCGATGGGCGCCTGCTCACCCCCGCGCCAGTCGTAGGCGCGGCCCCCCGGCAGCCGGATCATCGACCCCTCAATGCCCCGTATCCCGCGAGGCTGCTTCCCGTCGAGCGTGGGCAGCTCGACAGCCGTTGACCAGACATCCCCAAATCGCTCAATAATGTAGGCCATCAGCCCGCCACCCCCGCGGCTCTCAGTGCCCGCCGCACGCCGATCTCCACATCGCGGGGCCGTCCGCCCGGTGCAAAGATGTTGAAGGTCATATTCGTCGAGCCACCGATAGCGCGCACCGTTTCATCTGCAGGTAGAATCTGCGAACCGCTCGGCAGCTTGACCAATTCTGGCCCCTCTTCGCCGACGACGCCCCAACCGCCGGGATAGAGGCCAGTGCCGCGGGCAAATCGCGATACGGGGCGCCGCGGATCGACTGCCGCATCATTGACCGCATCGGAGAAATACCGTAGCGCCTCGCCGATCATGCCGCCGGCCGGAGGCGTCTCATGGCCCAGCTTGCGCCACACGGCATTCACGGCCTCATCGATCATCCCCTGAATGAGGCGCGTCATGAGCTGCCCCAGCAGGTTGTCCACCGACTGGATCGCCGCGACGAAAAAGTCGAGCAGCGAGCCACCCATCGCGCTCTGCAGCTCGGGGTTGCCGAACTCATCCCCCATACCGCCGATCATGCGACCAATGAGCGATACCCCGTATCCGTGGAACGTATCCAGCACGTCGGGGTCGGTTGACCACTCGTCTGCCTGCTCGGTGATGACCGCGAGCTGGTTCTTGAGGTTCTCCTCAACCCAGTTTCTGAACCCGTCCCACACCGCGCCGGCGATGGCCTTGCCGATCCCGCCCCAGTCGACCTTCTGTCGCGCCTGCTCCATGTGCGCGCCGGAATCGTGGAAATACTGCTCGACGGCGTCCTTGGTTTCGTCGGCATTTGGCACGATCCCGCTGCCGCCGCCCCCCGCGCCCTCGCGCTCGCGCCGCAGCCGATCTTCCAGCCCGATGATGCGCGTGAGAATGTCATAGTACTCGGCGCTGCCCTCCTCGACGCCGCTTAGTTCGCGTTGCCAGATGCCGATTTGTCCCGCGGTATCTTGTTGCGCCAGCTCCCAGCGCAGCCTCGCGTCGGCAATCCTCTTGGCTTCTGCCTCTTGTCGCCGACGCTCCGCCTCCGCCTCGCGGTCGGCGGCCTTGCGCGCGGCATCCTCCTCGGCGCGTCCCCGCTCTTTCGTGGCGTCCGTCTGCCGCTTGATGGCGTTGGCCAGCTGCATCTGTGCCCGCGCTTCCGCCGAGAGCCGCATCTGCGCGCTCACCATGCGGCGGCGCGCTAACACCTCACCCTCGTTGGCGAGATCCAACTCCTCTTGCGCCGCATCGATGGCCGCCTGATCGCCGCTGCCCGCCACCATCGCCTGCCGCGCCTTGGCCTCGTCCAGCCGCTCCATCGCCTGGCGTAACCCGGCGTATGCTTCGGCGTACTCCATCGCCGCGGCCTTGGTTCCCGAGCTTCCGAACGCCGCCTCCATCTGTGCGCGGGCATCATCACTGAAAGCGCCCGTCAGGTCGATGTCCTCGAGATACGGGGCAACGGACTTGGCCAGGTCATTCAGATATGCCTGCGCCGCTGGCCCCGCTTCGCTCCAGCCCGCGAAATAGGCGTCGGCGGCGCCCATACCCCACCGCGTGAGATCTGGCAACAATCGCGGTGGTGAGCCGGGCGCCAGCCAGTAGGTAAGCTGCGCCGCGAGATCGTCGAGCGCCTGCGCCACATAGTCGGAGCCGGTGATCCCCGCGGCGAGTTCGCGGACAATATTGGCGCCCCAGTGGAAGGCATCTGCCGCCAGACTGATGAACTGGTGCGCCCAGTCCCGCGCCACGTCGCCCGCCCAGCCGGTGAGCGACTCCCACAGCCCCAGGCCGATGTCGTTGGCCTGCTCCATGGCGTCAGAGTCCAAGAAGCTGAGAAGCTCGCTCAGCCCCTCTTTGTAGGCGTCAAAGACCGGCTCGCCCCATACCCGCTTTTGCTGGACGTTCCAATCCTCGAGCTGCTCCTGCATCCCGGCGAGCGTCTCGGATTGGATCTGTGTCAGGCCGCCGAACTTTTCCTGCGCCAGCCGCAGCATGGCCGCAAAGGCCTCGTCGACGGGCGTCGTCAACGATCCCGCCTTATCGAACTCGACGCCCATCTGCCGCAGCTGCTCGCGCGTGACGACGCCCAACTCTTGCAACCGCATGATGGCGCGCCCCGTATCGCCGGCGGCGAAACGCCCGAACCAGGTACTGATCTCTTCAAACGAGGCCTTGCTGCCGGCGGCCGTATCCGCGGCGATGCCCCGTATCTCGCGCCCCGAGTAGCCCCAGCGCCGCGCCGCGTCCTCGGCGTGGATGCCAAAGTTCTGCAGGATGATGTCCGCTTGAATCAGGTCATCGAGCCCGCCGGGGGCGAACATGGCGAACTCTTCGAGTTCCGCCAGGCGGCGCAGCGCCGCTTCTTGCGACTTGAGTTGCACCGTGAATTGCGTGGTGTACGTTTCCCAATCGCGGTTGGAGCCCACCATCGCCCGCCCCGTATCCGTGAGGGCGTCCTTGATGCGGTTGAACCCGCCGACGATGAGGTCGCGCGCGATGAACCCCGCAGCGGTGGATGCCATGTGGCGGATGTCGCCGGTCAAACCATGCAGCAGACCGCGCGAGGCCGACACGCCGCGTTCGAGTCCCCGGGTGTCGGCCCCAATCATCGCCTGCAGTTGTGCGACCTGAATCGCCATTATCT
>JASGTU010000106.1 GCA_030058085.1 Chloroflexota bacterium
GCCAAAGGGCTATACTGCTTGTCTGTTTGTCACGCAGTCAGGATGGGCCATTAAGTCCGCGACTGCGGTTCTATCGGGCGCTGCAAGCCAAGCCTTGCGCCGCAGATAGATTTGGGCGGACGCAGCACATTGACATTTAGAGGCTTGGCGGGAGCAAGGCCATGCAGTTCAACGTAGCGGGGTTGCTCAAAGAGGCAATCGGCTCGGTGCGCCGGTTCGAGTTGCAGGAAGACCTTAGCAACCTGGACCCGGACCTGGAGATGCTCGGCCCGCTGGTCGGAAGCGTGCAGTTGTTGCGGATTCACAGCGGCATTCTGGTGACGGCTTCACTTAGCACCGCCGTGCGAGTCACGTGCAACCGCTGTCTGGAGCCGATCGCGATGCCGGTGCGCTTCACGATAGAGGAGAGCTTCCGTCCCCTGGTCGAGGTGAATACGGGTCGCTACATCGCACCGGACGAGTTTGAAGGTTCGACCGACGATCTGGAGGATGAGGCGTTGTTGATCGACGAACGCCACATTCTCGATATTTCGGAGGTGGTGCGCCAGAACATCTGGCTGGCGATGCCCATGTATCCGGGGTGCAACTGGACGGGCGCGGGCGAGTGCCCCAACCTGACCGCCTATCTGCAAGGGATTCGCAGCTCGAAGGCGGGCGAGGAGATTGCAGCCCGGGGCCAGGATGTGGCGGACAGCGCGCCGGAAACGGATGCAGAGGATGCGGTCGACCCGCGCTGGGCGGCGCTGCTCAATTTGAAGAACAGGCTGGGCAGCTCGGGGCAGGCCTGAGCAGCGGCGATTGTCCTGTAGGGGCGAGAAGCGGGTTGTGGAACTTAGGGCGCGGTATGCGCAGGTTCAACTAGGCGGTAGACTGATAGGTCGCCAGGAAAACTTGAGGAGTCAAAATGGGTCCATTACCGAAGCGAAAAGTGAGCAAGGGACGGAGAGACCGGCGCCGCGCCCATGATGCGATTGGGACGCCGAAGCTGGTCGAGTGCCCGAATTGCCGGGAAAAGATGTTGCCCCATCGAGTATGCCCGCACTGCGGCTACTACAAGGGGCGACAGATTGTGACGGTAGCAGAGGAAGCGTGAGCTTCTGGGGGAAGGCGAACAAGGGGATTTGGAGCCTAGAGCCAAATCCCCTTTTTTGCTTGTGTCCGGTTTGTTCCCGGGCCGGCTTAATAATGTGAGGGGAGCCGGTTGCGGCTTTGGGCGTCGCTCAGTGTCCTATCCGATTGGGCGTCCGGCTGCGCGTAGGCGGAGTGGAGACCGCATAACCAATGTGCCATGGCTAGACCGAATCTGACCGAATACGTTTCGAGTGCGGCCTACCTGTTCCCCGGGCAGGGGAGCCAGGCCGTGGGGATGGGGCGCGATCTGGCGGATGCGTATCCGCCGGCGCGCGCGGCGTTTGAGGAGGCGGACGATACGCTCGGCTTTAGCCTGAGCCGGCTGTGCTTCGAAGGGCCGGAAGAGGCGCTGACCGACACGATCAACACGCAGCCGGCCTTGATGGCGACCAGCGTCGCCGCGGCGCGGGCGCTGGAGGCGGCGCTGGTCGAGGCGGGCGTGCAGCCACAGCGGTCAACCGAGCACGTGTACGCAGCCGGCCACAGCATGGGCGAGTACACGGCGTTGGTGGCGGCGGGCGCACTGTCGTATGCCGACGGGCTGCGCCTCGTGCGCGAGCGCGGGCGGCTGATGAAAGAGGCCGGCGAAAAGGCCCCGGGCATGATGGCCGCGATCCTCGGCTTGGACGAGGCGCAGGTGAGCGCCGTGTGCGCTGACGTGTCGGCGCGGGGCGGCGTGGTGCAGGTGGCGAACGACAATTGCCCTGGGCAGATCGTCATATCGGGCGACAAGCAGGGCATGGAGGCGGCGATGGCGGCGCTGCAGCAAGCCGGCGCGCGCAAAGTCGCCCCGCTGGCGGTGAGCATTGCCGCGCACAGCCCGTTGATGCAGCCCGCCGCCGAAGAACTGGCTGCGGCCATCGCCGCGACGCCCATCGCCGCGCCGCGGGTTCCCATTCTCGCCAACACGACAGCAGAGCCGATCACCTCGGCGGAGGCGATCCGGGCTGAACTGGTCGCGCAGTTGACCGGGGGCGTCAAGTGGACGGCCTCGATGCAATACGCGTTGGCGCAAGGCGTGACGGATTTCGTCGAGATCGGTTCAGGCGAGGTGCTGGCTGGGCTGATGAAGCGCATCGACCGCCAGGCGGGGCGGCGCAGCGTCAAGGATGTGGACGCAGTACGCGCGTTTGCAGACTGGCTGGCGGCCCGCCAAAACCAGGCCGGCTGACCGGGCAAGTCTTGGCTGCCGGCGCGAGCCGGGCGTTTGCGAAAAGGGCGCGCTATTCGCCATTTGGCCGGCAAGCCGGTATAATGTGCGCATCTAGCAAGGGGAACTCGTATGGATTTTTCGGGTAAAGTAGCGTTGGTTACCGGCAGCAGCAGCGGCATCGGCGCGGCGATCGCCAAGGAGTTGGCCGGCGCGGGCGCTGCTGTAGCTGTACATTACCGGGGCAACGAAGCGGGCGCGCAGGAAGTGGCGGATGCCATCCGCGAGGCGGGCGGCACATGCGCCTTGTTCCAGGCGGACGTCAGCGACGTGGCTCAGGCGGCGGAGTTGGTCAAGCGGGTGCAAGAGAGCCTGGGCGGGCTGGACATCCTGGTAAACAACGCCGGCACGACGCGCGATACGCTGCTGATGACCATGTCCGAAGACGCGTGGGACACGGTTATCGCCACGAATTTGAAGAGCGTCTATGCCGTGACGCGTGCGGCGCTGCGCGGCATGGTGCGCAAGCGCTGGGGTCGCATCATCAACATCACCAGCGTGGTCGGGTTGACGGGGCAGGCGGGCCAGACCAACTACGCGGCCAGCAAGGCCGGCATCGTGGGCTTCACCAAGAGCTTGGCGCGTGAAGTCGCCAGCCGCAACATCACGGTGAATGCCGTCGCCCCCGGTTTTATCCCGACGGCGCTGACCGGCCTGCTCAACGACGAGCAGCGCGACGAGATCATCCGCGGCACGCCGATGGGCCGTATGGGCACGCCGGAAGAAGTGGCGTGGGCCGTGGCTTTTCTGGCGGCGGAGCGTTCGAGCTTCATCACCGGCCAAGTCGTGACGGTTGACGGCGGATTGGTAATGATGTAGGATGCCGGTTGCACTGATTACACACGGGCGCCGGTCTTTAGCCATCTCTAGCGTGAATCCTCAGTAATGCCAAGACAGCCAGATCGTGAGATGACCAATGGCGGCGCCGATTCCCAACTCCCCAAGGACAGGGGACGGGAAAGAACGGGAGACGTCGATCGCCAGAGTTTGATCCACCAGCGACGGCGTGCACGCCGGCTTGCGATCCAGGCGTTGTTTGAGATAGACAGTGCGGGACATGCGCCCGGTTTTGTGGTCGACGAGCGGTTGGCCTACACCAACCCGGGGGAACAAGGGGCGCAGCATCTGCGTTGGCTTGTCAGCGGCGTAGTCCGCAACCGAAGCCGGCTGGACGAACTGATCGCCAAGTACGCCCCCGAATGGCCGGTGGATCAACTGGCGATCATCGACCGCAACATATTGCGCCTCGCCCTCTTCGAGATCGGCAGCCAGGAGTCGGATACCCCGCCTAAGGTCGTGATCAACGAAGCCGTTGAACTAGCCAAGCTATTCGGCAGCGACAGCAGCCCCCGCTTCGTCAATGGCGTTTTAGGCTCTGCTCTCCAAGAGGCAGGCAGAAAAACCTTCTGAGTGAGTGATGGATAGCTTTTTTGGCATCGGCATGATGGAGTTGTTTTTCATCGCCCTGATCGCGCTGATCGTATTGGGGCCGGAACGCATGCCCGGCGCGATCCGCGAGGTGATGAAGACGATCCGCTATGTGCGTAACCTGTCGAACGAACTGACTTCTCAGTTTAGCGAGGAGTTCAAGGACCTCGATGATTTGAATCCGCAGAAGATCATGAAGGAAATCGCCGGAGACTTGGACGAGGAGGATGCGCCCAAGAAAGCTGCCGCGGCCAAGCCGGCGGCGAAAACGGCGACAAAGCCCGCTGGGGTAAAGCCTGCTGCGGCTAAACCTGCTGCCAAGCCCGCAACTGCAACCAAGCCGGCAGCGAAACCGGCTGAGGGTAAGGCTGCCGATAAGAAGCCCGCAGAGAATAAGCCGGCTGAGACCGAGGCCGCCGCCAGGTCGAGCGATGCCAAGTCGAGCGATGTAAAGACGGATGAGGCTGTGGGCGATGCCGCGGCGTCTGCAGAACAGGCGACGCCTGCCGCGCAAGAGGCAGACACACCCGCCGCTGCATCCGAGCGGAAGCCGCCCGAGGAGATCGTTGCTAAGAGCGATGACGAGGCGCCGGCGGAGAATACGATCCTGCCGCCGCAGACCACAGCGGATGAGGCGTCTCCACAGGCGGCGGACACGGGCGAAGTCGTTGACGGTGTGGAAGGCGTGCAGCCTCCCCAGGCAGAGGATGCCTCTGAACCGGCGACCCTCGCAGAGAACGCAGAAGATGATGAGGCGGAACTTAAACCGGAACCGGCGCCGGCGGTTAAGCGCGCAGCCCTCAGCGTGAACGGCAAAGGCGCCGATCCTGAAGGTGAAGGATGAGCCAACAAGCCTCCACGGCTGAACCCCCATACGACCCGGTTGAATCCAGCAGCATGACGTTAATGGAGCATCTCAAGGAGCTCCGGCTGCGTCTGATGTGGATGAGCGGCGCATTGATCGTCGGCACGTTGGTGGCGATGATTTTTACGTGGCAAGTAGTCGAGATCATCAACCGGCCGCTGGGCGGCGCGGTTCCGCAGGTTATCGGCCCGACTGACGCCATCTCCGTCTTCTTCAAGGTGGCGTTGGCGACGGGCGCGGCGTTGGCGATGCCGGTGATCATGTACCAGTTGATTGCGTTTGTGGCGCCGGGCCTCTATCCGCATGAGCGGCGCAACCTGCTCATCATCCTGCCAGGCATCATGGTTTTGTTTGTGACGGGCGTGGTGTTCGCCTACTTTATCATGCTGCCCCCGGCGATTGGCTTCCTGCAGCGCTTCGGCGGCGAACAGTTGCGCACCGACTGGACCGCGCCCCTGTACATCGGCTTCGTCACGCGGGTGACGTTCTGGATCGGGGCGGCTTTCCAGATGCCGCTTGTGATCGCATTTCTGGCACGCGCCGGCATTACGAGCGGGCCGTCGCTGTTGCGCTACTGGCGACATTCGATTGTCATCGTCTCCATTGCTGCAGCCATCATCACCCCTACCATCGATCCCATCAATATGACTATTGTGATGATGCCGCTGATCGGGCTTTATTTCCTAAGCGTAGGAATCGCCTATCTGGTGTACCGGCCGCGTGTGCCGCGTGATTTCTCGGAAGAGCCGTTTGTCAAGGACGATGAGTAATCGCTAGCCGGCGGGGAGAGCGCAATGGGAGAACGCTTCCAGCTCATGGCGCGCAAACAGGATGTGCGCAGCCGAATCGAACGGTTGCGCCGCCAGTTGGAGCACGAGCGCAGTCTGGGAGAACGGGCGAATCGCCGGCGCCTACGGACGCTGGAGAATCAGTTGGAACGGCTGATGGCTGAGGAGTATAACCTGCGCGTGGCGATTGACCAGAGCCGATAGGGCTAGGCTGCCCTGCATGGGCTGGTAGTCCAAGCGGGACAGCAGCAGATCATTCACAGAGTATTACAACGACCTTCCGGGAAGATACAAGCTTCCCGGAAGGCGTTTGTTTTGAGGGAGTTGGGGGTTAATTGTCGGTTTGCGTCTCTGCCGCAGCCTGGGCGGCCATCTTGGCTTTTTCTTCGGCGATCAACAGACGCCGCAGGACTTTGCCGACTTGGGTCTTGGGGATTTCGTCACGGAATTCTACGGCGGTGGGCACTTTGTAGGGGGCGAGATTCTGCCGGCAGAAGGTGCGAATTTCCTCCTCGGTCGCCGTCTGTCCGGGTTTGAGCACGACGTAGGCCTTGACGGTTTCCCCGCGCTTGGGATGCGGCACGCCCGCCACTGCGGCTTCCATCACCTTGTCGTACATGAAGAGCACTTCCTCGACCTCGCGCGGCACGATGTTGTAGCCGCTGGCGACGATTAGGTCCTTCTTGCGGTCGACGATGTAGAAGTAGCCGTCTTCGTCCATGCGGGCGATGTCGCCGGAGTGGAGGCCGCCGGTCTTGTCGATGGCGGCTTCCGTGTCGCGGCCGGCGTTCCAATAGCCGGCCATGACTTGCGGCCCGTAGATGACCAGTTCGCCTTCTTCGCCGGGAGGAAGCTCCTTGTAGTTGCCGTCGTCGTCCGGTTCGAGCGAGACGATGACGGCGCGCGTATTGGGGACCGGCACGCCAATCGAGCCTACCCGCCGCTCGCCGTGGACGGGGTTGCCGCACGCCAGCGGAGAGCATTCACTCAGACCATAGCCTTCGACGAGACGCCCGCCCGTGATCTTCTCGAACTGAGTGGCGACTTCGACCGGCAGCGAGGATCCGCCGCTGACGCAGGCCTTGACAGAGTGTAAGTCATATTTGCTGACCTTAGGGTGGTTGTTGATGGCGGCGTACATGGCGGGCACAGCCGGATACATGCTGATCTTTTCGTTGTGGATCACCCTGAGGATGTGATTCACATCGCGCGGGTCGGGCACGAGCACCAGTTCCGAGCCAAGGATGGTCGACGTGAGGGTGCCCACAGTCATGCCGTAGACATGAAAGAGCGGGAGCGCCGCCAGGACTTTCTCCTGGCTGTATACGGAGCCGGTAAACCAGACCTTGCATTGATGGGCGTTGGCGACAAGGTTGTGCTGCGTCAGAATCGCCGCCCTGGGCACGCCCGTCGTGCCGCCGGTGTACTGGAGCAGGATCATGTCCTCGGGATGGTAATCGATCTTGGGCGGACGCGGCGCGTGTTTCTTGAGCAAGTTGCCGAAACGGTGGATGTCGGGCGCGGACGGCACGCGGGCGACGAAGCCCTTGGCGCGCAACTGCCTGGCAACCAGGCTGCGGAACGGCCATCTCAACGTGTCCTGCAGGTCGGCAAGGATGACGAACTCGATGGCAGTTTGGGCGCGCACCTGGGCAAGACGGCTGTACAGGCCGCTCA
>JASGTU010000107.1 GCA_030058085.1 Chloroflexota bacterium
CCGGCGCAGGGTGAACCGCGCTGGCTGATCCATGCTATCGAAGGCAATATGTTCCTCGACATCGACCCCGCCCTTGCCGGCGAACAGATTCGCTACGTGAGTTGGCAGGAGTTGGCGGAGAGCTTGCCGCGTCTGATCGGCATCTCGGGGCGCAAGCCGAAGATCCTGATGGAGTATAGCCCCGGCAACGCCGTCCCTTTCATCAGCCGCGTTGACGCCGGCATCATGGAGGTCGTCATACAGAGCACGGGCGCCGAGATTCTGAGCAGCGCCGACGCTGCGCAACTGGCCCTCGCCGTGCTGACGCCTGAGCAGCTCGCCAGCCACCGCCGCGCCGCGGCTGTCTGCCTTGCCGCCAAGGATTCGGCCTTCGACCTGATCGCCGAGCGGCTGCGCGCCGGACAGCCGATTATGGAGCATGAAGTGCAGCAGCACATCGCCGAGTATTTCGGCAGCCACGGGCTGGAGCCGCTGCTCCCGATTGTTTCCGTCAACGCCAACGCCGCCGATCCGCACTACCTGCCCAGCGCCGAGCGGCCCGTCCCCATTCGCACCGGCGACGTCGTGCTCATCGACCTCTGGTCGCGCGAGCGCAACAGCCCCGACGACAGCATGGCCGACCTCACCTGGACGGCGTTCTGCGGCAGCGAAGTCCCGCCCAAGGCGCAGCAGGTATTCGAGACGGTCATCGCCGGGCGCGACCGCGCCGTGGCGTACATTGAAGAACAGCTTGCCGCGGGCAAGACCGTCCACGGCTACGAGGTAGACGACGCCTGCCGCGGGGTGATCGCCGGCGCCGGCTATGGGCCGTACTTCATCCACCGCACAGGCCACAGCCTCGGCCCGACGGGACATTATCTAGGGGTGAACATCGATAACCTGGAGACGCAAGACCGCCGCGTCTTGGCGCCGGGCGTCATGTTCACCATCGAACCAGGCGTCTATATGCCGAACTTCAATTTCGACGACAGCCCAACCCCTAAAGGCTTGGGCATTCGCAGCGAGATCAACTGTACGATGTACGAGGACCGCGTCGAGGTCACGACCTTGCCGCTGCAAACCGCCATGCGGCCCCTTTTGGCGTAACAGGCCAATCTTGACTCGGTCTTTCGTTCCGTTGATTTTCGGCTTCGCCAGAAGCCGTCCGTAGTCTGCCGTTCTACAAACACAAAGGAGCACAGAGATGCAGAAGAGGTGGGTAGTATTTTCAACCATGCTGCTGGTCGTCGCCATGCTGGCGGCCTGTAGCGCAGCAGCGCCGGCGGCCGCGCCGGCAGCCGAAGCGGAGGCTGAAGCCGCCGTCCCTTCCATTTCGGAAGAGAGCAAGGTCGCTGAGCGCGTTGTCGAGATCAACTACGATCTGCCGGGCGAGGGTCAGGCTGACGCCGTCTTTATCGTCGGCCGCGGCGGCGACTCCGTGTTGCTTGACTCCGGCTCGGTCACCGACGGCGAATCGGCTATGGTGATCCAGGAGATCGCCGAGCCGCTGGTTCGCCAGGAAGGCATCAGCACCAAGCCGATCCCGTGGCTGGCCGAATCGTGGGAAACCGAAGATAGCCAGACCTGGATCTTCCACCTGCGCCAGGGCGTGACCTTCCATGACGGCACGCCGTTCAACGCCGAGGCCGTCAAGTGGAACATCGATCGCTGGCGCAACCCGGACAACGAGTGGCGCTTTGGGCGCACCTTCGAGTACTACGATTCCGAGTTCGGCACGGACACGGCGATCGAGGAAGTCAACATCATCGACGATTACACAATCGAGTTGGTGCTCGCTCAGCCGTCGAGCGTGCTTCTCGCCAAGTTGTCCCTAAGCTTTGTCTTCGGCATGAACAGCCCGACTGCCGTCATGGAGCAGGGTGATGTGTACGGTACGCCCGCCGGCGGCGCTGTGGGCACCGGCCCCTATAAGTTCGTCGAATGGGTGCCGGATGACCGCATCGTGCTGGAGCGCAACGAGGATTGGTGGGGTGAAGGCCCGTATCTGTCGCGCCTGATCTTCCGCTCGATCCCCGACAATTCGGCGCGCTTCGCCGAGCTGCAGGCCGGCACCATCCACCAGGCTAACACCGTAGCCCAGACCGACCTGCCTGCGGCGGACGCCGACCCCAACATCACCGTCAACATCCTGCCTTCCACCAGCACCGGCTACATCGCCTTCCAGCAGTGCATAGAGCCGTTCGACAAGATCGAGGTGCGCAAGGCCATCGCCCATGCCGTCAACTGGGGAGCGCTGATCGAGCCGTTCTACGGCAAATACGGAGAGTTGGCCGGCTCCTTCCAGCCGCCTGCCATCCTGGGCCACAACCCCGACATTCAGCCCTACGAGTATAACCCCGAACTGGCCAAAGAACTGCTGGCCGAGGCCGGGCTGCCCGACGGCTTCGAGACAGAGTTTTGGTACATCCCGGTT
Organism: Chloroflexota bacterium; assembly: GCA_030058085.1. Classification (GTDB taxonomy): domain Bacteria; phylum Chloroflexota; class Anaerolineae; order Caldilineales; family Caldilineaceae; genus JASGTU01. The sequence continues at coordinate 2,414 of JASGTU010000107.1, forward strand.
GTGCGCGGTTACTTCCCGGATTCCAAGGCCATCGCCGAGGCGATCGCCGCTGACCTGGCTAGGGTCGGCATCCGCGTCAACCTAATGACCGAGGACTGGGGCGCTTACCTCGAGCATCGCAATGAGGGCGCGTTCCCCATGTGGATGTTGGGCTGGGGTTCCGACAACGGCGATCCGGACAACTACCTGGGCTGGCACTTCGGCCATCCCGTCGGCGAGCCGAGGGTCGAGGACTGCTATGCCAACGATCGCGTAGCGGAGTTGCTGATTGAGGGCCGCATCGAGGCGGACCCCGCCGTGCGCGAGAAGATCTATCAGGAGGCCGAACAACTCATCCACGACGACGTAGCGCGTATCTCCGTCGTCTGGGCGAGCACGCCGTGGGTGCTGCGCAGCAATGTGCGCAATTACACGCCGGTGGTGTTCCGCTCCTGGTACGACCATGTGTGGATCGAAGAATAGGCAATGACCGTTGCTGCCGGGCTGGAGCCCTCCTCTAGCCCGGCAGCGTCCTTTTCACCCGCCGCCGGCGGGCGTCAGGCCCTGAAGGAACTCCGTAGATGACTCAGTACATCGCACGACGCGTCATTTCGCTCATTCCGGTCCTCTTGGGCGTGTCCATCATTGTCTTCTCGCTCATCCGCATGATCCCCGGCGACCCGGTGACCGTAATGCTGGGAGAGCGAGCGCGGCTGGAGGACATCGAGCGCGTGCGCGAGGAGATGGGTTTTAACCGTCCGATCCACGAGCAGTATATTGAGTGGATGGGACGTATTCTGCGCGGCGACCTGGGCACTTCCATCATCAACCGCACGCCGGTTATGGACGAACTCAGGAGCCGCTTGGCCGCCACAATTGAACTGGTGGTGGCTGCTATGATCATCGGCCTCATTATCGGCATTAGCGTAGGCATTATTTCCGCCATCAAACAAAACTCGTGGATCGACCTAACCGCCACGGTGGGGGTGCTGCTTGGGGTGTCCATGCCCATATACTGGCTGGCGCTGATACTGATGTACGCCCTGGCGGTAAACCGGCAGATCTTTCCGCCCAGCGCGCGCCTTGATGTGCACTTGGACGTGACGCGCCACACGGGCTTTATGCTGATTGACACGTTGTTAATGGGCGATATGTCCCTCTTTCTCAACGCGCTCTGGCATCTGATCCTGCCTGCTTTTGTCTTGAGCACCACCGTCATGCCCATACTGGCGCGCATGACCCGCTCCAGCATGCTCGAAGTGCTGCGCCAGGACTACGTGCGCACGGCGGATGCCAAGGGGCTGCGCCGGCGAACGGTCGTCATACAACATGCGCTGAAAAACGCCCTGCTCCCCGTGATCACCATCGTCGGCCTGCAACTGGGCGGCCTGTTGGGCGGCGCCCTCCTCACCGAGACGATCTTCTCTTGGCCGGGCATGGGCTTGTGGACCTATCGCGCCATCCTCAGCCGGGATTACCCCATCGTGCAAGGCGCCGTCCTCGTCAGCGCCACGATCTATGTCGTGGTTAATCTGCTGGTCGATATCTCCTACGCCTACGTCGACCCGCGCATTCGCTATCAGAGCCAGTAACCGGAAGAAAGACTGTCGCGTCCCATGAGTACAACCGCCAACGCACAAGTCGCCGCACTCAATGAGATAATGGTCCCAGGCCAATCGCGCAGCCTGATGAGCGATGCCTGGCGGCGCCTGCTGTCAAGCTGGAACGGCCGCGTCGGCCTGGTGATGATCACCATCACCATCTTGATCGGCGTTTTGGCGCCTGTTGTCTGGCCTTACGACCCCTACACCGACTCGAACCTGGCGGAATCGCGCATGAGTCCGTCGCTGCAACACCCCTTCGGGACGGACCGGCTGGGCCGTGATATGCTGCGCCGCATCGTCCACGGCACGCGCGTCTCGCTGCTGATCGGCTTTGTGGTGGTGTTTGCTTCCGGCGCGGTGGGGATTCTGCTCGGTTTGTTTGCCGGTTATTTCGGCAAGGCCGTCGACTCGGTGATCATGCGGCTGATGGACATCTTATTGGCCTTCCCTGCCATTCTATTAGCCATTGCCATCGTAGCCGTGCGCGGGCCAAGCCTGGAAAACACCATGATTGCCGTGGGCGTCGTGAGCGTGCCCGGCTATGCCCGCGTCGTACGCTCCATCGTGCTGTCCGTGCGCGAGCGCGATTACATCGACGCCGCACGCATGATCGGCGTCAGCCACGGTCGCATCATGTTCGTGCATATCCTGCCCAACAGCCTCTCGCCCATCATCGTCCAGATGACCTTGGGCGTCGGCAGCGCCATCCTCTTTGCCGCGGCGCTGGGCTTCCTCGGCTTGGGCGTACAGCCGCCCATTCCCGAATGGGGCGCGATGATCAGCGACGCCATCCCTTTCCTGCGCCAGTCGCCCTACCTGGTCTTCTTCCCCGGCATGGCGATCATGCTCACCGTGCTCGGTTTCAACCTGCTCGGCGACGGCCTGCGCGATGCGCTCGACCCGCAACTGCGCAAGTAGGGCGTGAGAGCCGGCGCGTTCCGGGGACAAGAGATAACTGGTTTCGTCGTGGGCGGCAGTCTTGCCGCCCCGATATTTTGTAGCGAGTCAATTCGCCCAAATCCTGGGACACGCCTTTGCGCAACTTCCCCTCGCCGCTAAATGGCGGTATAGTGATGCCCGGTTAATTTGGCCTGAGGTTCTGAGCGCCTGAACGAATAGCTCCGGCGCCCAACGTCGATCTGTTTGCTTTAGTGGGAGCGTACGCCTTGACTGCTATCCTCGTCCTCGCAGACGGCGCCGTCTATCGCGGCCTAGCCTTTGGCGCCGCCACGACGGTTGCCGGCGAAGTCGTCTTCAACACCAGCCTCACCGGCTACCAAGAGGTCATCACCGACCCGTCGTACCGCGGGCAAATGGTGTGCATGACCGTGCCCCATGTCGGCAACACCGGCGTCAACTCGGAAGACCTGGAGAGCGACCGCCCGCAGATCACAGCCTTCATCGTGCGTGAGGTCAGCCCGGTCGTCTCCAACTGGCGCGCCAACGAGTCGCTGCCCGACTACCTGCGCCGCCACGGCATCCCCGGCATCAGCGAGGTCGACACGCGCGCACTCACGCGGCGGCTGCGCGATGAGGGCGTGGTCCACGCCGCGCTCTGCACGGACGGCAGCCGCAGCGAGGCCGAGCTGTTGGAAATGGCGCGCGCCTGGGAGGGGCTGGACGGCCGCGACCTGGTGCAAGAGGTGACGTGCCACGAGCCGTATCACTGGGTGGACGGCACGCGCGTAGAGTGGACGCCGGTCGCCGCAGGGCATCGCCGTCCCCTGAATGAGACCGCAGCGGAAGAAGCGCGAACAGCCCGCTCGCAGGCGCCCCTGGTCGTCGCCTATGACTTCGGCATCAAGCACAACATCCTGCGCCGGCTCACCAGCCAGGGGCTACGTGTGACCGTCGTGCCGGCCAACACGCCCGCCGCCGATACGTTGGCGCTGCGGCCCGACGGCATCTTCCTGAGCAACGGGCCCGGTGACCCCGCCGGCGTGCCCTATGCAGCCGAGGCGGTGAGCGAGCTTTTGGAGGCGGGCATCCCCACCTTCGGCATCTGCCTGGGCCACCAGATCATCGGCCTGGCGCTGGGCGGCAGCACCTACAAGCTGAAGTTCGGCCACCACGGCAGCAACCAGCCGGTGAGCGACGCCGGCGCCGTCAACGTTCAGATCACGGCGCAGAACCACAACTACGCCGTGCAAGAGGAAGGTCTGCCCCCCAACGTTCAGATCACGCACCGCAACCTGAACGACGGCACCGTGGAGGGGCTGCGCCTGATCGACCGCCCCGTCTTCTGCGTGCAATATCACCCGGAAGCCAGCCCCGGCCCCCACGACGCTGACCTGCTCTTCGCGCGCTTCGCCGCTTTGGTGAAGGAGCACGCCCAACAGAAGCGCGGCGACGCAGAGGCCAAGCCGCTGCGCGCCGGCTGACACCGGCCCGAAGGCCCGACCTTCGGGGCATGGCTGCACTATGGAACCTGCCGCACCGACCGAAGTCCCCATCGAAGCGTCCATAGACGCCGCACCGGCAGGCTTGAGCGGCGGCAAGATGGCGAGCGCCGCGCTCGTCGTCATGCTCTTCTTCGTGGCGAGCCGCGCCACCGGCCTCGCCCGCGAGATGATCATCGGCGCCCAGTTCGGCACAAGCGCAGACCTGGACGCCTACCTGGCCGCGTTCCGCGTGCCGGATTTGCTTTTCCAACTCGTCGCCGGCGGCGCGTTGGGCAGCGCTTTCATCCCCACGTTCACCGCCTATTGGGTCAAGGACGACCGGCGCGGCGCCTGGCTGCTCTTCAGCCGCGTGCTCAACCTGATGACGCTGCTGATCGTCGTGCTGGCCGGGCTTGCCGCGCTCTTTGCGCTGCCGCTCGTGCAGCATGTGATCGCACCCGGCTTTCCGCCCGAACAGCAGGCGCTGACTGCCAATTTGATGCGCTGGATGATGATCAGCACAGTCATCTTTGGGGCCAGCGGGCTGGTGATGGGCGCACTCAACGCCATGCAGCACTTCCTGCTGCCCGCGGCCGCGCCTGTCGTCTATAACCTCGCCATCATCCTCGGCGCGTGGCTGCTGGCGCCGCACATCGGCATTTACGGCCTCGTGGCGGGCGTAATGGCCGGCGCGGTAGGCCATCTTCTCGTGCAGATTCCGGGGTTGGCTCGCCGCCGGGCGCGCTACGCCTTCGACTGGACCGTGCGTGACGCCGGCGTGTACGAGGTGGCACGGCTGATGGGGCCGCGCGTGCTCGGTCTCTTCTTCGTTCAACTGCACTTCCTGGTCAACACGATTCTTGCCAGCGGCTTGAGCGCAGGCAGCCTGAGCGCGCTCAACTACGCCTGGCTGCTGATGCTGCTGCCGCTGGGCGTGTTCGCCCAGGCTATCGGCACGGCGGCCTTCCCCACCCTTGCCGCGCAGATCGCAGCCGGGCAGCCCGCGGCCATGCGCGCCACCTTCGGCCAGCTGCTGCGCGTGATCTTCTTCCTGACGATCCCGGCCGCGGCCGGTCTGTACCTGCTGCGCGAGCCGGTGATCCAACTCCTCTTCGAGCGCGGCCAATTCGGCGCACAAAGCACGCAGATGGTCGCCTATGCCCTCCAGTTCTACGCCCTCGGCCTGACGGCGCACGCCGCTGTCGAGATCACGGTGCGCGCCTTCTATGCGCTGCACGATACGTGGACGCCGGTCGCGGCCGGCGTGGCAGCCATGATCCTGAACATCGGCCTGAGCTTCCTGCTCGTGGGCCGGTTGAGCTACGGCGGGCTGGCCCTCGCCAACACGACCGCCACCACGCTGGAGATGGCGGCGCTGCTGTGGCTGCTGCGCCGCAAGATGGGCGGGCTGGAAGGGGCGCGGCTCGGCGGCGCGCTGATCCGCAGCCTGGCCGCGACCGCGGCGATGGCGGCGGCGCTGCGGCTGTGGCTGAGCATGTTGGCCGGGCCGTGGGATCGGGCGCTGATTGCGGCGCTGGGCGGCATCTTTCTGGCTGCCGCAGTCTACCTGGCCGCGGCCGCGCTGTTGCGCAGCGAGGAACTGCGCCCCGCCCTGCGTCTTGTCGCAGCACGGCGAGGACATCATCGGTAGGGCTATCGGTAGGACTGGGCCATTGCGCGTGCGTCGTGCAATCGTGGGGCGTCCGTGGCGCGATGATTGCCGAATAGGACAGCCGGCGTGGATCATTTGTCCGGTTTGATTCCCCCTAATCTCTGCTATGCTTGCATGAGTACATCGTTCACATCCGGTCGCCGTGGCCGGATGGTTATATACAAGGACGCACGAGATGCACAGCATAGCAGCCAAGCGGGCGTCCGCCCGCTATCGCAT